>JBELJW010000017.1:0-21709 GCA_042089975.1 Flavobacteriales bacterium | reverse complement strand
TTTTTCTTTTTGGCCTCCTCCAATCGAGAAAGTCTGACCACCTGGCCGAGAGAGAATATGAACGGCGCCAATCCAATAAGAACGCCGGCAAGAGGAGATGGCAGCATCACCATGCCCATGGCGAGCATCACCAAGGCAGCCATCAACCAGTTGTTGGGCTCTTTGTCGGTCGTCTCACTTTCTGCATTCTTGTCCGGGTCAGCTGAAGAAAGCATCAAAGTTGAATGCTGGTTGGCTTCTTCAACCTCCGACGCGGCAAGCATGGTCAAGGCCTCAATATCTTGTTTTGGCAAGGAAGTTTGCGCTGAAACTTGCAATGTTTGGGAAAGGTCAACCTTCGACTGAATGCACGCCCTACGACGGCGCAGGATGCCCAAATGATGACGATCCTTGGGGAAGGTCTCTACGCTGGAAATGGGGCCTTGATGAACTGCTGTCTTTTCGTGCTCCCAATGCCAGCCAGGCAGGGTGGTTCGTTTTTGAAGTGAACAGCCCACAAAAGCAAATGAAAGCAGCCCGACCAGCAGCCACTGGACGATGGCATTGTTCCCCGCTCTTGACTTCTTCATGCCCATGTTCTCAGTATTCTTCCACATCGCACATTCATTCGCGGAGGCGGAAGGATTTCTTGACCTTTCCGTTGGTCCACCGCTGGATCAAAATTTGTCCTGATTGATTGACGTCGGCAGGCCTTCCTAGGAGGTCCCAAGTGCCTGCTGCGGTCGGCTGCATGGGCGCAGCCCCCAACTCGATGTTGGACGGTTCGTTGTTGCAGGTGCTTTCAAAAAATTCCCAGGCCACCCGACTTGCATCGATGTCCATGTTGCCCCAGGCTCCGGGCCAATCGTGCCCTCCTCCTACCACATCGTACAACTCCACCCGCGGGCATCCTTCATCGTTGGACCAAGAAGACACCGTCACCTCACTGCCGTCAGTCGGGTCCAGGTCATCTAAGGCAGTGAAGGTCGCGGCACCTGACAATTGGAACAAATCCAAAAAGAAATCCATGGTCTGGGGAATGCTGGGATAGGCGCCCCATCCGTCCTCGTTGTTGGGGTCCCCTTCATAGTACGTCACGTCATCGTCTGTGCCATGAATCTCCAAGATGGAAGTGGTGGTGGTTGGATTGCATGCGTCCATGATGTCTTGCATGATCATCCCTGCCACTGGCGCAACAGCCTGAAACACTTCAGATGCTTGGCATGCCAACAGGTAACAAAAGTCCCCTCCATTGGACATGCCTGTGGCATAAACGGCAGCAGGGTCCAGCGATTGATTGTCTTGGAGGTGGTCATTCAAGGCCAGAACAAACCCCAGGTCGTCGACATCTTCGTTTTGTTGAAAGTCATACCCGACATTGAAAAAGGTGCTGCCAGACCCATCTGTGCTGCCTTGGGGGTAACACACCGCGAAGCCAAATTCTTCGGCCAGCGCATTGAATTCTGAGTACTCCATGATGTCTTGGGCATTGCCGGTGTAACCGTGGAACACAAAGACCAATGGACATCCTGCTGATGCTGACTCCGGATGGTAGTAGATGTACTCACGCTCAAGGACCTCCGCGCTCCCGATCTCTGAATAAGAGAAGGTCTCGATGTAGACGCAGCTTCCGTCGTCCGTGTTGGCCCCCTGAACAGGGTTCAGGGCATTGGGGTCCGTGCATCCCGGCAAGCTGGTGGAACAGACGCCATCCCCCACTTGAAAGGCCAGATATCCTTCATAGCCTTCCTCCAATTCAAAGGATTGCTCGAATCCTTCAAGGATGGGGGTGCAGGACACCTCTCCCCCATTCCATCCGTCTCCCCAAGAATCCAAAGCCTGGAGGTAGTAGCATCCATCCTCCAAGCACAGTTCTTGACTGGTTGTGGTCTGGTTGGTCTCCCCTTGGAAGGTGGCGATCAACTCCTCTCCATTCTCAAGAACATGGTAAAGATCCCAAGACATCTCTTCACTCCACTGCCCCGTGGAGGTCTCAATGGTGACCTCCGTGAATGCGCATTGCGCGTGGATGAGGAATGGCAAGGAAAAGATGGAAACGAAGAGAATGGCTTTCATGAGATGCTTTTGACATTTAGGAAATGCTCCTAAGTCTGGTGAAAGTAGACAATTCGTGGCTCAGTTGAGGTCCGTACTTTCGAAATCGCCCGCATCCAAACTCACCTCTCCAATGGCTTCCGCAGTCCCAGATCAAGGGATTTTGACAAACTCCGTTCTCAACGTTCCCTGGGAAAGCAGCAGAGAGGAAACTGCCCCAGCCTCATTGCGGGTGACTTGACCAAATCGATCCCCAAGCATGAATTCTTCTGAATTGTTTGGGTAAACGCGCTCAAGACTCCGTTCAAAGCCCGTTTTCGCATCTGTCTGACGCGCCATCAACCTGCCCTCATTCATCGCCACAACCAGGTCCAGATCAGCACCACTGTAGTTCCCCAACAAATCTTCATGACCTGAACCACTTGCTGCGATGGCAGGATCCAAGGACAAATCCATCTGGCTCGCCAACCTTTCATGGATGGCAATGGCTCGGTTTCGAAAATTCAGCGTGTATCGGACATGGTTTCTCAAATGGATGAATTGGAAATGTGCCACAGAATTGAAGTAAAAGGGATCCTCCACGCAGTAGTCGATCATCTCCTCTGGCACCCTAAAATTCATGAACAAATCCGCATACCAAGGCTGCTCATTTTTGAATTGCTTGTGGTAAGCAAGCGCGTTGCCCGTGGCAATCTCATTTAGATTGTCAACATACCTCTTGTCATTCCCATAAAGCTCTTTAAGTTCAAGCAATATGGATCTTTGATCTTTCGAAAAAACATCCTCACTACTGACCAGATTCACAAATGCCTCGGACGACACTTCCACCTCCTTCTGGGTGAGCAGAACAATGCCGTATTCCCAATGATCCCTGTAATCCTGCCGGTCAACGACCCCCTCCAAAATGTCGTGAACCAAGGTGTCTTTTCCCCTGTACTCGTTCAAAACCGTGTTGCAATTTTCGATATTGAGGACCAACTCACTTTGAATTTGCTCAAACAAATGGCGCGCATGAATGTCCGCTTTCCTTTGGTCGTTCCAATTATCGATTTGGAATGCCAGTAGAATTCCTACCACCACAAACACGATTTCCCCAAAAGCGTATTTGAGATAGCTTGAAGTGTTTCCCTCCCCTAGGCTTAAAGCGCGCATGCCACGAAACAATTTCATCACGATCAGTTTTAGGGAGGATTTTCCCTAAATGTAGTCGAGCCTCTTCGATTTCAAATCGGCTCAAGTGATAGGACTGACAACGCCCCTTCATTCAAATTGAATATCTTTTCCCAACAATGAATGAACGAATGTTTTGGTCAACTGTCGCTTCAGTGCTCGTTTTGGCTGGTTGTGAACCGCCACAAAAATGCAACAGTACAGAGAACGAAAGACGCCCTGACTCATTGATCATTGTTGCCTCAAGACTTTGGGAAAGCAACACTTATCAGGACTATCTCAACCCCATTGCAGCCGAAAAATCGACCACCATCCATTGGGTCAATGCAACAGAATTGACTGCCCTTGATCTCGTTTCAACTCTTCCCAAGGCCGACGGCATCTTGCTCACAGGTGGAGCCGATGTCCATCCAGGAAGATATGGACAACCTCAAGACACCATGTCATGTGAATCCATTGACCAAGAGAGAGACTCGCTTGAGTCCATGATGCTCCATTGGATCGATCGCACGCACCTCCCATGCTTGGGCATCTGTCGAGGCATGCAGTTCATGAATGTTCATGCCGGAGGCTCGCTTCACCCCCATTTGCCTGAAGCATTGGGCAGCGATGCTCACCGCGCTGGAACCGAAGAAAATCACCGCGACACCATTCATTCAGTTGTTGCCATCCAATCCATCGCAGGCATCCAAATTGGCGAGCAATCTTCTGTCATTTCACATCATCACCAAGGGGTTCATAAGCTTTCAGAAACTTTAGAAGCCTGGGCACAAAGTCCCGATGGACTGTGCGAGGGGTTGCGGAGGCGGGATACGGTCGCGTATCCGTGCTATCTCGGTGTTCAATGGCACCCTGAGCGCTCAGAATTGAATCAACCTCTCGTGGAATCGATGGGCGAATTCTTCATCCAGTCAATGATTCAAGGCACAAAAGACCAATGATCTTGGTTTGCCTATGAAGGAAGGCTCGCATACGGATGCCGTCGTTCTACTCCATCAAGTCGTTTGGCGCCACTCTCTGGGCATCCTGGATGCAACGAACCGCAAAACCCCGCGTTTTCATGGCCGTTGCGTCATAAAGCGCTGAATCGATGGCCCTGACATACCTGTATTCGACTTCATTGCCAACCTCGCTCGATGTCCACCACAAAGCCTTGCCATACCTCCCAGAATTGGAGAAATATCCATCGAAAGCCCTCTCTCCAGATGGAATTGCATTGAAACCATGGTTGTTCTGGGGACGAAAATCCGGACTGCGCAGGAGATGCTCCGGAAGCCAACAGCAGCTGTCCTTCAAGAATTCACCGACCTCCCAATCTGCCATGCCGTTCCACCCCTCCACCTCAAGACCATAAGCCGATTCTTCGCTCACAAAAGCCACCAATTCGTCCCAATCGTCACTCGAGGGAACATGCCATCCTATGGGACAAAGCCCGCGATCGTCCAACACTGCGTGGCCGTTGTAAAGTTGACCATAGACCATGTCCATCTGGGCATCATGTTCATAAGAGCAGCGCATCCCAGATGGAGCATTTCGCCATTCCTCGTCGCCACCGCAATAAGCGATCTCATCCCCATTGCGGTACACCTCGGTTCTTAGATTTTCAGCGAACCAACATTGCGCGCCAATTTGGACAACCTCATAATCGTAGCCATACCAACGAGGCGAAACGCAATGTTCATCCGCACATCCAAGGAAGGCAATGGCACACCCAAACAAGATCGCTGTGCGCAACAGTTTCATGTGCGCAATGTAAATGCTGGTCCAAGGAAATCCGAGTTCAAAATGATGGATTCAGATGCCCTCCAAGTCTCGGTGTGCAGGCACTTTAGAACAAGAACCCAACATCATCGGTTCTTCACATGCGGCATGGCTGTTTCGCTTGCAGCACAACCCCATGAAAACCTAGAAAATGATCTTCATTCAATTCATCCGCCAGTGGTATGCCGTTTTGCTGGCCTTTGTGTGCCTTCTTTACTCTGTGAGTTTGGGTCTTTTGGGACACACAGATGAAGCCTTGTATTCAGCGCATTGGGCCGGAACCATCCTTCTTTTTTCCATTGCCATTCGGCAGCGTAGGCCACGGAAAGCATGAGCATCTCCATGTTTGTGACGGGATTCGTCATCTTTTCCCTTTACATGGCCATCATGATTTGGAACATCTACAATGGCCACAAGGTGGACAAAAAAGAACGACAATTGGACACCCAAGCGGACCCACTCGACATGGATGGGATGGGGAACTTCTCTCGGTTTCCTAAGTCCAAAGAAGATTGAATGCTGCGTTCACTCCAGTGCTCCGTGACAAGATGGGGCGCTCGGAAGCAGACGATCACTTCACCAGTTTGAACGTTTGGCTCCCTGCGTTCAAGACGTAGAAACCAGGAGTCAAACCACCCAACCCCACAATGGAGCCATCGGCACCCACACGTCCTTGGTGGACGAGTGACCCTTGGAGATCAAACATGGCATAACGGGCCAAAGACATGGATTGATTTCCAAAAACAACCTGGTCGTCAAAAGGCACTGGAAAGACCTCCACCCCTGTTTCCATTTCAGGGGGCGTCCCGCTCGTGCCCCCACACCCTTCGCTGAAGAACTCCCACATGATTCTGGTCGGAGAAACTCCATCCATGTCTTGGCTGAACCAGACATGGTCACCCGGAAATCCATATTCCTCTTCCACCGTGTAAAAGGACAAGCATGTGTTGTCCGCACCTCCTTGGTAGTTCTCATGGACAACGTTGCCACCGTTCAACTCCGTGGAGATTAGACCCGAGGCAGGGATTTGGTTGTGGACCAGCCATTGGCTCACCACATCTTGGACAGGCGTGTAATATTGCCCGCCGTTGTACGGCAAAACAAAATCTCCTGTGCCATGAAAGATGATCAAGGGCACCAGGTGCGTAGGGTCACAAGTGGCCATGTCATCAAGCAATGCTCCTGACATCACCCCGCAGGCGACGAACAAATCGCCACGCAAGCATGCAAGGCTGTATGTCAACATTCCACCATTGCTGTACCCTGCTGCATATACCCTCGACAAATCCACTGAAAACTCATCGTGGATGTGGCCCATCATTTGCTCGGTGAAGTAGATGTCGTCCAGGTAGATGCTTTCCCCTCCATTGAATCCGGGCTCCCAGTATACATCCTCCTTCGCAGGACGATAGGCTGCTTGTGGGTAGGCGACAAAGAAACCCTCCTCGTCAGCCAAATCATTCAGTGCACCATTGCCCGCCTCCTCTTGCATGTAGTATGCGCAGCCACCAAACCCATGGTACACAATGACCAAAGGCAGGTTGTCACCCTCTTGGTAACCAGAGGGCACGTGGATGATGTACTCTCTTGTGATGGTTTCGCCGTCCAAAACTTGGGTCATCAAGCGGTAGCCTGGATCCTGACAATTGATGGAGCACGTTGAATCACTTACAACCGGCAAAACAGATGGCAGATAGGTGGCCCCTTGGGTCTGCAAGACAACCGAAAACAAACCCAGAAAAAGGAGAGAACGGAGAATTGCGTTCATGGCATTTTGTTTGGAAGGCTAACGGAGGTTACGCTTTCTGGAGGTCGTAGATTTCATAATCCTCCATGACTTCGTCGAAAACAGGCTTGGACACCGGGTTGGAACCATCCAAAAAAGCACGCAAAGCAGCCAAGTCGTGGACTGCGATTTTGAACATGACCTTGCTATGGTCTGGAGCAACAGTTCCTATGGTTTTGCTCAAATCAGCAATCTTTCTTCTTTCAGCCATCCCTTCATCGGATTTCATGAAACCCATGAACTTTTGGAATTGGCCCGCTTTCAGCGTCCCCACGACTAGCATATCTTTCATCATTTCTTTTTGACAAAAATAGAGCAAAACCCCATATGCTACCTCGTATCGGACATGGGCCAAACAGCTTCAACCGTCCTTCTCTGTTTGGTCAGGTCGGTGCGCACCGAGTCAATTGTCATCCTTGCTGCAGCGGACCGAATAACCCGTTTCCCGATCAGCGTAAGAGTTTGTCACCCCGTTGCTGTTGAACCGCAACTCCGAGTAACGGGCCAAACTTGAATAGGGAGTGGAAGTCCACCATGTCCCTTTGTCGCCAGCGCTGGAGAAATACCCCGAACCATCCTGCCGCTTTCCCCCAGGCATTCCATTGAATCCACTTGTGTTGGTTCCCTGACCTGAGTAGCTCCAACCATACGTTGACTTGAGCATTGCGCCGGCTACGGAATAGCCTCCCCATTGGGATACCAATTCGTACCACTCAGATTCAGACGGCACATGCCAACCCGCAGGACAAAGCCCCCTTTCGTCGTCCACCGCGTACCAATTGTACAACCGACCATATTCTTCTAAGGCAACCTGTGGGTCGCAAGAATCAATGTCAGGGGAGTAGTCATTGCAGCCAGCATCTTCTCCGTAAATCGTGGTTGCACCTTGGTTTGCATGGTTCCATTGACTGTCCGTGAGCGTGGATGGGATCTCCTCACCGTTGGCATATTCAACAGCCACAAGGTTCTCTGCAAACCAACACTGCCCCCCTGCCGGCACTGTCAAATAGGCGTGGCCTTGGTACATGAGCAAATCTCCACACTCCCATGATGGCTCTTCGATGGCACAACCACCATAAGATGCTAGAAGATCCAACAGGTCCTCCAACTGAACACAACCGTCAAAGTTTGAATCTGTTGGAAAAGCAACAATGCACGTCTGGGTTGGCTCGTCCCAAACGGTTCCAACCCCACAGAATTCTGACGGCAATGGACAATCCGCTTGGGCTCCAGAAAAGAGAGGCACAAAACTTAAAAAGCAAAATGACAACTTCCTGAGCATGTAACATAAGATACTCATTTCTTGGGAAATGGCAACACCACAAAAGAGACACAGAGAAATTGCTTCTCCCGTCGACAAGTTCGCAGTGCAGGCCAAAGTCCAAAAAAAACAGTGGCCAGACGAAGGTGCCTTCGGTTATTTTGCGCCCACGACAAGTCCTTTTCGACTCCAACTTTGCCTACTCCTTTTGACCTTCGGCGTGGGTTCGTTGAGCGACCAAGAATCCGCGACCGACGCCTTTGCAAATGGTGTTAAGTTGCTTTTGAGTGAACAAATTGATTCATTGCCGATTGACAACATCGGAGTCATCAGAGCTGTCCAATTAGACTTGGAGGGCTGGCAGTTCTTCAATGAACACGAAAAGAAAAGCACGACGGATGGAAGCCTTCCTCTGAAGCGTTTCCGTCCAATCACGCAGAGTGACATCCTCCAAGTTGCTGACGATCATTGGGTCTTTTTGAGTGCCCCGAGATCAATGTCCCCTTCCACTTCAAACAACCTTTTGTACGCATTGATCCGCTTCATTCTGACCGCCCTTTTGGTGACTTATTTCGAGTGCTTTATTCCGTGGTTTGCTCAAAATGCCGTCGGCCATCCATTGGATGATCAATAGAGCCATTCATTTTTTGAAACGCTTGCAAAAGTAGTGCAGCAACTTTCTACTCAACAAAGTTCAAAGGTGAATGCCAGCGAGGCCTCAGACCTGACAGGTGCTGGCACCAAACAACCGATAGATGAAACAGGTGCCGACAATTGCGTTGAACAACAAAATGACCCCAACAGTGCCCAAAAGTGTAGAGTACCAAGAAGGCTCAAGCACAACAAATGAAGGCAACAAAAAGAGCGAGATGATCAATCGCGTGATTCGTTCGGATTTGTTCTGGTTGGTGCGAAAGAGTTTCATAGTGTTGTATTTGAATTTTGTAAGACTGGTCACCTGTGCCGATGTTAGGTAGTTTGCTTCACGTCTACTCAAAGATAACTACCGCAGGCGTCTTGAACCCAACGAGCTAGAAGACGAACAGCATCAACCTCGATTCGAACGAACATGGATAAAACCCGAGCCGACGAATGCCTCGCTTCGACGAGGGTGCCGTGCTAACTTGCCGTCATGCAGAAAAAAATCATGCTCCTCGGCTCGGGCGAGCTCGGAAAGGAGGTTGTCATCGCCCTTCAACGTTTGGGCCAACATGTCATTGCCGTTGATGCCTATGCTGACGCACCTGCCATGCAGGTGGCCGACAACTTTGAAGTGATTTCCATGCTCGACGGAGAAGCGCTCGACACCATCGTCGCGAAGCACCAACCTGACATCGTGGTGCCCGAGGTTGAATCCATCCGTACCGAGCGCTTTTACGAATACGAGAAGCAAGGCATCCGCGTCGTGCCTTCAGCGAAGGCGGCACATTTCACCATGAACCGTCGGGCCATCCGTGACTTGGCGGCCAATGAACTCGGGCTGAAGACGGCCCCATTCAAATACGCGACGTCACTTGACGAACTCCAAGCCGGGGTAGAAGCCGTGGGCATGCCCTGTGTGGTCAAGCCTTTGATGTCAAGTTCCGGCAAAGGCCAGAGCTTCATCCGCACCGAGACTGATGTCGAAAAGGCTTGGGAAACCGCTTTGGAAGGCTCACGGGGCGACTTGGCCGAAATCATTGTGGAGGCGTTCATCGACTTCGACTATGAGATCACCTTGCTCACCTTGACACAAGACCATGGGGACACCCTATTCTGCGCACCCATTGGACACAGGCAGGAGCGCGGCGATTATCAAGAGAGCTGGCAGCCCGCGGTGATGGAGCCCAACTTGCTTCAGCAAGCCCAAACCATGGCGGCCGACGTCACGGCTGAACTCGGTGGCAGCGGCATTTGGGGGGTGGAGTTCTTCATCCAAAATCCCAAGAGCGGCGAGTCGGGCAAGGTCTACTTCTCTGAACTGTCCCCAAGACCCCACGACACGGGCATGGTGACATTGGCCGGGACCCAAAACTTCACGGAATTCGAACTGCATGCCCGTGCCGTCCTTGGATTGCCGGTGCCCGCCATCGTTCAACAGCGGCCTGGGGCCAGTGCGGTGGTCTTGGCCCCCGAATCGCTCGCATCCCATGCAGGCTCCACCCCTGTCATCACAGGACTTGCTGCAGCGGCGGCCTCGCCCAACAGCGATCTTTGGGTTTTTGGGAAGCCGACCGTTCGGCCTTACCGCCGAATGGCCTTGGCAGTGATCCATGGCGATCCAGGCGACGACGTCACTGAACTCGTAAGACGCGCAAAAGCTGTCGCTGCCAAAATACAGGTCGACGCTCAGCGCTAATCAGGCCAACGGCATGCCTTGACCGTGCGGCTCCAAATGAAGCCATGCATTGGGAAAATCATTTTTCTTCTGCAAGTTGTCATTGCGTGTTTTGGGTTTTAAAATTGCCGCATGAAACATCTTTTTCTTGCACTCACCTTGTTCTCTGCTGTCGTTCTCTTTGGATGTCGCAAAGAGGAAGGTTGCACCTACCAAACGGCATGCAACTTCAATTCCGATGCCGTTGTCGACGATGGATCTTGTGATTTCAAAAGTTGTGCAGGATGCACCGATTCAGATGCGTTGAATTTTGACCCATTGGCAACTTTGGACGACGGAAGTTGTGCATACGATCCAGCGGCAACGACTGCTGATTGTGTTTCAAGCCTGAACTTTGACAACTACGACTACCCCGTTGTGGCGATTGGAGGCCAATGTTGGTTTGCAGCAAATCTTCGCTCGACCGTATACCGGGACGGCACTGAAATCCCGGAAGAACAAGCTGCAAACTTCCCGAATCTGGACACCCCTGCCCTGACGAGCTACAACACTTCTTCTTCAACTTTCAATGCCCAAGGCTACCTCTACAACGGAATCGCTGCAACGACGACCCAACATGGTGGCTTATGCCCTGCAGGGTGGCACGTACCAACAGAGTTGGACTGGATGGAACTGGAGTCATATTTGGTCATTGCTGGACAAGGCAAGCGAATGGGCGAAGTCTTGAAGGCTGAATCCGGATGGGCTCAGAGCGGCAATGGCACAGACACTTATGGCTTCAATGGTTCCGGGGGAGGTCATGCTTGGCCGGACGGAGGCACCTACAGCTTGAATTACTTTGGAACCTACTGGAGTTCGACATCCACCTCCAGTGGAGATGTCATGCAGCGTACCCTTGGCTCTGGCTCGAATCAACTTACCCGCCAATCCTACTGGGATGTCACCGGTTGCAGCGTTCGGTGCATTGAAGACTGAGGACGTCTTAAAGCAAGGCTCATTTGAAAAGCCCTTGACTTGTTGTCAAGGGTTTTTTTCTTTGCTTTGATTGGACCAAGCAGCTCAGGAGGCCAACAAAACCGACTATGATTTGGCGATGCAATCAAAGTGCCTTTGTCAACTGTCTGAGGGAGTCCAACTTGAGCGACAAGGACATCCGAACTTCCGAATATTCGGAAGAGCTTGCAACGTTTGAGTTTTCGTCCGGATCGGTTGACAAATCAAAAAGCATCAAGCCGCGCAACTCACCTGATTTTTTTTGTCTGAACTCCGTGTAACTGTATCGCTCTGTTGTGACGGTTTCTCCGCCGTGGAATTTCGAGAAGGTCACGCGGTTGCTGGCATCACCAAACTCACTCATGTCGAGCTCCAAATCCGTTCCCTGAAGATGCTCTGGGGCATCCAATCCTGCAATGGCGCAAATGGTGGGGTACAAGTCCGTCAGCTCCACCATAGGCGCAACGCGTTGACCCGACTTCTGACCTGGAAGACGAAGGAGCAAAGGCACTTTCAATGATGTCTGAAAATTGCAGTGCTTTGCCCACAAACTGTGTTCCCCCAATTGCCATCCATGGTCTCCCCAAACAACCACAAGTGTGTTGTCTGCCATTCCCGTTTCTTCTAGCTTTTGCATCAGCTGCCCAAACAGGTGGTCCACATAACTCACACATGCCTGGTATCCATGTCGTAACACCAATTGCATGGAATCAGGGACGTCCTGATTGACATCTTTTGGAATGTCTTGGTAAGCCCTTAATTCACCAAAGGAATGCATCGCTGCTTCTGGTGCATGAAGTGGGGCATAACGGTTCTCCGCAAGACCAATGGAGTCAGGATTGTGGAGATCCCAAAAACGCTGAGGAGCACAAAAAGGGAGGTGAGGTTTGAAAAAACCCACTCCCAAAAAAAAGGGTTGCTCCATTTTGGCCAGTCTCTCAAGGTCGTCCAAGGTCTTCGCCAAGGTCAAATCGTCCGCATATACAGCCGAAGTCTGGCCGCGCTCTGTGGCAGGCCCATGGCCTTGAGCCGCGGCAACTGCGATGTTGTCCGGGTTCTGATAATCACGGAAGTCTCGTTCAGGCCTCCACGGCTTTTCACTCCAACTCTCTTTTGAATCCTGATTTTTGTGAAAAATCTTGCCATTCGATGCTGTGAAATACCCATTGGACTTGAACCAAGCCCCCATGGTCGGCACGTCTGGCGCATCCTCATCCGCCCGTGATGAAAAGGTCCTGAATCGACTGCCATTTGGGCGAAGACCTGTCATCACGGATGCACGTGAGGCACCGCAAACCGGGACTGCACACACTGCCCTTTCAAACAAGTAGGCCTCTTTTGCAAAAGCATCAAAATGGGGCGTGATGGCCAAGTCACTGCCATAACAACCCAATTCTGGGCGCAAATCGTCCAAGGCCACAAACAAAACATTCACCGGCTCCTCCGTGCGACTTGATTCTTCTTCTACAACAGGAACAAGTTGAACCCAACCAACACAGAACAAAACAAGCAAAACACCCATGACGACAACTCTATTCATGATTTCCGGATTGAATATATTTCTCCTCTTGTCTGGAGGAACAAGGTGGCGACATCCCTGACAAACAAACCTCAAAGTCCATCATTTGACCATGATGTAATTGGCGCTAAAAGGGGGGCATGACACCACCAATTTGTCGGTGCCAAGCTTCCAAGATCGAGCAGGGATTTTCCAGTATTTCTCTGGTCCTCCCGCAGTATGGGGTCCCGTCACTCCGTTGATGTAGGTTTTGCGGGACAAGGGGTCGTCATTGTGCACGAGATACTGGTAGGCCGTATTTGCTTCTTCCATGTTGTTCAGCTCAACTTCCACAACGTGGGGCTCATTGCTGCCATTCAGGATGACCAAACCAGCCTCTCCCGTTGAAAAACTCGAGGCGTGAACCCTCACTTGGGGGTGATCTGTAGGAGCGTCATGGTAGGTGTCGCCAAAACATCTGTGGTACAAATGATAATGGTAGAACGACGGATGGGGAGTCAATACTGGGACATCACGCTCCTTTGGAGATGCAAATACGCCATGGTCCTCTCCATCTGCGTAGCCGTTGGAAAGGTCCCACATCATGGCTGATCCGTATCCTTGGCGGATGAACTCTCCCAAAGCGTGCGAAATGAATAGCCCCGCCGAATGCGACACATTGGTGGCCCCATCCATTTCGCTGATGGTTGCACGGCTGCGGGTGTTGAATTCAGTGAGCGCAATAGGCATTGGCATCGAAAAATCACCAACGGTTTGGGACCACGCTTGATTCACAACATTGATATGTGAATACGCAGTATCGACAGAAGCGAACATTTCCTCCGGCGTCAACACTGCATTGAATTCCGTGAAATAATCATGCAAAATGATGTAGTCGGCGACGTCTGCCACTTCAGGCAAGACTTCCTCGTTCCACCTCTTTTGAATTGGGTTGTTCGATTTGGGCTTTTGGTAACCCACCACACCCACTTTGATGGAAGGATCCACAGCCTTCATCTCTTCAATGAAGATTCTGCAATGCTCCCCGTATTTCTTGGGGCTGATGCTGCCGCGACCTGGTACATTGTAACCGGCTTGCCATGGGCCCCAATTTTCATTGCCAATCTCCCAAAACTTGATGCCTAGCTTGTTTTCTAGATTCGCGTGTCGCACCCAATCCCCGGCATACTTGGCCGCAAGTGCGACGCGTACGTCCTCATCTTCTTCTTCCCCGTACAAAGCATAGGAGTAATTGACACAAACAGACCCCGTCGATCCAGTGCTCATCATCAGCTCGTAGTAGTGCTCTGGGCTGAATTTAAAGTTCCCTTGACGCCCCAATTTTGGTGGCGTTTGCCTGCCGTTGTTTTTCCAAATGGTATCGGGAACACCCGGAGGACACTCGGCTCTGGTTGAGGCGTCCCAGAAAAAGTCATTCGACGCATTCCCACCTGGATACCTGATGACAGAAATGCCCATGTCACGCAGTGGCAAAAGAAATTCCTCTTTGTTGACGTTCGAGCGGTTGACCCAAATGCCAAGGTTGTTTCCAAAGATGTACTTGCTCACCTTGGTCAGTGGGACCGCCAAGTCCACCGAAGCATGAACATCTGGAGACAACTCTGGCGCTGTCGCGCGCTCCACATGCCTAGGTAACTTTGCCTTTTTGGGTTGCCAGTCGTCGAGAAACCAGCCAGGATTTCCATGCATGGGTGCACGCTGCGCAAATGACGAATGGGAAACCAAAAGCCCCAACATCATGCACAACATCCAAGCTGCGCGAGTGGTCTGGGGCTTCATTGACAAATCACAGAAAATGTAGACAAAAGGATGAGCAAGTCTGATGTGCTTATGGCACCGTCGCCGTCCAAATCCTCTGGACAATCTTCGTTCAGCATCATCATGCAAGATCCATCATCGACGTTTGCCATTGGCTCAAAATTGGCCGACTCAGCGTATGTGCATCCCAACACCACTGGGGTTTGACACGCGCCATTGTCAGCAACAGCAAAAGGGTCGAATTCAATGAAGGCTGGATCCATACAACCTTCAGTGCTGCAATAACCGGGTTCAGCCACAATCAACTCGTATTGCAATGGGACAGCAACCCCCGTTTCCGCATCAAAATCATATGTTGAAACCAAATCAGAGGAAGTGTACAATTGGTCATCTAGGAAGTAAGGCTCACAGGCCACTATCGTTTCAACCTCCGGGGCGGAGGCCCGGGAAAAAGCCAAAATCGAATAAGGAGGCACCGTGAAGGTGACTGCACCAGACTGCAGGGTTCCTCTTCCAAGCATTCGCTCGGGGGCAACAGGTCCTCCCTCCACACTGGCAGGAGTGATGTCATTCAACATCACGAGTTTGGAGGTTTCATGAGTCGCTCGCAGAACGTCCCAATGCACGAAGGGCGACAACGAGGATGGCGAGTCCCATGTCAACGTATGGGCTTGCGAATCTGTATTGATCAGCACTCCCCCTTTGGTGCCGTTGGCGTGCTCTGTTTCCACTCCATACATTCCTGAAATGTCCACATCAAACGGTGCGACAGAGACCCCCAAATATTTCTGAAGCAACCAGCACGCGAGGTAAGCGGGCCGGGGCGATCCGTTAGGTTGATGTGGGCTGTTTTTGGCCAGCAAACCATGACTGCCTCCATCTGCGGCGACCCCACTTTGCAAATTCCAAATCATGGACAAATCAAAGCCCTCCTGAATTTGAGCAAGAAGAACACGGGCAATGAACAACGCATTGGCCATCGCCACCTCTCGATTTCCTGTGTTCGAGTTGTATTCAGTAAAGGCCAATGCAAAATGATCTGATGGCTGCGAGGTGTACTGCGACACCATTGACCTTACGGACGCCGCATCTTCCGACACTTCCGAAACGCTTGCCATCATTTGGCCGTAGGAGATGCTGTTTTCATTGGGATTCCTGACAAAATAATCATGCACAATGAGGAAGTCTGCGTCGTTTTGTACCTGAGGCAGCACTTCTGCCGTCCAGTCGTCGTAGTCTTCGTCCAAGGGGTAAATCACCGCTCCCAGATGAATGGTGGGGTCGGCGGCTTTCATAGAGTCTGCAAACACCCGAAAAATCTGACCGTACATGGTCCCCGTGATCTGCTCCCCCTCCACCATGTAGCCGGCCTGCCATGGACCGTAATTTTCATTTCCTATCTCCCAATAGCGCACATTCCTGCCCAAAGTGTGGTTCACGTGCCGCACCCAATCGGCTGCATAACCTGCCGCTTGAGCCACTCGGTCCTCACCGGGGCCATAGCGAGCATAGGAGAAATTGACCACAAGAACGGGCTCTGCCCCAGTGGAATCGCAGACTTGAAAAAGCTCATTGGTCCCCATGTTGTATTCATCGGGATCAATCAAGTCATCGATCGTTACGACGTCGTCTTGCAAAATGGCAACGGGAAGGTTGCCATCCCAGAAGTAGTTGTTGCTACCATTTCCTCCAGGAAACCTCACGAAAGATGGGCCAAGGGCTTTGCTCCTTGCCAAAACGGCTGTGTCTTGGGTCGAAGCATCGCCCAAAAAATGGGGATGGGTATAACCAAAGTGACTCCCCTTCACAGGGGCGGAAGTCCCTTGGGGGGTGAGCACGTGCTCGGATGGACTGCCGTCGCTGGGGCTTGCCCACAACATGGAAACGGGACTTTGAAATTGTCTGGTGCTCGAGATGGGGAAAACATCATCACCTTGGCCAAAAAATCCATTTGACAAGCCTGCAATAAAGCATAGTGCAACAGCGTATTTCATGGGCGACAGCAAATGGGATCAATAGGAGGAAATCTGGACCACTTTTGTCATGCGCTCCCCGTTTTCTTTTGCAATGCTCAAAACATAAAACCCTGCGGGAAGAAGCTGAACATCCATTGTCGTCTGTCCTTGCCAAACCCCACCTCCAACGCGCTGTCCAGCACTCGAAAACAAGTCAGCTTCAACTTGCCCCCATGACTGAGGCACCGTGACGTTCAGTTGATGGCGGACAGGATTCGGAAAGCAAAGGGCTTCATTGGTCATCGGCTCTTCCACATTTTCGGGCTCATTTGCGCAATCGTGTTCCAAAGCTTGCAATGCCGCACCATCCACAAAATAAGTCCCCTCTTCAAGGAATTGAAGCTTCACCATGCGAATGCCATCGTAAACGGTGGAGTCGGCTGTAAACTGCCAGCAGTACTCCGTCCATTCTGTCTCTGTTTCGAAAGTCTCCGCGAACAAAGCCTCAAAAGGACTGTCGGCATATGCCGACAAGACGTTGAACGCAAGCCCCGGTTCAGTCCCTTTGATCCATACGCTCACAGCATAGGTTGAATCTTGGACCGCACCGGCTCGGCAACTCGCCATTTGCACGGACGATGATGAGCTCCCGGGAACATTCACCTCGGCATAGGCACAAACAACCCCATCGTATGAGGTTGCAGGGGTGGCTGCTATTGTGGCATCAGCGTCTTCGGCGACAGAGGACACCCACGATTCAAGAGCGGCTTCAAAATCGCCGTTGCAGAGAACAGGTGACGGTGGCACCTCCTCAAACCATACGTTGTCAATCCAATGCACACCATTGGTCGGAAATGCAAACTTGGCCAGTCGGACACCGTTGATTTCGTTCTCTGAATAGGCTGTGAATGTGAATTCCTGCCACTCCTCAGTCAATGAAGCCACAGTCTCTCCGTACACCGTGTAAGGCGCCAACTGAAGGGCCGTCTTGGCTTCTAGGACCGCACCTGCTGTGCTCGATTTCGCCCAAAAGTGGACCAACAGCGAAGTTGCCGGAGGCATGTAGGTCGGGCAACTCGAGAAAATGGGGGAACCATCTTCCACACTTGCTACTGTAAGCTTCACAGATTGCATCCCCTCAAAAGCATCGACAGCATCCACCTCTGCAGCAATTGAGCCACCGTTTTGATTCACTGCCCAAGAATCAATGCCAATCTCAAAATCACCCTGGCACACTTCAGGAGAAAGCTCCAAAATATCAATCTGGATGTCGTCAATCATGACCACACCTTCTGACAAGAACTTGAACTTCGCCAAACGAACGTCTGATATGAAATCCTCTGTCACTGACCCAGAAACTTCATACTGCACCCAATCATCAGTGAGAATCACATTGGCAGATGCGAAATTGGTGTAGCCCGGCGAAGCTTTTGACATCGTGGCCAACACCTCTACCCCATTGTCTGACTTCGCCCAGAACGTCATTCGGTATGTTTGATTGGCGTACATGTCCGCGACACATGCGCTCAGCACACATGTACCGACACTCACATCTTGGATGTTGATCAAAGCGCCCACAGCTCCATCTGTGGCGGCCGTGGAAGATGTGTCAAATGTTGCAATGGCCCCATTGTTGGCGAAGTTCTGCCATTCTGCAAGGCCGGATTCAAAGGACGGATTGCAAACACCATCTGCTTGTGCCCAAGTCGAGATGGCAACAAAAACAAAAAATGAGGACAAAAGGACTTTTTTCATGTCGAACAATTTCTGCGATAATTTACTTCACTTCCGCGAACTGAAAAGAAAGAAAAAGACGGAAACTTCATCAAAATATGGGGTTTGACATCCAATTCAAAAAGGACCATCTTGGGTCAAGATCACGTAATCAATGTCCAATCCAAAGGTGCCTTCAGCGGTTCCCATTTGACTCACTGTACAATCGATACGGGCAATCTTCTCCATGTCGATTTGACCATCAATGGACACATTGTTGCCCGACAAATCCAATTCCAAATCCGACCAAAGCACGCTTCTTCGGTGCCAGTTCCCATCGGCGTTGAGCGCCAATTTCGTGGTATATACCTCGTCCATCCCCGCAGTGATCAACCCATCACCGTCTGAATCTTCAAACACCTTGATGACTGTGGCTGAACCGTCATAGTCACTTCGCAAATGCATGTTCAAATGGGTTTCTTCTGGATCCAATCCCAGGAGGTCAAGAGGACTGAGAGAAATCCTCAATGCGCCAAACCACGCCGCCGCACCTGAGCCGACTCCGCTCATGTATGCACTGCCTTCCACTGCATCTGTGGCATCGCTCAACAAATCCAGCGACTGCGTGAACTCACCGCTGCTCAAGCTATAGTTGGCTTGGGATTCTTCGAACGATGCCAAAAGCTTTCCTCGGCTCGACAAGTCTGGCTGTTCCCAGACAAACACAGAGTCCAACCGAAAATCATCAGGAAAATCTTCAAACTCCAACAGACAATGAACCCACTCATTTTGCCGAAAAAAAACGTCATCGCAATCGCCATACCAGAGAAGGTCAGCGACATTTTCTCCTTGGCCCTGAAAGGAGTATGAGGCTCCTGACGTTTGACCCGTCAAGGACAAGGTGTAAGCCACCGGAAGGTTGAACTCCCCTGAAAAATGGACGCCTTCACCTTCCGCAAAATGGACGCCGTTGGGCATGTCATGGCCAAAGGGAGCGGTGAACTCAAGGTCCCCAAACAAGCTTTCAAGTTCAGGCCCCAAGCTTTCTTCTTTCGCGCACCCTGCGAAGACCAGAAGGGCAATGCCCATGGTCAAAATGAAACTGTATGATGAATGTAAATTGGAATGCAACATGTCAGAATTTGGTTTGAAAAAGGAACAATGCACGTGAGACCTTCCCGTCTTGGGCGATCAAATCATCTCGCATGGACCACCTCTGCCATTGGAGAGATGCCTCGGTGCGCTCATTCAACCGCCAAGTCAACCCCCATGCGTGAAGCTGATCTTCCAAGTTCAAATTTGCCAAATCGAATCCCACCACTGTGAAATTGGCGTCCCGCAAGGCGACGTAATCCAACCCCTCAGACGAGATACGCTTGGCTCCATAGCCCAGCCGAAGGGTTTGGGTCATGGCCCAGTCAACACCTACATCAAGCACAGAAGATGTAAGCTCGACAGGGGCCAAGAATGCTTCAGGTCGACGAACATGCTGGCCTTGCCAACCACCGCGCACTTGAAAGGACTGCATGCCAGACCACAATGCAGCCAAATCAAAATGACCCATGAGCGTTGATCCGAGGTAACTCCTTCTCTTCAGGCCGCCTTCCGGAGTCAAATCCTGGAGGCCAGAGATGCTTGCGAGGACGGACCAAGGTTTTTCTTGATTTCCACGTTCAACTTCAATCTCCATTCCTCGCCGATTGGGCGTCGCCATGCCATAAGGACTTGCCGTCCCATAACGAGGGTCAAATGCCATAAGCTCACGTTGCAAAACACGGTTCCAAGGCCTCGCACCTTGAGGGAGATAAGGAGCTGTCAGCAAATCACCTTGGGACAGGGGGCGATTCCACGTGCCGTTGCCGATTTGGGCAAAGGACGCTGGGGCCATGTCGAAAGAAATTCGCTTTGTTTGAGCTGCTGGCGAGATGTAGGTGTCCGAGACTGAGCGCGCAGAAATTCGTGCCTTCCACATCTCGCTTGCGGCAATCTCCCCCTTCGCATGCCAATATCCTCCTAGCGTCCGGGAATCTGAAAGCTGAGGGGATCCATCTTCGTCCATTGTGGTCGCTGATGAACCTCCCACTTCACCGCGAACCGACCACCCCTCGCCTGTCCATCCTATCTCACCACTCAGGCTGGCCACGTGGCTGCCTTGTCCATCGGGGATGGTTTTTCCCAAGGATGCCAAATCCTGAATCCGAATGGCGGCAAAGGCCTTTTTTCGCTCCCACGAAACTGCAGATCCCATCAAAACCACATCTGGCCTAAGCACTTCGTCCGAAGCTTTGAGACGGGAAATGAAATTGGAGGCTTTCAATTTCCCTCCCGCATTGGTCGACCATTTCCCTTCGAATTTTGCACCACGCAGTCTCCATGAATTGGACTCACTGAAATTTTCATAATCCTGAAGTCTTCGCCATTGCGAAAACAAATCAGATTCTGCAACGGACCCTTCTGAGGGTGAATTCCAAATCGTGAATGGCGTCCACATCACATCCATATCTCCAACCTCATAACGCCAATGGTCGGTAAGTTCACCCGCCAGGAGAACCCGACGCACTTGAGCATACGACGCACTTGTATCGAACAAGGCCAAATTGGTGCCCAAGCGAAGCTCTGCATATACTTCAGCCTTGGCGGTGATGTTCCCCTTCAAAGCCAAATCGTAGATGGCGTGGGACTCGACCTCCACATCGCGGGCCAATGTGTCTTCTGTTGTCAAAAAGCCGACATCAGCGACCCCTCGGGCCAAGCCACCCAATTCAAAAGATGGATACTGAGCAGTCACCACAAATGGAATGCAAATCCCAAATAGCATCAAGCATTGCATACCTCGGGCCTTTGTGAAATTGTTCGTGTCCATGCCCATCAAAATTGGATTTTGAATTCTACTGTGGCTTCCCAGCCCTTGAGATGTGAAGATTCGAATGAACGGTCCTGGTACCGCACCCTTTTGCCTCTCAAGAAAAGCGAAGATGATTTGGTCATGCTGATGTCCAAACCTGCGCCAAAAGCGGTTCCCAAACCGTCCAAATGCAAAGGCAAGCCGTCAGCATCGAGGCCTTTCGACACGGTGAGCTCGTTGCCCACAATGCGCTCTAGGCCTGCATACATTGCCCACGCAAAGACGTCTCCCGCTGGCAGGTAGGCATCCAATTCATGGTAATGCGCACGAACCAGCGCCGAAGCCCCCATCTTTGGAATGAAGGAAGGGTTTTGTTGGGTGCTCAAAAACTCGCCGAGGTAAAACAGAAATGCTGGTTTGTCACCACCGGCCTTCCACTTGGCATTGATGCGAAATGCGTTGTAACCCTTGGGATCGGTGCTGACTTGCTCTGACAACAGACCCACTCGTTCGTAGGCTCCTCGAAAAAAGGTTGTGATTTCACCGTTGGGACCTGTGGCCTGTTGGAATCGGTCAACACGCGACATGTAAAGGCCT
>JBELJW010000193.1:0-3772 GCA_042089975.1 Flavobacteriales bacterium | reverse complement strand
GTTGTAAAGGTTGTTGGTAGGCTCGAGGTGCTGAAGGTTGCAGAGTCCATTTGGTGCACTCGGTTCAACACCTGAGCTGTCGTCCCATCAGAAATGTAGGAGACCCCAAATCGTGGGCCCGACATTTGATTGACTTGCGAGTTGTCGGGAATGTTGTTGAATCCCCATTCGCTTCCTGTTGTTTGGCTGAATGCCACTGATGCCATGGCAAAAGAGGCTGCAAACACCATTGATTTCATCACTTTGAAATGTTTCATAGGCAGCAAGTAACATCAAAAACCTTGACTAGAGGGCAAGTGTTAATTTTTGAGGTGCTTTTGCAACCAACCCAAATGCTCCTCGATGAGGCGGTCTCTTGGGACGTAGTGCCCCGACGGATAGACGTAGTGCTTCTTGTCTTTGTCGGGCGTGCCTAGCAACTCAAACATGGGGTTTTGGGACGTTTCCAACGGAAAGAACACGTCGTATTTTCCGTTCAGCATGATGACTGGACATGAAATCCTTGGGGTGTAGATGTACGACTCGACGCTTGGCTCAGAGGGTTGGAAACAGAGCCCCGCTACATTCAATACTGCGGCCCTTACCCTGTCATCAATGGCCAAAAGGATGTTGGCCATGTACCCGCCCCAACTGACGCCGTAGTAGCTCAGTTTTTCGGCATCCATGTCTGTCCTGGTGACAATGTAATCGACGACCTTTTTGTATTCTCGCCCCCAAGATAAAACGTGTTCTGTGTAGTCCCTGGTGGCTACAGGATAGTCGCTTTTGAGGTGGTCTTCCTTTTCATAGGTGCTTGTGTAAACTGGGTGGATCACTGCGTACCCATTGGCCAAAAGATAGTCCCAATCTTCCACGCGGTCCTTCAGCATGATCTCCGTATTCGTCATGTGGATGGCGCCCGATCCCGGAAAGAAGATGACTGGTTTGTAGGGGGCTTTCTGTGTGGAGTCGAAGAAAACATATGCCGGCAAAATTTCGCCGCTGTCCCCATCTATGTCCGCAAGTTCAACGCGCTCAACCACCACTGGTCCAGCGCTTGCAACAGGGACCCTCTTCGTTTGGGCGTCCAAGGTCTTGTTGTAGTCGTCAAACCGAGCTCTGTAAATTTCAAAAACGTCTTCGCTGATGCCAGGCAACGACCTGAAGTCCCTTTGCGCAACAAAAACCGGATCCATAGAAGCTTTGTACCTCGGGCCGCTGTCCAAGTTGCGCACCAATCGAATGCCATTTCCGATGCTTCGGTTCATCGCTGGTTGATTGTAATAATCATTGAAGCTGTAGTCATCGTCCAAGAAGCAACCTCCCAATACAGCTCGGTCTCCCCCACCGGCTTGGTTGTGTGCCCACTCTCGGACATTCCCGGCGATGTCAAAAAGCCCCTGAGGGTTGATGGTCAAAGAGTCACCAACGTTTTGCATTTGATTCTTCGAAAAGTTGCTTTTGGGGACAAAGCGGCTTGCACTGCCCAAGCTTGCAGCGCTCGCCCACTGGTGCACCGTCGGCAAACTCATTCCTTTGTAAGAAGCGTAGGCCTGGGCCTCGTACCAAGATACTCCTGTGACTGGGAATTGCTCCTGCCCGCGCGGAGGGCGGCCGTACTCCCAGTTGGCGGGACCTGTTGACCCCGTCGCGTCTTTCATTTGAGCGATCATCTCTACATGCGACATGGTTTTGTTTGGGTCTTGGTTCGCACCAAGCCACCAGTCTTCGTTCAAGTACCCTCCGTCTCGGACAAATTCAAAAAACTCCTCATTGGTCACCTCCATACGAGCAATTTCAAATGGGGAATACTCCACATGGTCCAGGTGGTCCAAGCCTGGGAAACTCAACCGCGACTTTGCGCCAATCTTAAGCAGCATTTCGTCTCCAGAAGCTTGGGTTCCTTTCGGCGGGAGGATGAACTTGTTGCTCCCCTCGAAGATGTAATACGGGTGGGTCCAGGTGGTGTACTCTTCCTCCCCCTCAACAAATTTGATTTGAAGGTAGGAGTAGGGCAGGCGGACGCCTAGGTTGGGGGAAGGGCCCAGGGGAAACCACGTTTTGGTGGTGTCGTTGTAAAACCTGAAAAAAAGCTCCACACCTTCTCGGTTGGTGAAGAGGTCTCCTCTCGATGTCACCTTGTCCAAGTAAGACTCAAACAAGGGGTTGCCTGTTTCCGCAAGCCATTCGGACGCATGAGAATACACTGTAAAAACATCATCTCGAAGCAAAGCATCTTCCATTTCTGGAAGGACGTCCTCAAGAAGGACCTCCGTGCCGTCTTCAGACACCAAGTAGAAGCCCAACATCCCTAGGAAAGCCACTCCCAAAACCAGGTTCAGGGCTTTTGACCAAGAGGTAGATGGTTTCGGTTGTGTCGCTTTTTGTTTTGGCGAAGGGGAACTGGCGGCGGCGTAAATCCAAGTGCCCAAGCGCAAGAGAAAAACAACAACAACAGGACACAAAATCCAGACGGTGTCAATGGTGGTATCAAACCTGCTCTCCAGAATCCCTGCCGCCTCAAAAAGAGTGATGGTAAACACAATGTACCCTGAGAGGAATCGTGCGTATTGGTTGTTCTGAAACATGTGCGTGCTTTCGGTAAAGGAAGCAAGAAACAGCAAAAAAACAACTCATCCATCCATTCTTGCCACAATGGCTGGTGGGACAAAGTGATGTCCACATCCACTACCTTGCATTGACCATGAGCATCATGAAAAATTTAGCCCCCCAGAAGGAGGTCCAAACTGGAACATACTTGGCCATTCGTTACTCCTTGGAATTTGTCGTAGTGGTGCTTGGGATCAGTGTCTCCTTCTGGTTGAGTGAGTGGAATGAGTTGCGAAATGAGCTGGAACACCAAGCCAAGGACGCGATCGACCTCATCGACGACTTGACTGTAGACGGCGAGCGTCTGGACATTGTGTCGAACGCCATTGAGGTCGGGAAAAACCGAACAAGCCGAATTCTGAAAAACCACCTCGACCTCCAGCAAGGAATTTCGTCTTACGATGCCTTTGCGGACAGCTTGATTGACATTGGCTACGCCTACAGTTTTTTGACTTTCTTCATGGTCGACGGCACGTACAAGTCTCTGATCAACAACGGAAGGCTCCAAAACTTTCCAAGTGACCTAGAAAAAGACATCAAGGGGTACTACGAGTATGTGTCCAAGCGCGTAGAGGACAACAACGAAATCGTCGACAACGTGGCCCTAGAGTACTATGCCAAACACCACCCCATGTGCCTGTGGGTTGAGCCTTTTGTGGAGGAGGGGGGAGATACCGCTGGTACGGTGCGGAGGCCGAAAGAAAGCCTTAGGTCTTACCTGATGTCAAAGGAGGTCCGAGCTGGTTACGAGAGCATTGAATTTTTCAATGCCACACTCGTTTTGCGCGATAGGGTGTTTGTACACGGAGGCCAGATCAAGCGTTACGAAGCCATGCGAAGCACATTGACCCGTCGACTCCAAGACTCCTTGGAGGATGCGGCCTCCAATTTGTGATGGGCATCAGGAGATTTTGATCATCACACCTGCAAGCCACTCGGCTTCCTTGGGGTCAAAGTCGCCATCGGCGTAAAGAAGTTCCTGCAATGCTGCGAACACCTCTTTTTTCACTTCGGGTGTCAGTTGGCGGATGACCCGGAACATGTCGTCCACTGGCATGTTGGAAGCGCGCTGCTTGAACGATTTGTCCATCTCTTCAAACAAGGCCTCCGACTCCTCCCCCGTCACCTTGCCATCTGATTTCGCTGCCTCCACCATCAAGCGTGTATAAGCCACCTTTTCTTC
>JBELJW010000016.1:0-21887 GCA_042089975.1 Flavobacteriales bacterium | reverse complement strand
TGGCGTTGGAGGCGCTTTCTGATTCCAATTTCTTGTGAACCGCAACTCCCTTCCGACCTTGGGGCCATGAAAGGTCGCATGATCCCCTTGTTGGTGGGTTCCATGACCATTGCCATGATGGTGGTGGTGGCGGTGCAAGTGAGTTGGCTCGAGTCTTCTGCCAAACTCCGCAAGGAGGTTTTTGACCAAAGTGTGGAACAGAGCCTTCAAATTGTCGCCGGTTGGCTGACCGCCGTCCACTTGGATGAAGGCCAAGCTGAAGATCGCAGCTTGCTGCGCACCGATGAATTGGCGCCTGAGGAACGCAACATTGTCCGACGACTGGAGTCCTTGCCGATGGATTCGTTGCTGATGCTTGCTTTGCTGGAGCAAAACATCGATGCGAGGCCTGTTTTTGGCGCCTTCAACCGTTACAGCCAACCCGTCTTCTTGCCAGAAGAGGCCGAGCCCCTGCGCGACGTGTTGTTGCGAGAAGGGTATTCTGTGACCCTTGGAACCCTTCAATTGCGCATCCACTTCCCTCAATTGCCGAGGTACCTCATGGGCCAAATGCTTGGGGCCTTCGCATTGAGTGTAGGGATGATGCTCTTGATCGCGGGGATGTTCGGCTACACCCTTGTGGCCATCCAGCGGACCAAGCGATTGGACCGTTTGCAGCGGGACTTGGTGAACAATTTGACCCATGAATTGAAAACACCCATTTCCAGCATAGGCTTGGCTTCTGAAGCGATGGCGGACCCTTCTTTTGACAGCGAAACGAAGAAGCATTACCTGGGTCTGATACGAGAGGAGAACAAACGGCTCGGGGTGTTGGTGGAAAATGTATTGCGGGCAAGTCTCTCTGAATCCGGCGCCATGCGCTTGTACACCCAGCCATTGAACGTGCATGATTTGGTGAAGGGCGTAGTGAAAAACATGGCCATGCAATTCCACAAACAAGGGGCGAAAGTGGAGTTGGACTTGGAAGCATCCAACCCCAACCTCGAGTGCGACCGCATTCATCTGACCAACGTCATGTTCAACCTCATCGACAATGCCATGAAGTATGCTGGAGAGGATCCACACATCGTCATCCGAACGCGTCAAAGCGAAGTCGGGCTCTCTTTGTCTGTCCAAGACAACGGCATGGGCATCGCCAAAGAACATCTTGGCAAGGTCTTTGAAAGGCTGTATCGTGTCCCCACCGGAAACGTGCACAACGTGAAGGGATTTGGTCTGGGTTTGAGCTACGTGAAAAATGTCATCGAGCGCCACGAAGGATCGGTCCAAATCGAAAGCACACCGGGGGAAGGCACAACATTGACCCTGAATTTGCCGTTTGAGCATCAACCTGACAAGACTGTAGAGACATGAAAGACATCCGAATCCTCCTGTGCGAAGACGATCCCAGCTTGGGCAAACTCCTCACCGATTACCTACGGGCCAAAGGTTTTGTGGCCACGTGGGCCCAAGACGGGGTCGAAGGCCTGAAGGCCTACCACCGCGAGACCTTTGATTTCATCGTGCTCGATGTCATGATGCCTCGGAAGGACGGCTTCCAGGTGGCGGAGGAAATCCGTTTGGACAGCAGAAGCATCCCCATTCTGTTCTTGACCGCCCGGTCCACCAAAGACGACACCCTCGAAGGGTTCAAGGTTGGGGCAGACGACTACATGACCAAGCCGTTCAGCATGGAGGAATTGGTGCTTCGGATCCAGGCGATTTTGAGGCGCTCGGCTGCACTTCCTGAAGAAGGAGAAGAGGTCACTGAATTCAAGGTGGGACTCTACGCATACGACTACAACACCCAGTCTTTGAACCTCAAGGGAGAGCCCCAAAGGCTGACCACCAAGGAGAACGAATTGCTGTTCATGCTTTGCAAACACCAGAACGCCCTCTTGGAACGAAGCCATGCGCTGCGCAACATTTGGGGAGACGCCAACTACTTCAACGGACGTAGCATGGATGTGTACATCGCCAAGCTGCGCAAACACTTGCGTGGAGACGATCGCATTGAAATCCTGAACGTTCACGGGAAAGGATTCAAACTGGTGGCACCAACCGACTGAGAATGCCTACCTTTGCGGCCTCAAAGCGTCGCCATGTCTGACATGATCAAAATCCTCGCGGGATCGTCCTCCAGAGAGTTTGGGGAACGGGTCGCCGCAGCTTACGGAACCAGTCTGGTCCCTGTTCGCACGCAGAAATTCTCCGATGGGGAGTTTGCGGTGAGCATTGAAGAGACCGTCCGGGGAAAAGAGGTGATCATTGTGCAGAGCACCTTTCCTCCTTCTGACAACTTGCTGGAGCTTCTGATGCTCATCGACGCAGCCAAGCGCGCCAGCGCCAAGCGCATCGTGGCCGTGATGCCTTACTTTGGATTTGCCCGGCAAGACAGAAAGGACAAGCCTCGTGTCGCGATTGGTGCCAAGCTCGTGGCGAACATGTTGATGGCGGCTGGTGTGAACCGTATTATCACCATGGACCTTCACGCCGATCAAATCCAAGGGTTCTTTGAAGTTCCCGTGGACCACTTGTTTGGCTCCACCTTGTTCCTTCCATGGATCGAGGCCAATGCCGCTCTTGACAACTTGTGCATTGCGACCCCTGACACGGGCGGCACCAAGCGTGCCAACACCTACGCCAAGCATTTGGGGGTGGACATGGCCATTTGCTACAAGCAGCGCAAGGTGGCCAACCAGGTGGAGAGCATGACGGTGATCGGAGAGGTGAAAGACAAGCACGTCGTGCTTGTGGACGACATGTGCGACACGGCCGGCACCCTGACCAAAGCCGCGGACTTGATGATGGAACACGGCGCACTGAGCGTTCGGGCCGTCTGCACGCATGCCGTCCTTAGTGGGCCCGCCTACGACCGCATCGCATCGAGTTCCCTCAAAGAATTGATCGTGACCGACTCCATCCCATTGAAGGAGGACGCCGACACCTCAAAAATCACCGTGCTTCCTGTGCACGACATGTTCGGCCAAGTGCTTCAGTGCTTGATGCGCAACGAATCCATTAGTTCTAAATTTACCATTTAACAATACATCATGAAAACTGCATCATTGAGCGGCTCCCTGAGAGGGGGCGTAGGGAAAAAAGATGCCGACGCACTGCGCGCTGACAACCGGGTTCCCGGTGTCTTGTACGGCGGTGCCGAGCAAATCCACTTCAGCCTTTCTGAAGTTCAACTCAACAAGCTCGTCTTCAACCCAGACGTCTTCAAAATTGAATTGGACATTGACGGCAAAAAGACGGATTGCATCATCCAAGAAATCCAGTTCCACCCCGTGACCGACAGGGTCACACACATCGACTTGCTCGAAGTGATCCCCGGCAAGCCGGTGAAAGTGGAATTGCCTTTGCGCACCACAGGGCAGGCGATTGGCGTGTTCAACGGGGGTCGCCTCGAATTGAATTTCCGTCGCGTTCCCGTCCGTGGACTCATCGACTCTTTGCCAGAATGTCTCACCGTCAACATCGAACCCTTGGACATTGGCGACAGTGCCCGGGTGAGCGACCTCAAGCTCGACGGCTTGGACATCCTTTTGAGCGACAATGCCCTGCTGGTGGCTTGCAAGCGGACGCGTGCCGCCATGTCTGCTGACGCAGAAGGTGAAGAGGGTGCTGAAGGCGCTGAAGGTGCCGAAGGCGCTGAAGGCGAAGAGGGAGGCGAAGGAGGCGAAAGCTGATTTCCTGACCCATGAAGTACCTCATGGTGGGACTCGGCAATCCCGGGGCTGAATATGAGGACACCCGACACAACATCGGGTTCAAGGTGGTGGATACACTCGCCCAACGTCTGTCCGGATCTTTCGAGACCGGCAGACTGGGTGAGGTGTCCACCGTCCGCTTCAAGGGCCGCACGTTGATCCTGCTCAAGCCTTCGACCTTCATGAACCTGAGCGGCAAGGCCGTGCGTTTTTGGATGGACAAGGAGAACATCCCTTTGGACCGTGTTTTGGTCATCACCGACGACTTGCATTTGCCATTTGGACTCCTGCGCATGCGCGCGAAAGGCAGCGACGGAGGGCACAACGGACTCAAGGACATCCAAGCCGTGCTCAACACCTCGCAATACACGCGGCTGAGGTTTGGCATCGGGGGAGATTTCAGCCAAGGGCAACAAGTCGATTACGTTCTGGGTGCATGGACCGAGGAAGATCGACGCACCATGGACGAACGACTGGATGCTGCTGCCAATGCAGCGCTGGATTTGACGACCATTGGATTGGCCAGGGCCATGAATGCCCACAACGGGAAGTGATCTGGCGGCCCAAGCCTCGAGCTGCCTGCCGCAACCTTACCCCCTCTCTTCGTAAAAATGGTTGTTCCCGATGTACGCCAAAACGGGGTCGGGAAGCAGGAATTGGACATCGTGGCCCGCCATGATGGCGTCCCGGATGTAGGTCGAACTGATGGCGATCATCGGGGCTTGCTGGATGTCAACGTGTGGATGTTGGGTCCACTTCTCCACCTCGGCTGTGCGCTGGGGCTCCCCCATGGTCAACCGAGGGTAAATGAGCAGGCGGTGCTGATCAAGCATCGACGCGTGGCCCTTCCAGGTGGAAAAGGACGCCAAGTTGTCTTGGCCCATGATGATGCTGAACGTCGTGTCGGGGTTTTGGGCACGCAGATGCTCCATGGTGTCCGCTGTGTAATTGGGCCGAGGCAAATCGAATTCCACGCTGGAAGCCTTCAATTTGGGATGGTCGGCCAGGGCCAGTTTGGCCATTTGAAGGCGATCTGCCTCTGGGATCATGTCCACCCCCTGCTTGTGCGGACTGCTCGGCGTGACGACCAACCAGACTTCGTCCAAGTCGGCCATGAAGAGCATGTGGTTGGCGATGACCAAATGGCCCAAGTGCACAGGGTTGAAGGACCCAAAGTACAGGCCCACTCGGCGTTTGGTGGTCGAAGGAGATTGTCCCATCTTCAATGGAATCCTTGGTCCAAAAAGTCCCCCACCATGTCCGAGGCCTCTGCCAAGGCCAGATCAAGTTGGTCGTTCACCAAGCGCAAATCGAAGGCGGAAGCCGACTGCATTTCCCTTTCTGATTTGGCCAAACGTTCCTTCAGGGACTCCTCGTTTTCCGTGCCTCGGCCCCGCAAACGGTCCTCCAACGCCCCCAAACTCGGAGGCATGACGAAGATGGACAAGGCGCTGTCGCCAAACACGGACTTCAGGGTTTGGCCCCCCACAACGTCCACATCGAACAAGGGCGTTCTGCCATCCCGCCAGAGCCGTTCCACCTCACTGCATAAGGTGCCGTACGAGAGCCCTTCGTACACCTCCTCGTGTTCCACAAAGGCGCCCTCTGACAGCTTCATCGAGAATTCCTCATGGCTGAGAAAATGATAATCGACCCCATCCTTTTCGCCAGCCCTCGGTGGCCGGGTGGTGGCGCTCACACTGAAGCCCAGCGCCAAATTGGGCTGGTCCATGAGGTGGCGCACAATGGTGGTTTTTCCCGCGCCTGAAGGGGCTGAGAAAATGATGGCGAGCCCATCGCCTTGGGGTTTGGTTCCTGCAGGCATGGCCGACTTAGAGCACGTTGAGCACTTGCTCTTTGATTTTCTCGAGTTCGTCCTTCATCTGCACCACCACCTTTTGCAAATCGGCATCGTTGGATTTGCTGCCCAACGTGTTGATTTCACGCCCCATTTCCTGGGCCACGAAACCAAGTTTTTTGCCTTGTCCATGGCCGGTGTTCATGATGTCCCGGAAATAGACCATGTGGGCACGCAGCCTCGTTCTTTCTTCGCTGACATCCATCTTCTCGATGTAGTACAGCACCTCTTGTTCGAAGCGCGTCGAGTCGATGACATTGCGGTCCACCGTTTCCTCCAAATTGGTACGAATCCTCTCGCGCACCCGCTTCAAACGGGCTTCCAGCATGGGGTCCAATGCCGCCTCCAAACCTTCAATGGTCGTCAATCGCTCGGAGAAATCCGCGTGCAACGTCGCCCCTTCGGTGTCGCGAAAAGCATCGAATTGATCGGCTGCTTCCACCACCAGCGCATGGATGCCTGTCCACGATTCGTGGTTGAAGGACTCTCGGGACGTCTGCATGGCGTCGGGGAACTTGACTGCTGTGGCCAAAAGTTGGTCCGTCGGTTGCCCTGTGCGCTCCGCCAGCGCCTTGAGGGATGCCACATACTGTTCGATGACAGGGGCATTCAGCTCGTGGCGGGCGTCAGAAGCATCGGCCTCAAAATGGATGGCCACGTCGCTTTTGCCCCGAACGATGCGCGCACCAAGCTCCTTTCGCAGCGCCATTTCCTTCTCCTTCAAGACGGAGGGCATCCGCACGGAGAGGTCCAAATTTTTGCCGTTCAACGAACGGACTTCCACCGTGTATTTGCGGGAACCCACGGCACCTTCTGCCTTTCCATAACCTGTCATCGATCGAAGCATGATGCGAAGATACCACCCCCGCACCGAGGAGCACCGCCCATGCCAACGATTGGGTGTCTCCCTTGCTCTGCCGCGCTACCTTTGCGGCATGTCGGAACCTCGAGCCAATCTGAAACGCGTGCAATCCCTTTTGAAGGGGGACATGGATGCCTTCAAGCCCAAATTCCGTCAGTCGGTTTCCACCGACGTCGTCCTCCTCGACACCGTCATGCGTTACATCCTCCGACGCAAAGGCAAGCAAATGCGTCCCATGTTTGTGTTCTTGAGCGCACGGCTGCACGGTGGCGTTGGATCCAATGGCCATGCCACCGACCGTGCCCACACCGCGGCGACCCTCATCGAACTCTTGCACACCGCCACCTTGGTCCACGACGATGTGGTCGATGAGAGCCCGCTTCGACGCGGCGTTTTCAGCATCCAGGCGCTTTGGAAAAAGAAAGTGGCCGTGCTTGTCGGGGACTACCTCTTGTCGCGAGGGCTTTTGGCCGCCGTCGATGCGGAGGCCTATGACCTCTTGAAAATCACCTCCCGCGCCGTGAGGGAGATGAGTGAAGGTGAACTGCTCCAAATTGAAAAGGCGCGGCGCTTGGACATCACCGAGGAAGTCTACTTCGACATCATCCGGCGAAAGACCGCCTCCCTCCTCGCGGCGTGTTGTGCGTGCGGAGCGGCCTCGGCTGGGGCAGACGACGAGACCGTCCAGCGGATGTGGGGGTTGGGCGAACGCGTGGGCCTCGCCTTTCAAATCCAAGACGACCTCCTCGACCTGGGCGAAGGCGACCGCACAGGGAAGCCCACCGGACAAGACATCCGGGAGCGCAAAATGACCCTTCCCCTCATCCATACCCTTGCCAAAGCATCCCCCGCGGAACGTCGGCGACTCATCCGCTTGGTGAAGCACAAGAGCGACGATCCCACGGCTGTCAAGGAAGTCATGGACACCATCCTCGCAGGTCCCGGCATGGAGCGCGCCCGTTCAGAGATGCGACGGCTCAAAGAGGAATCCCTCGCCCTTCTCGACGAGCTTGGCAGTCAGGATGCCGTAAGCGCAGAAGCCCGCGAGGCCTTGAGCGACCTCATCGGGTACACGATCCAGCGGGTCCAGTGACCTCGTCGAGCCCATGGGCTCACTCCCCAAGAATCACTTTGGAGGTTTGGATGCCGTTGAAGTGCGTCAGATCCAAACGCTGACCACCTTGAAGCGGCCGGAGCATGCAAGTGCGTCCTGAGAGGTCCACCACTTGAAATTCGCAGGATTCGAGGGTCCCATTTCCTTGGTTGGTGGTTGCTCTTGGTGGGGTTTGGGAAATGCAAGACGGATCCCTGTTCAGGGCAGGAGTCGGCACCAATGGCATTTACCTGGGGTTGTCAGGAAGGGTTTGGACGCGGTGACTTGACATTGATTCCTTAAGCCACGGCATACAGGGTTTTCCACAGGGACGCGAGGAGCAACTTCCTCTATCACGGGCCTGAAACACCCATGGTGGAGGTAGCTTGGTGATTCCGTTCCACGACCTCCAGACACACGCACCATGAAGCACGTCCTCTTGTCCCCCATCACCGTCACGGCCCGCACCCTGATGGGGTTGGGATTTGCCGTTTTTCTGAATGCCTGCATGGTGGCAGCACCTGGGGCAACAGGACGTTTGGGAGACCCCAAAGGCGACGTGAAGGGGGCCAAACCTGCCGCCACCCAAGAAACGTACATCGAGCAATGGCAGGACGAAGCGGTGATACAAATGCAACGCTACGGCATCCCTGCAAGCATCACCCTGGCCCAAGGCATTTTGGAAAGTGGAAACGGGGTGAGTGAATTGGCACAGCGGTCCAACAACCACTTTGGCATCAAATGCCACTCGACTTGGACGGGCAGACGAACGTACCACGACGACGACGAGAAAGGCGAGTGTTTCCGGGTGTACAAGAATGCCAAAGACAGTTACGAGGACCACAGCCATTTTTTGCTTCGGGACCGATACGCCCGGCTTTTTGACCTGGATCCAACCGATTACAGAGGGTGGGCGAAAGGCCTCAAGGCTTGCGGATATGCCACCGACCCTGCCTACGCAGACCGTTTGATCACCTTGATCGACCGCCACGACCTTCACCTGCTCGATGTCCCTGGGGGGTTGCAGGCGCGCACGGAACAGGAAGAGGTCAAGGACGAAGCCAACGGCGCTGGCATTGACACCCAACGACGAACCGACACGCCGGACAAAAATGTCCGAGAACACGATGTGGTCCGACGCGCCAGCACAGGGGGAGGGACCATGGAGATGGGCCGTGCCCATCGTGTCCGAACCACCGTCCATGGCGTGCAATTCGTGCACGTAGAGCACAGCGAGCCCATCGCAGATTTGGCGCGCAGTTTGGACATCATGCCTTGGCAAATCCGCACGTACAACGAAGTCTCCAAGAGCCACACCTTTCAGAAAGGGGATCGCCTGTATTTGCAGCCCAAGAAAAGCCATGCGGCCACCTCTTGGCACACCGTGCGAAAGGGCCAATCGCTTTGGCAGATCTCCCAAATGCACGGCATTCGAACCCCCGCCCTCGCCCGGAAAAACAACCTCAAGCCCGATGCGCCGCTGCGCCCTGGCATGAAGTTGAGTTTGCAATGGCCCTTGAACAAAGAAGGCAAGTTGCCCTGGTGGGCGCGCGCCTTTGGGGCTGAAAAGTGATGCCTTGCGCGCGGAGCCGCCCTGCCTAACTTGCACGTGACATGCCGTTTTACCACAAGCTGGGCAAGATTCCGCCCAAACGCCACACCCAGTTCCGCCAAGACAACGGGGAACTCTACCATGAGCAGCTCTTCGGGACCATTGGTTTCGTGGGCATGAGCTCCTTGCTGTACCACCGCCAACGTCCCACACAAGTGGTGGCCGTCCACGGCAGTGAAGATGTGCGGCCTGTCGCCGCCGTCGAGCGCAATTTGCTCAGCAGAAAGCTCGACGGTTGGGCAGTGACAGCCGGCAAAGACTGGTTGGGGTCGCGTGTGCCCACTTTGTTCAACAACGACTGCACCGTCGCCCTTGCCGCGCCCCCCAAAGTCGACCGCGACGACATCTACAAAAACGCGGACCAAGACGAGGTCGTCTTTGTGCACCGAGGATCGGGGGTGTTGGAAACGATGTTTGGCAAGATTGCCTTCCAGCCGGGCGACTACCTCGTCATCCCCAGGGGGGTCATGCATCGCTTTTGCTGGACCACAGAAGACAACCGTGCGCTGATCGTGGAAAGTGCTTCTCCCGTGTTGACGCCCAAGCGCTATCGGAACCACTTTGGACAGCTCCTCGAACACAGCCCATACTGCGAGCGCGACATGCGCGCTCCTGAAGAATTGTGCGACGTCGAGAAAGAGGGCGCAGGTCCCTTCAAAGTCCGGATCAAAAAGGAGGGCATGCTCCATGACTACACCTACGCCAGTCACCCGTTTGACGTTGTCGGATGGGACGGGTACCACTTCCCCTACGCGTTCAGCATCCACGACTTTGAGCCCATCACCGGACGGGTGCACCAGCCACCGCCTGTGCACCAGACGTTTGAAACAGATGGCTTTGTGATCTGCAGCTTTGTGCCGCGGAAGTACGACTACCACCCACTGTCCATCCCCGCCCCTTACAACCACAGCAACATCGACTCCGATGAAGTGCTGTACTACGTCGATGGCGACTTCATGAGCCGCACAGGCGTGGGCCCCGGACAAATCACGCTCCACCCTGCCGGCATTCCACATGGACCTCATCCGGGGACCTATGAGGGAAGCATCGGCAAGGAAAAAACAGAAGAGTTGGCCGTCATGGTCGACACCTTCCGCCCCTTGAAAGTCACCCAACAAGCCCTCGACCTGGAGTTGGAAGGCTACCACCAAAGCTGGCTGTAAACCGCCAACAAGACACCCCTGAACCATGGCCACTGATTCCCTTCCAGAACTCGACAAAATCGTTCCAGAAGCCCACGACTTCCTGCCTCTCCTTGGGACCGACCACGTGGAGCTCATCGTAGGCAATGCCAAACAGAGCGCCTATTATTACATGGCCGCTTGGGGCTTTCAACCTCTCGCCTTCCGGGGATTGGAAACCGGGGCCAAAGACCGGGTCAGCTATGTGCTTCGACAAGACAAGATCACCTTGGTGCTCACCACACCTCTCCTAGAAGGAGGCGAATTGAATGCCCACCTCGACAAACACGGGGACGGCGTCAAGACGGTGGCCCTCTGGGTCCCGGACGCGCGCAAGAGCTTTGAGGAAACGACCAAGCGCGGCGCCGAGGCCGAATTCGCCCCTGAAGTCAGAAGCGATGCGGACGGTGAGGTAGTGTTGAGCGCCATCAAAACCTACGGCGACACCGTGCACGTCTTCGTGGAGCGCAATGGGTACAACGGGGTGTTTTTGCCGGGCTACAGGGCCTGGACACCCGACTTCCAACCTTCCCCCATAGGCCTCAAGTTCATCGACCACATGGTGGGCAATGTGGGGTGGGGCGAAATGGACACATGGTGCAAATTCTACGCAGAGGTGATGGGGTTTGCACAGCTTGTGTCGTTCGACGACAAAGACATCAGCACGGAGTACACTGCCCTCATGTCCAAGGTGATGAGCAATGGCAATGGACGGATCAAATTCCCCATCAACGAGCCCGCAGCTGGTAGGAAAAAGAGCCAAATCGAGGAATACATCGACTTCTACCAAGGCGCAGGCGTGCAACACATCGCCGTCGCCACGGACGACATTGTGACCACAGTGACCGCCTTGAAGGAACGCGGGGTCGAGTTCTTGTACGTGCCCGAGAATTACTACGACGACATCCTCGACCGAGTGGGTGAAATCGAGGAAGACCTCGAGCCACTTCGGGAACTGGGCATCTTGATCGACCGTGACGACGAAGGTTACCTGCTGCAACTCTTCACCAAACCCGTGGTGGACCGCCCCACGATGTTTTTTGAAATCATCCAGCGCAAAGGGGCCAAAAGCTTTGGCAAAGGCAACTTCAAGGCCCTCTTCGAAGCCATTGAGCGCGAGCAAGAAAACCGCGGCACCCTCTGACCCCAAGTGAGCAGCTCGGTCCTCCTTTCCCTGCGTGACCTTCGGATCGCCTTTCATGGCCGCCAGCCAGTGGTGAAAGGTGTGTCCTGCAACGTTTGGGAAGGCTCGACCACTTGCATTGTTGGAGAATCCGGCTCGGGCAAAACCCTGACATCCTTGGCGGTCATGGGCCTCCTCCCCCCCGGAGGAGAGGTCGTGGGCGGCGAAGTCCATGGTCCTGACGGGGCCTTTTGGGCTGGGCCCGGACGACAAGAAGCGCCCGTAGGAAAGGAGGTGGCGATGATTTTTCAGGACCCCATGTCCTCCCTCAACCCGTCCATGAGGGTGGGGGCCCAAGTGGCGGAACCCCTCGAACTCCACCAAGGCATCACAGGCAAGGCGGTGGAGGAAAAGGTGGACCAATTGTTTGACGAAGTGGACTTGCCTTTGGGTTCTGCACAGAAGTACCCCCACGAATTAAGTGGCGGCCAAAAGCAAAGGGTCATGATCGCCCTCGCCCTCGCCTGCAACCCCAAGGTCCTGTTGGCAGACGAGCCCACCACCGCCCTCGATGTGACGGTGCAGCGCGCCATCCTCGACCTGCTCAGGGAGCTTCGCGACGCCAGGGGTTTGGGCGTGTTGTTCGTGACGCATGACCTCGATGTGGTCAAAGACATCGCCGACCATGTCGTGGTGATGCGGCATGGCGAAATTGTCGAGTCCGGAACCTGCGCGGAAGTGATGCACTCCCCCTCCCACGCCTACACCCAAGAATTGCTTGCCGCGATGCCATCGCGCCAAGAGGGCCTAGAAACCGCATCCTTCCAAGACGCGCATCCACCCCTCATCGAGGCCCGGAACGTGGTGAAGCGGTTTGTGACCGGCAAAAACATTTGGGGCCAGCCCACCGCGCACTTTGAGGCCCTCAAAGGAGTGTCACTTTCGATTGCACGAGGAGAACGCGTGGGCCTGGTGGGCGAAAGCGGATCGGGCAAGTCCACCTTGGGCCGGGTGATGCTGGGCTTGGACCACGCAGACGGCGGCGAGGTGGCATGGAAGGGAGGTCCTGCGGAAGGGCCCGCATTCCGTCGCTCAGCCCAGCCCGTCTTTCAAGACCCGTTTTCCGCACTGAACCCCCGTATGACCATTGGCGCCGCCCTCGAGGAAGCGGTGCGCCAGCGGCTGTCGAGCGACGGCCCCACCGTCCAGGAATTGTTGGAGGAAGTGGGGATGGCCGCCGAGGATGCCCACCGTTTGCCAGGGAGCTTCAGCGGCGGCCAGAGACAGCGCATCGTCTTGGCGCGCGCCCTCGCCTTGGCGCCGCAATTCCTGGTCCTCGATGAAAGCGTGGCCGCACTGGATTTGAGGATCCAGGCCGAGATTTTGGACTTGCTTCTGGAACTCTGCCAACAACGGGGACTCACCTTCCTGTTCATCAGTCACGACCTCAACGTGGTCGGCGCCGTTTGCCACAGGGTGGCTGTGATGAAAGATGGCCAAATTGTGGAAGAAGGCACCGCGCAAGAAATGTTGAGTTGTCCACAACATCCATACACCCAACGTTTGTTGAAGAGCCGTCCAGGCCGCACAACCGAGGGTCCCGTGGCGTAATTTGGCATTGCAATCACGCAAATTCCCATGTCTGACTCCCTCGTTTTGAAATCCCTCGAGGACGGGATTCTCACCCTTACGGTGAACCGTCCAGACGCACTCAATGCCCTCAACAGGCAAGTCATTGATGCCCTGGCAGCGGCCATTGAAGCCGCACAGGACCAGGACGATGTCCGCGTTTTGGTCCTCACAGGATCGGGCGCAAAGGCCTTCGTGGCAGGCGCCGACATCAAGGAATTTGCGGACTTTGACAGAACCCAAGGAGAAGACTTGGCGCGCCGGGGCCAACGCAATTTGTTCGACCGGGTGGAACAAAGCAAAAAGCCTGTGGTGGCCGCAATCAATGGCTTTGCCCTTGGCGGCGGGTTGGAACTCGCCATGGCGGCCCACGTGCGCATCGCCTCGAGCAATGCCCGCATGGGCCTGCCCGAAGTCAGCCTCGGGGTGATCCCTGGGTACGGTGGCACCCAACGTTTGGCCCAAATTGTCGGCAAGGGAAAGGCCATGGAAATGGTGCTCACGGGCGGCATGATCGACGCGGAAACCGCCTTGGATTGCGGATTGGTGAACCAAGTGGTGGAGCCTGAGCTCCTGCTGGAGACCGCGCAAGTGGTGGCGGCCAAAATGGCCAAGAACGCCCCCACTGCCTTGGCCGCGGCCCTGGACAGCATCTTGGCCGGTTACAGCAAAGACGGGTACAGCGTGGAAATGGAGCGGTTTGGACAGTGCTTTGAGACTGAGGACTTCAAGGAGGGCACAACGGCCTTTTTGGAGAAGCGCAAACCCAATTTTCCAGGAAAATGAGTGGCCCTTCGACCGTGACCGTCCCCGTGGTGGCCAACACCCCACACGACCTCCCGAGCTACAGCACCCCGGACAGCGCGGGCCTGGACTTGCGTGCCAAACTTGACGCCCCCGTTGTTTTGGAACCTGGCCAACGCACCTTGGTTCCTACCGGACTTCACTTGGCACTCCCTCAAGGCTTTGAAGCCCAAGTGCGGCCTCGCAGCGGCCTGGCCTACAAGCATGGGGTGACTGTGCTGAACAGCCCCGGCACCATCGACGCCGATTACCGCGGAGATGTGGGGGTCATCCTCATCAACCATGGCCCTGACGCATTCACCGTGGAGAACGGTGAGCGGATTGCCCAACTCGTTTTGGCACGCTACGAGCGTGTGGAGTGGGACCTCATCGAATCTGTGGAACAACTGCCTGCATCGGTCCGTGGACAAGGCGGGTTTGGACATACTGGAACGCGATAACCTGACAACATGAACATCATCGTGCCCATGGCGGGCCGCGGAAGCCGCCTTCGCCCCCACACCTTGACCGTGCCAAAACCCTTGGTGCCGGTGGCAGGAAAACCCATTGTCGAACGGTTGGTCGAAGACATCGTCCGAACGGCCCACGACGGCATCGACAACATCTGCTTTGTGACGGGTCGTTTTGGCGAAGACGCCGAACGCGCCCTCGTGGAGGTGGCCGAACGACTAGGGGCGAAAGGACACATCCGTTACCAAGACGAGCCCTTGGGGACGGCCCATGCCATTTTGTGTGGCAAGGACTTTCTTGACGGCCCTGTAGTGGTGGCCTTTGCAGACACATTGTTCCGCGCCGACTTCACCATCGACCCCAACGCCGATGGGGTGTTGTTCTGCCAACGCATCGAAGACCCAAGCGCCTTTGGCGTGGTGGTGACCGACGGTGAAGGCACCATCACCGACTACGTGGAAAAGCCCCAAGAATGGGTGGGCGACCTCGCCATGATTGGCATCTACGCCTTCAAAGATGGCGGCCGACTGAACCGTGAACTTCAGCACTTGATCGACCACGATGTGAAGCAAGGTGGCGAGTTTCAACTGCCCGATGCCTTACGCAACATGACGCAGGACGGCCTTCAATTCATCCCTGGCGAAGTCTCCGAATGGATGGACTGCGGCAACAAGGCTGTCACGGTGGACACGAACAGCCGCATCCTCCAAATCTTGGCAGAAGAAGGACGATTGGACCCGGTTCCAAATTCGGCCCAGGTGGTCGACAGCGTCATCCTCCCGCCTTGTCACATCGCGCCAGACGTGGTCCTTGAGCGCTCCGTGGTGGGGCCCAATGTCACCCTCGGTCCTGGGACCGTGGTTCGAGACTCCAGGGTCAGCCACGCCTTGGTGGCGGGACAAACCACCCTGGAAAATGTGGTGGTGAAAGGCGCCATGGTCGGCGCCAAAGCGTCATGGCACGGCACTCCTTCCGATGCGAGCATTGGCGACTTCTGCACCATTGGAAACCCCCATTCATGAGGTGGTCCTGCGCTTGCCTTCTTTGGGTCTGCCTGGCCATGACGGGTTGCCGCATGGTGTCGTCGTTGTCTTCCAAAGACGAAGAGAAAGACGTGCCCTTTGGCAAAGAAACCCAGCTGGCCTATTTCGAAGGCCAGGCGCATCTCCTGAAAGGAGACTTGGAAGATGCCTATGCCAAATTTTTAAGCTGTGCAGAAGCAGAACCCCAAGAAGGTGCCTTTCACTTTCAGCTGGGAAAAATTGACTTGGAATTGACGCGTCACGAGGCTGCTGAACTGCACTTTGACCGCGCCCTCGAATGCGACCCCTCCAACACCTGGAGCCACTACTTCCGAGGCCAAGCCAGGCTTGCCCAAGGCAATGGACCTGGGGCTGAAATGGATTGGCGGCCTTATGTGGCTTCGCGGCCTGGGGACCTGGAAGCATTGATGGGGTGTGCAGAACAACTGCTGGCCGAAGGCCATGTCCTGCCCTCGCTGTTGCTCATGGACCATTACGAGTCGAATGTGGGGCCCGACGAAGATGTGCGTTTGGAAGCCTTGCGTATCGTGCAACAGACTTCCGACAACAAAGGCCTTGGCGCCTTTTTGGACCGGGCGCTGAAGGACTTTCCCGAGAGCGATCTCTTCCTTCTCCAGCACATCCGTTGGCAGATGTCCTCGGGGGACGTCGACCAAGCGGAGGCAGCGTTGCGCGTGCTGACCCAAAGACGCCCCCAATGGGGTCTGGTGCAATTTGAATGGGCAGAGCTCGCCACCCGCCGGGGCGATCTCGAGGGCGCCTTGCCCCACCTGAAAAAGGCCATGGCGAGTGACGATGTGGCCCTGGAAAGCAAACTGCGCGTGTTGCTCGGTTACGGTGTTCTGGCCCAAGAAGACCCAGCCTTTCATGGGCCCTACAGCACGCTGCTCGACTTGATGATGGCGCACCACAGCGACGAAGCCGCGGTGGTGGAGATGGCCTGCGACTGGGCGTACCAAAATGGCCGTCTCGAAGAGGCATTGACTAGGGCAAAGGACCTTCTCGCGCTGGCCCCAGGCGCCGTCGAGTCATGGACCAACCTCATGGCCATCCGCGTCGACATGGGCCAATGGTCGGAGATGGCCCAAAATGCGGAGGACGCCGTCGCGCGCTTTCCATTGAATCCATTGCTGCACTACTACCAAGGACTCGCCCTGCGCGAAACCCAACGGTCCAAGCGGGCAGTGGAGGCGTACCGCTCTGGGCTTGCCGTGGTGCTCGACAGCCCTGTGCTCGAGGGAGCCTTGGCGTCTGCACTTGCAAGTGCATTGCGGGATCTGTCAGAATGGGAAGCCTCCGAAGAGGCCTTTGAAAGGAGCCTCCGGGCCGTGGAAGACGTTTTTGTCTTGAACAACCATGCCTATTATTTGGCCACACGGCATGCGCTGAACCAGCCCCTGGGACCGTCCAAGCTGGCAAGGGCCTTGGAGTGCAGCACCCAAGCGGTCCAGCTCCGTCCCGATGAAGGCAATTTCATGGACACCCATGCCCATGTCTTGTACAAACTGGGGCGCTTCGAAGAAGCGTTGACTTGGATTTTGGCCGCACAAGAACACGGCATGGCAGGCGACCCTGTGGCCCTCGAACACGAGGGGGACATTCGTTGGTCCCTTGGGGACCACGACGGCGCGCATCAGGCCTGGCAGGGGGCGCTCGACGCCGGGGGTGACCCAGATGTTTTGACACCCAAATTGCAGCGCCCATGAAGGCAACGGTGAAGTGGATGGTGTGCCTATCCGTGTGGACCATGGCCACGGGATGCTTTTCCCTGAAGCGCAACGCGGTGGCCACCTTGCCGGCACGAGAGGCTGAGGTTTTGCTGGACGACCTCGAAGCGCGGGAGGGAGAATGGAGCACTTTGGGCCTGCGCATGGAGTCCACCGCAAGCGCCATGGGACGCACGGGAACATTCGCTTTGAACGTTCGTTTGGCCAAGGACAGTGTGATCTGGATGAGCATCTCGCCTGCCTTGGGAGTGGAGGCTGCGCGCATCTTGCTCACGCCCGATTCGGTGCAGGTGTTGAGCAAACTCCCTGGTGCCCGCTTCGTGTTTCAAGGGAATTATACCATGCTCGAAGAAGCGATCCAAGCCCCTGTCAGCTTTGCGCTGGTCCAAGACCTCATCGTGGGCCAACCCCTGATGTTGGACCGAGAAATCGACACCTATGTGAGCAAGGTCCAGGACCAACAGTATGTCTTGCTGACGAAGACCGACCGCAACGTCCGCAAACTCGTCGGGACCAACGACAAGAACATTGCGCCCGACGACAGCTTAAGCATCATGGCCAAGGAAAAGAAGGCCGAGCGGATCATGGGCAAAGCGGAACAATCCTTGCTCGTCAAGAGGTATTGGATGGACGGAAAAACCATGGACCCGGTCAAAGATGTGATCGACGACTTGCTCAGGCAACGCACTGTGCGGGTGAGAAGGAGTGATTTTGACGACACGGAAATGGGAAGGCTCCCCAGCACCGTACGTATGACCGCCAAAGGGCCAGAGGGGCTTTTTGACGCTTTGATCTACACCAAAAGACGCCGTGCAGGGCGCGCGTACGACTTCCCTTTCACCATCCCCGACGGTTTTGAACGGAGAACGGAACTCTGAACCCTGCATGGTCCCATGGCCGCGCATGGCCCTGGTGTTCTTGGGGGCCGTGTTGGCCATCACGCCCATGCGGGGACAGACGGACGACAAGGTGGCCTTGCAAAAAGAAAGGGACCGCATCACGCAACAATTGGAGACCACGGAAAACCTTTTGGGGCAAGCCCGACGCAACCGCGCAGACGCCTCCTCCCAAGTAGGCTTGCTGGACCAACAAATCCAACTGCGCAAGAAGCTGGTCCGACACCATGAGGCCACCATCCGTTCGCTGGAGCGTTCCATGCGCGGGACGGACACCGAGTTGCAAACCCTCGAAGGACACGTGGCTGCCTTGAAGGACGAATACGCAAGCATGATCCAGCAAGCCTACCGGATGAAGTTGGGCAACAACCCGTTGCTTTTTGTGTTCGCGGCAGAGGACTTCAGCCAAGCCGCCATGCGCTTCCGATGGGTGCAATCTTACACGTCCATCCGCAAGGAACAGGTGGACCAAATCGAGTCCGCCCAAAGGGAGTTGGGCGAGGTCAAATTGACCCTGGTCGAAGAGCGTTCCGACGTGCAAATGGCGTTGTTGGACCAGCGCAAGGAACGGGACGCCTTGCAACAAGACCGCCAAGCGAGGACCTCCCTTGTGGAAAAGCTGAGAGAGGAGGAGAAGCGGTTGCGCAAAGCCCAAAAGGCACAGGAAAAAGAACGGCAACGGCTGAGCGATGAAATCAAGCGATTGATCGAGGCGGAGTTGGAAGCCGAGCGTGCCTCGGCAGCCGGCGAATTCGCGCTGACACCCGAAGGGAAAATCGTGTCCGAAGCTTTCGAAAAGAACCAGCGAAGCTTGCCCTGGCCCGTGATGCGTGGGGTGGTCACACAAGGGTTTGGGCGTCAAGCCCATCCGACGTTGAGCGGCATCACCATCGACAACAATGGGGTGGACATCACCACGGAAACGGGCAACCGGGTCCTCAGCATTTTCCGTGGCACGGTCTCCAGCGTCTTCCCGCTTCCCGGCGCAGGCACCAGTGTGATTGTGACGCATGGTGCCTACCGAACCGTTTACACGAATTTGGCCGATTGTCCCGTCCAAAAGGGCCAAACCCTGGAACGAGGTTCCTTTTTGGGCAACGTGCGTGGGGCCGCCAACACCAACAGCGTCCTGCATTTTGAAGTTTGGAAAGTGGCCGGAGACGAACGACAGCCTGTCGATCCACGCAAATGGCTGACGCCTCGATGATCCACAATGGCACGTTGAGGGGATTGTCAATGGCCTTTTCCCGCCCCAAATTGCACGCGTGAAGCTCGCCCTCATCGGAAACCCCAACACGGGGAAATCAACCCTGTTCCAGCGACTGACCGGCAAGTCTGTGTCGGTTGGCAACTTGGCGGGGGTCACCATGAAGGCCGCCTCTGCGCCGTGCAAATGGTCTGGAGCCACATCGTGGACGGTGCAGGACCTTCCCGGGCTGTACAACTTGCACGCCCAATCCGAAGACGGCCATGTGACCGGGCGCATCCTGCTCGATGTCCATCACCCTGACCGTCCGGATGTGGTGGTGCTTGTGGCCGATGCCGCTTCGTTGCAGGGCCAACTGTTTTTGGTGCTTCAAGTCCGCGAACTGGGCATCCCCTGCCTGTTGCTCTTGAACCAAATGCACACCACCGGTCCATCGCGTCAAGCCCTGAAAACCCAGGCGGCGGATTTGGAAGAGGCACTGGACTTGCCCGTTCAGGTCATCAACGCGCAAGACGATGACCCTGCCGTATGGGTCGACGCCTGGACGCCCATCCTTGACATGCCCAAGGCATGCGCCGCCATCCGCCCTGTGCCCACCTCATTGGAAGAAGGGGTTCGGATGCTGAGACCCCATGTGCCCGTCAGCACCCCTGGCCTTCTTTGCCACCTTCTCCGGATGAGGGAAATGCCCTCGTGGATCGATCCTGAGGCGCAACAGGCGTGGCTAGCCGCCAGGGGCTCCATGGACAGCGCGGCCGCCATGCAACTGGAAGAGGCCGGAGAACGCATGGGTCAAATCCGGGACATCCTTCCCTCGCCAGAACCCACGGTGACCCCGCAAACGGCCCAGCGACTCGACAACTTGTTGACCCATCCGGTATGGGGTTTGCTGGGATTTGGATTGATTTTCTTCATCATGTTCCAGGCCATTTACAGTTGGGCCACAGTTCCCACCGACCTGCTGGACGGTTGGATGGCCACGGGAATAGACACCCTGTCCAAGGCACTCCCCGACACATGGTGGCGCAGCCTTCTGATCGACGGGGTGCTCGCGGGATTGGCTGGCATCTTGGTGTTCTTGCCGCAAATCATGATCCTGTTTGGGTTCACTGCAGTGTTGGAGCACAGCGGTGCCATGGCACGTCTTGGCTACGTCGGGGATCGATTTCTGCGGCGCTTGGGGCTAGGAGGAAGAAGCGCTGTCAGCTTGGTCGGAGGCATGGCCTGTGCCATCCCTGCCGTGATGGCCGCACGTGCCTTGCCCGACCGAAGGGAACGGCTTTTGACCATTCTCGTCACGCCCATGATGACCTGTTCCGCGCGGCTTCCCGTGTATGCCTTCCTCATTGCCTTTGTGGTGCCCGACGGAACGGTGGCGGGGTTGAACCGTCAGGGTTTGTTCCTGTACGCCCTCTACCTCCTGAGTTCAGGGGCCACATTGGCCATGGCCTGGGCTCTGCATCGCATGCTCCCGGCCCAAGGCGAGCGAAGAGAAATCGCAGAAGAATGGCCCGCCTACCGTCTCCCTCGGATTTCTTTGGTGGTGGGGAACATGCTTCGTCAAGGGTCCGTGTTCCTCCGCTCTGCTGGCCAAGTCATCTTGGTGCTGAGTGTGGTGCTTTGGGGCCTCGGCTTCCTCGGGTCAGGCTCCCTTGAGGAGCGACAGGCCATGGCCCCCTCCGAACGGCTTGAAACGAGTGTCCTCGGGGCCATCGGCGACGCCATTGAACCGGTGGTCACCCCCCTTGGTTACGACGGGCGGCTTGGCATTGCAGTGTTGACCTCCTTTGCGGCACGCGAAGTTTTTGTCGGCACCGTGCAAACCCTTTACCCTTCCTCCGACGGCTCGACCCCAAAAGTGAGTGAATTGAAAGCACGTCTGGCAAAGGAGCGCCATCCACGCACGGGACGTCCACTTTTGACCACGGCCTCGGCGGCGTCGCTCATTGTCTTTTACATGTTTGCCATGCAATGCATGAGCACGGTGGCCATCGTACGTTCCGAACTCAAAAGCTGGAGCTGGGCGGTGGGACAGGCTGTGGGACTGACGTTGCTGGCCTACGTGCTGGCATGGCTCACCCATGTGGCCCTTTCCTGATCGATCAAAAAGAGGGACTTGGCCCTTAGGCCACTTCTGTCGCGTCGGCCGCCACACGGACCCAAAGGTGGGCTGCGGCTTCTTTCCGCACGGCGAGGGTGCGTCCACAGGTGCAAATGGCCATGGGGCCATCCGCTGGCGCCACGTGCCGAACCTCCACAGAGGATCCGATGCAACATCCCATCTGGACAAGTGCCATCACCTCTTCAGGGGTGTCGACACGTTCGATCACCCCGCATTCCGCCGGGCCCAGATCTGACAAACGTTTCATCTCCATGTGTGCAAAAATACATGGTCCCCTCCCCTTGGGACCTCCCCCATTTGGGGGATTTCTAAGGACTTTGAATGGCTACTTGTTCAGCAGGCGTTGTTCGCATCGCTGCCCATGCTTGCACTTCGCAAAGTCCTCTGTACATTTGCATTCGCTCTGGGCACTTAGCTCAGCTGGTTAGAGCGCTACCTTGACATGGTAGAGGTCACAAGCCCGCAAAGCTTTCAAAGCCAACACCTTACCTTCTTCAAAACAGCATCACTGGCAGCATCACTGTCAAGCAATGCAGTTCGTCCCCCCTCGTTTGTCCAAAGACAAACACCAACTTTTTTCCATCG
>JBELJW010000015.1:0-21910 GCA_042089975.1 Flavobacteriales bacterium | reverse complement strand
CGTATGCCGTCTTGATCGAGCCCAATGCCCCCCTGCTCGACGCCGTCCAGCACATCCTGAAGGAACGGGGCCACAACCAACAGTAGGCACGTATCTTCGGGACATGGCGGAAATGAACACCCTGCTGATCGACGGCCAAGTGACCCGCGGTGCGGATGCCCCCAGGGCATTCCAAAACCGCGGCTTCCTGCTCGGCGATGGGTGCTTCGAATCCATGCGCCACACCGCCGGGCGCATTCCATTCCTTGCCCTTCACGTGCAGCGGCTCCATGCCGCCCTGAAGGCCCATGGCATGATGGTGCCGGACGCCCTGTCTGAGGACGCCCTGGAACAAGCTATCGCCCAATGGCAGTCCTCCTGGGGCGTCAAGGGCGACATGCGCATTCGGTTGACGGCCTTTCGGTCTGGGCAAGGGGCCTACGCCCCCGCCTCCGACGATGTTTCTTGGGTGGCCACCGCAGCCACCTTGGAGGGCGTGGGCTACGCACTCCCCGCCAAGGGACTCGATGTGGACGTGTACCAAGATTTGGTGAAGCACCCCTCCCCGCTCAGCAAATTCAAGAACCTCGCTTCAACAGTCTACGTTCAGGCCGCCAGGCACGCGGCCCAACGTGGCTGGGGGGACGCCTTGGTGCTCAACGCAGCCTCCCAAATCATCGAGTCGTCACGCTCCAACCTGTTTGTGGTGTCCAACGGGGTGCTGTACACGCCGAGCCTCGAGGAAGGATGCGTCGGCGGCATCATGCGTGCCGTCCTCATGCGCACCGCCCAGCAGCATGGCATCAAGGTCTACGAGGCCAGCCTCACCCCACAGACCTTGCTCCAAGCCGATGAATTGTTTTTGACCAATGCCGTTCGAGGCATTGAGTGGGTCTCGAGCTACAAGACCAAACGCTTCTTCCATGCCCTGGCAGAGAAGCTCGCCATATGGATCCAAGAGGGCCTCGACGCAGAGGACAGCCCTGCCGTCACAGCACCCTGACCCGGGGGTCGAGCCATCCATAAAGGACGTCCACCAGAAGGTTGACTGCCACAAACGTGGTCGACACCACCAAGACGCCCCCCATCACCACGGGCAGGTCTCCAGACTCCAAAGCGCGGAACATGAGCAACCCCATGCCGTTCCACCCAAACACGTACTCCACAAAGACTGCCCCCGCCAGCATGCTGGCAAACCAGCCACTGGCCGCCGTCAACACAGGGTTCATGGCGTTGCGCAAAACGTGCTTGCGCATCAACCTCCATCCGGAGAGCCCCTTGGCCCGTGCCGTGCGGATGTAGGACTCCTCCAGGACGTCGGCTGCGGCATTGCGCGTCAATTGGATGACCACCGACAACGGCCGAATGCCCAAGGTGAATGCCGGCAAAATCAAATGCTTCCAGGCGAATTGTGGGCCTTCAAAGGGGTCGAGCACCCGCCACCCGCCACTGGCAGGAAGTCCCGTCCAGTCGTGCCAAACCACCCCCAAGCCCCATGCCATGAGAATCGCCACAAAAAAAGAAGGCGCGCTCATCCCCAACGTCGACACCCCAATCACCGCCCTGGCCCATGGCCCGTCGCCTTGCCAAGCCAACATCAACCCCAAGGCAATGCCCAGCACCAAAGCCAAAAGCATCGCTGCACATGCCAGCAACATCGTTGCCGGAAGGGCCTCGACCAAAGCGTCCACCACGGGCCGGCCCCCAAAGTAGCTTTTGCCCAAGCTTGGCGCCCTGAGGCCCCATCCACCCTCTTGCGTGGGACCCAAGGGAGACAACTCCCCCAAGAACCGCACGTAGCGCTCTCCCAAGGAAAGGTTCAAGCCATGGAGCTGACGGAAGGCCTCGATGGCCTCAGTGCGCTCGTTTTGGCCTGCAATGGCACGGGCCGGGTCAGGCACCTGAGCAAAAATCAAAAACACCAACGTCAAACTGCCCCACAACACCCCCAAACCTTGGGCCAATTGACGAAGCAGGCGCTGCATACTCAGCGGCCTTGGGTGAGGAAGGACGTCAAGTCCTCAGGCGACGGCACATCGCGTCCCGCCCATTTTTTCAAGACCACGCCGTCCTTCAACAACACCAAGCCTGGGTTGGAGCGAACGACAATTTTCAATTCCGTTTGGTCGCACGTCAAAAAAGGATACGTCGCTCCTTGCGCTGCCGCATACGACGCCCCTTCCTCGGCCGTGGCATTCGTCAAGCCGTACATGGCCCAACCGCGGTCGCCCGCATCAGCCCCAAGCGCATTGAAGCCTTCTTGCCAATCCGTGGACATGGCACTGAGGTCCTTGGAAATGTGGAGCAAGACGGGACGATCCAGCCCCAAGATGTCGTCTGCCAAGTCGTTGCCTTCCGGGTCCAGCATCTGAAAGTCCAAAATGCGCTGCTCGTAGCCATCGGCGATTTTCACTTCGCGGGCATTGGCCCAATCCCCCTCGGGGTAGGTTTGGGTGAAGGTCTTGCCGGGATCGTTGGACTTGTCCCAAAGTTTCTCCTCCATGTAACGGGACTGCATCACCAAGGTCTCGGCGCCTGTTTCAGGGTGGTAAAACCGGATTTCTTTGTCGTATTTGGGACCCTCGAGCCCCAGCTCCTCGGCCGACATGCGGTTCTTCACCACGCTCTCGCCCACCGCATAGGGTCGGTAGTCCATCAATGGAAGGTGGGACAGTGTCCAAAACTGCACCACGCCCGTCACCACAACCACAGCGGCGGCCATGCCCCACTCTTTCAAGGGGTGGTTCCAACGGCGCTTCACGGCCTCAGCGGCAATCAAATTCAAGGCGAGGTACAGGACGGGGAAGTTCCACCCCAACATCAACTCGCCAAAGAGGTAAGTGACCAACAGCGCGGCGGCATACATGGCGGTTCCTTGACGCGCGGTGTTCAAGCGAATCCGCCCAAGAAAGGCGGACAAGACAATGGGAAACACCAAAAAGAGCAGCACAACATCCTTGAGAAAGCTCTGGTAGGCAGTCAAAGGAATGGCGTTGCCAAAGCAACCGCATTCCAACACGCACTGGTTGGCGATCTCCACCACTGCCCCCGATGCATCCACAATTTCTTTGGTGCCGAAGGGATCGCACGTCGCGGTGTACCAGGTCAACCAGGTGAAGAACACCATCATCACGGTGGTCAACACCGAGGTCAATTTGGGCAATGCCCCCACCAAAATCGCGATGCCCAACAAGATCTCTGCAATGCACACAAACACGGCCAGCTCCAAAGCCCACGGCCCCAGAAACTCCAAATTCATGGCGCCTGGCTCGAAGTACTCCTCCAACTTGTACATGAAGCCAAGGGCGTCGTTGGACTTGATCAAGCCCGAGACCACAAACAAGGCGCCCACGAGCATTCTCGAGAGCCATGTCAATCCATCAAGAATCTTCATCATTGCTTTTATCTTTGGTTCACTCAACCGATCCTTCTGCGCTCAATATCAATGCAAAGAGCGCATAATTGGCCATGTCCATGTAATTGGCATCGATGCCTTCACTGGCCACGGTTTGACCGTCGTTGTTTTCGATTTGTTTCACGCGCAACACCTTCATCAAGATGAGGTCGGTGAGGGAAGAAATGCGCATGTCGCGCCACGCCTCGCCGTAATCATGGTTCTTGCGGACCATCAAGGCCCGGGCTGTGTCCTTGGCCTGGTGGTACAACCTGTTCGCCTCCTCCACAGGAAGTTCGAGGGGCGCGTCCGCCTTGAGATCGCATTGGATCATGGCCATCAAGCAGTAGTTGACAATGCCGATGAATTCTGGCTCGATGCCTTCCCCCACCTTCGACTCCCCCACTTCCTGCAAGGTTCGGATGCGGTTTGCCTTGATGAAGATTTGGTCGGTCAAGGACGAGGGACGCAAGATGCGCCAAGCCGTCCCGTAATCCTGGGTCTTCCTTTCAAACAAGTCCGCGCAAGTCGCGAGGCAGTTGTCGTATTGTGCAAGAGTGTCCATGCTAACTTGCGGCAAGTTACAATGCAGCCCGTGTCTCCTTCCATTTCTCTTCGCGGTTCCTTGATGGATTTTCACCAATCTTGTGTGATGGGCATCCTCAACCTCACGCCCGACTCGTTCCACGACGGCGGCGTGTGGAACGGGACGGGCCAAGCGGTGGAGCGGGCTGGCCAAATGCTCTCGGAAGGTGCAGACATCTTGGACCTTGGGGCCCAATCCACACGCCCCGGCGCCCAACACGTGGGCGCCTCCGAAGAATGGTCCCGCCTCGGCCCCGTGCTCGATGCACTGAAACAGGGCCATCCCGAGGCCATCGTGAGTGTGGACACCTTTCACGCAGAGGTGGCGCAACGTGCATTGGACCGCGGTGCCGACATCATCAACGACGTGTCGGGCGGCGATGCCGACCCACTCATGTGGGACGTGGTGGCGAAGGCCCGTGCGCCCTACGTCATGATGCACATGCAAGGCATTCCCGCCTCCATGCAGGAGGCACCCTCGTATGACGATGTGGTCGAGGACGTCCTTCAGGCCCTCCAAAGCAAGTTGTTCAGGGCCTACGACGCCGGTCTTTCAGATGTGATCTTGGACGTGGGGTTTGGGTTTGGCAAGACGGTGGCCCACAACTACCAGCTGCTCGATGCACTTCCGCAATTCCAAGCCCTTGGGTGCCCCATTTTGGTGGGGGTCAGCCGCAAGTCCATGATCCAAAAGGTTTTGGATGTTCAGAGCGAAGGCGCCCTCAACGGCAGCACCGCGCTGCACGCTTGGGCGGTCGACCGTGGGGCGCACCTTTTGCGGGTCCACGACGTGGTGGAAGCACGTCAAGTGATTCAATTGCACAAAGCCATGCGGGATTCACGAACTTCGTCTCCACAATGACCGCCATCCTCGCCTTTGAATTGTGGGACGCCATCTCCCCCTTCCTCGCCCTTGGCATCCAGGCCTTGGACCTGGTGCTGGTGGGACTGATTGTGTACTACTTGTACCGTCTGACCAAAGGCACCTCGGCCATCCCTGTCTTCATGGGGCTTCTGGCCATCTACCTCATTTGGAAGCTGGTGACCATCATGGGCATGCGCTTCATGGGCGAAATCCTAGGTCAATTCATTGCGGTGGGGATCTTGGCCATCATCATCGTCTTTCAGCAAGAACTGCGACAGTTCCTGTTTTCCATTGGAGACCGCGCCTCCCTGAAGGAGCCCCCCAAGTGGCTCTTGAAACTGCTGCCCCAAAAGAACCAGGACGCGCGCTCAGCCTTCCCTGTAGAAGAGATTGTTCGGGCATTGGACCGGCTGTCCTCCCGAAAAGAAGGTGCGCTCATCATCGTCCAGCGCTCCTCAGATTTGACCCACCACATCCAGAGCTCCACAAAGCTTGTGGCGGACATTTACGCTCCGCTCATCGAAGCCATCTTCCACAAGGAATGCAGCATGCACGACGGCGGACTTTACATCGCTGTGGGCCGCATCCGGGGCGTGCGATGCGTTCTTCCCGTCAGCCAAAGCCAGCACCTGGCCGTCGAACTGGGCATGCGCCACCGCGCCGCCTTGGGCCTTTCAGAAGTGACAGACGCCTTGATATGGGTGGTCAGTGAGGAAACGGGCACCATCAGCCTTGCCCACGAAGGCGAGCTCCGTCGTGCCCTGCACCCCAACGACTGCAGGGAGATCCTGGTGGAGTTGATCGGAGCGGACTCCGGTCAGTGACGTTGCCATCAGTGACGCACGACGACCCGCGCGGTGCGGACGGCACCTGACGCATTTTCTGCCCGCACCAGATAGACACCGTTGGGCCAGTCTTGAACCGACACGGTCAACCCATTCAAACCTGGGACACGGTCCCATGTCATGACCTCTTGGCCTGCCATGTTCATCACCCGTACGGAAGCCGCAGAAGGCATGCCCGACAAGACCATGTGGTCCATCGCTGGGTTGGGGCTGGCCGTCAGCACTTCAGCAGCATCTGACACCTCAGCCACATCCAATGGATTGAAACTGGGGTCCTTCACCATGAACAGGCCCACGCTTCGGCAGGAAATGGCAATGTTGCCACTGGGGAAGTAGGGGTAGTTGCTCCACGTGCCGTAAAAGCTGGTCGTGTCTGTGTCAGGCCGAACGTCAAAGTAGCCGTAGGGCTCAAGGTTGCCATTGGGCAGGAACGTTGATACCCGCAGCCCGCTCATGTAATTCGAGGCGTACAGCTTCCCGTCCCTGATGTAAAGGTTGTGGTCCACGGAGGTGTTCTCCGCTTCATAATACCCCAAAACCGTGGGTGCGTCCAAATCGGAAATGTCGGCGATGTACGTGCGCGTCCCGTTGCCAAATTGCCCCTCGTCCAACTCGTCGTTGAAGTACAAGAAGGTATGGTCATCGCTGACCCATCCTTGGTGGGTGTAGGCCGACTCGCTGTAGTTGAAGGCGGAGATCTCCGTCATGTCCATCTTGTTGGAGACATCGACGATTGCCACGCCTGCGCTCCCGTTGAAGCAAAAGGCGACTTCTTGCCCGGCATGGTCCGCATCGGGACCTTCGTACATGACAATCTGTGCATCGTGGGTGTAGGGACCGTTGTTGATGCCCGCCACAATTGGTGAAGCCGGGTTGCTGATGTCGACAGCATGGAGTCCGCCTCCGGCGGTGTTCGTCCCCAGAGCGTAGGCGAATCCCGACGCCTCGTTGATGGCGATGTTGTGGGCGTTGCCAAATCCCAAATACATGCTCACCGGCGTCAATTCAATGGGACCCAGAGTGATGTCTGGAATGCCGGACAAGTCCACCACTTGCATGCCGTGTCCTGCCGCTTCACTGACGATGAAGGCGTGGTTGTCATGCACCTTGACGTCCCGCCACAAGCTTTGCACAGAGGCCGTGGGCACCCTGGCCACGAAAACGGGATTGACAGCGTCTGTGACCTCCACAATGGAAAGTCCATTGCTCCTTCCGTAGAGCACAAATTCTCGCTGCGAATCGGCATCCACCCACCCCCAGCAATCGTTGCCGTTGGCGCCACCGCCCAATTCTTCGAGGGTGCGAACGGAAAGCAAATCGTAGTTTTCACAAGGGTACTCCCCTGCAAACCCATCCACGCACGGGGTCTGCCCCATGCACACTGTTGACGTCCCAACCATCCACATCCACACTGCTGCTGAACCCCAAGAAGTCAACTTTTTCATTGTCTCGATTTTTTTGTTTTGGAAGGCCCACAAAGAAACAACAAACCGCCCCGCCTTGCAGTTGCAAGACGGGGCGGTTGTTCCTTCGAGGGGCATCTCAGTTCACATCGGGAAGAAAGCTGAAGGCCTCGCTGTAGCGAAGCATTTGGCCTGTGAAGTCGTCCGGGTACGTCACCTCCACGGAAACGAAGTTTCCATCTTCGTCGCGCTGGGCAGTCATTTCTGGGTTGATGAACCCTCCATAAGGGGCCACACCCAAGACGCTCACACGATCCAAAACTTCTTCGTGCACTTTGGGGTCGACCTTGACGCCGTACCCTTCGACGAGGGCTTTTGCGGCGTCATAGTCCCCCTGTGACTTGATGCGCTGAACTTCTCGCAGCAAGTCACCAAACAGCCCACGAAGGGCATCGTAGTCCTTGATGTCAATGTAGGTTTTGCCGTCGCGCACCACCTGCTCGACCACCCCATCTGCCTTTCCTTGTTCATAGCACCATTGGCTCACCCATGCGCGGTTCCGCATGTGGGATTCCTCAATGTTCGCTCCCAATTCCAACCGCTGGAGCTGGGTCAGCATCCCATTGCGCAAGTAACTGTCGTACTCCGCACGGCCCACATCCAGGGTGTTCATCAACCCCAACTCCACCATTTTGGGGTCGAGCAAGAAGTACAACGCCACCAAATCGGCACGGCCTTCCTCCAAGGTGGAACTGTATTCTTGGATGGTTTCTTTGGGTGTCCCCACACCAGGCTCCAATTGTCCAGACGCGTGGCCAATGACCTCGTGCATTGCAGTGTGCAATTTGCCGGCCAACTCACTGTGGGCTTGAACGCGCATCACCTCCACTTCATCGTGGGCAAACTCGGTGAGCACACCACCCCCGGCAGCCTTGTCATAGGCATTGACAATGTTACCCAGGGACACGGACTTGGAGCCGTGGACCTGACGGATCCAGTTGCTGTTGGGCAGGTTGACCCCAATGGGGGTGCTTGGAGATGCATCGCCTGCTTCTCCGGCAACATTGACCACATTGTACGTGATGCCCACGACTTCTTTCTTCTTGTGCGCTTCCATGAAGGGCATGTGGTCTTCGAACCACTGGGCGTTGTCCATCAAGGTGGCCATGCGCGCGCTGGCATCAAAGTCCTTGATCTCCACCACCGTTTCATAGCTCCCGGTGTATCCCAGCGGGTCGTTGTACACCTCGATGAAGCCATTGATGTAATCCACATCGCCCTCCGTGTCTTGGACCCAGTTGATGTTGTAGAGGCTCCACTTCTCCAAATCGCCCGTTTCGTAATAGGCCACAAGATTGCGCAAGGCCGCGGCCTGCTTTTCATTCTCGGCATATTTGCCAGCCTCCATGAGCCAAGCGATGATCTCCTTGATGCTCTCCCCGTAAAGACCGTCCAATTTGTAGACGTTCTCCACCACTTCTCCCTCCTCGTTTTTCTCCAAACGGCTGTTCAATCCGTACTCCACAGGACTGCGGTCGTTGCGGTCGGCAATGCTCTCGAAGTACGCTTTGGCCTCCTCTGTGGAGACGTCAGGGGCGTAAAAATTCACTGCAGAACCCTCCACCAGGCCCTTGGCTCCGTCTTGCTCGACCTTCTTGGACTCCACAGCGGGGTCAAAAATGACCGCGCGCAACTCGTCGCTCACCTCATGTCGCGTGGACGCAAGCAAATGGTCGAAGTACGCTTCCCCAAAACCAGGCAGGTGCTTGGTGTTGGCGTAGTGGTGGTGGATGCCGTTGGAAAACCAAATGCGCTTGAGGTACACCTCGAACGCCATCCATCCCTTCACCTCGCGATCGCCTTCATAATGGAGGTAAATGTCCTCGAGCAGCCGACGGATGCGAAGGTTGTAGCGGTTGTTTTGGTCGTACATGATGTCCCGGCCACTCAATCCCGCCATGTTAAGGCAATAAACCAAAGCCTGTTGACGCTCGGAGAGTTTTTCCCAGCCAGGGATTTGGTAGCGGACAATCTTCAGGTCCGCGAATTGTTCCGTCTTCCAAACGAAGCCTTCTTCGTCCGGTGCACTTGAAGAAGCCTCTGCGGGCAAGCAAGACTCAAAATCGCTGCCAGAAGGCGAAGGCGCGTTGCAGCTACAGAGAAACATGAGAAGGGAGAAAGCGCACGCTGTGCCACCTCGTCCCAAAATCGAAAGATGTTGCATGGGGTCGTTTTGGTTTGATGGCCAAGGTACAGGACATTCGAGGAGTATCTTCGTCCAGTGAGAATGACTCGTCTCATGTTGCGGGCCTTCCTGGGCCCATTTGCTGTGACCCTCCCGGTGGCCCTGTTCATCTTGGACATGCAATTCCTGTGGGTCTATGCGGACGACCTGATGGGCAAAGGACTTGACCTCTGGGTGGTGTTCAAATTGATGATGTTCGCCTCTGCGCGGTTGGTCAACCTGGCCCTTCCTCTGGCGGTCTTGGTGGCGTCCATCATGGCCTTGGGCAATTTGGCCGAACGAAGCGAGTTGACGGCCATGAAGGCCGCAGGCATGTCCTTTGCCCGAATCCTGCGCCCCCTCGTTGTCTGCATGGTCTTGCTCTGTTCGGCAGCACTGTGGTTCAGCAACACGGGATGGCCAGCCGCCAACATCAAATTCAGGGCCCTCTTGTATTCCGTCACCAAACAGAAGCCTGCCCTCAACATCCGCGAGGGGGTCTTTTACAATGGCATCGACGGGTTCTCCATCCGCGTGGCCACCAAGCACCCGGATGGCACCCTGGACGATGTGCTCATTCACGACCACCGTGACCCGGAGGGCAAGCGCGTGATGGTCGTGCAGGCCCAGCACGGTCGCATGGAAGAGCGCGAAGGCGACCTCGTGTTGGAATTGCGCGAAGGCGTGAGCTACGAAGAGCACCAAGAGACCTTGTCACGGACGAAGGAGCGCGTGTATCCCCATATCCAGAGCTCCTTTTCCAAGCAAGTCCTGCGCATCCCGTTGCACAGCTTGGACTTTTCCATGGCCGACGAGGACCTGTTTCGGAGATCGTATGAACGCATGGACTTGAAGGAACTCGCCCATGTCAGTGACTCCCTTGGACGGGGCATCACCCGGGAGAGGGACGAACTCGTCAAGTACGGGGTCCGCAATGTGGAGTGGATGAACGACACCACTGGATGGTTCCGTGGATCGGCGGCCACACCGCAAGCATCCCCTCGGTCTCCGTGGCTGTCGGCCACTGCCCCTGTGACAAGAGGACGCTTGTTCAACAAGGCCAAGGAACTCTCTCGCAACCAAACGAGAAGCATCGACAACGCCATCGCCAACATGGAAGGGAAAAAGCTCCGCCAAAGTCGTCACGATATCGAATGGCACCGGAAGTACATCCTTGCATTGAGCTGTATGGTGCTCTTCTTTGTCGGCTCCTCATTGGGGGCCGTGGTCGGGCGAGGCGGTCTGGGATTGCCTACCCTATTGGCCCTCTGCGTCTTCATCTTGTTCTACGTGCTTTCCATGCTTGGGGAACAAATGGTGAAGTCCGGCACTTTGACGCCAGTCTCAGGCATGTGGCTCAGCACCCTTCTGCTCACTCCGCTGGCGGTTTGGCTATTTTGGAGCACGTTGAGGGAGCGTTCATGGATGTCGCGTTGGGGATCTTGAAAGCCTTGCTAATTTCGCTCCACCTTCTGCCATGAGTACGCCCCTTCGCATCTTGCAACTCTGCCACAAACCCCCTCGACCCTCGGTGGACGGAGGATGCTTGGCCATGGACAGCTTGACGCAAGGTCTGATGATGGAAGGTCACCGGGTGAAGGTCATGACGCTGCACACCCACAAGCACCCCTACAAGCCCAAGGCCTTGGGGGAAGACTATGTCCTTGCAACCCGATTTCAAGCTGTCTTTGCGGACACCGCATTGAGCTTCAGGGATGCCGCCACACATATGGTCGCCGGAGAGAGCTACCACTTGAACCGTTTCCACGTTCCGGAAATGGACCGCGCGATTGAGGAATGTCTGCGCACTGAGGTATTTGACGTCGTCCTCTTGGAGTCCCTTTTTGTGACCTCCTACTTGCCTGCAATCCGAAGGTTGAGCGATGCGGAAGTCATTTTGCGGGCGCACAATGTGGAACACCAGCTTTGGGCGGAAGTCGCTCAAGACATGGACAAAGGGCCCAAGCGTTGGCTGTTGAAGCTGTTCCAGACCAAACTCAAGGAGCAGGAAATCCAGATCGCTGGCCAAGTGGACGGCATCGTAGCCATCTCTGCGCAAGATGCCGAATGGTTCCAAGGAACGCTCGTGGACCTTCTTCCAAACGTGGCCCACCGTGTGGCCCATGTCCCTTTTGGTCTGGATGTTGAACAAATGCCACACGCGGCCATGGACACCCCGCCCCATCGGGTGCTTCACTAGGGTGCCATGGACTGGAGCCCCAACCTCCAAGGTGTGACATGGCTGAAGAATGAAGTTTGGCCGATGGTGCGCCAATCATGTTCTGACGCGACCTTGGCCTTGGCTGGCAGGAACATGCCCGAAGATTGGGTAGGCCTACCGGGGCAAGGGATTGTCATCCTCGGCGAAGTCGAGAATGCGCAAGCGACCTACGACACCCCAAGCATTGTGGTGGTTCCCTTGCATGCAGGCTCGGGCATGAGGATCAAGATTGCAGAGGCGCTGGCAGCTGGCCGCCCCGTGGTCACCACCACAAAAGGCATGGAAGGGCTAGATCTCACCCACCGCGAAGAGGTCCTCGTGGCCAATTCCTCAGCAGACATGGCCGATGCCATCGGCCACCTGCTCCGCCATCCCCAAGAGGCCTTGGACATGGCGGCCCGGGGCCGAGAATGGGCCTTGCGCCATCTCGGCCATCAAGCCCGGGCAAAAGCTTGGACGTCCTTCCTCCAACAAGCGGTGAAGGCATGAACATCCTCGTGCTTGCCACCAGGATTCCATTCCCTCTGGAAAAGGGGGACAAACTGCGTTTGTACCACCAGCTCAGGCATTTGGCGCCCAACCATGACATCACCCTGTGCTGTTTGGCCGACAGGCCCATCGATGAGGACCAAACCCGCGCTTTGTCGTCCCTGGTCACGGCCCTCCATATGCTGCCGGTTTCTGGGCCACGACGTTGGTTGCGCATGATGGGCGCTTGGCTCTCTCCCCTGCCCTTCCAAGTAACATGGTTCACAGACGGCAAGGCGAAGATGGCACTGCACACCCTATTGAAGGAGGTCGAGCCCGATGTGGTGTTTTGTCAATTGGTCCGAGGGGCAGAATACATCAAGGACTTCCATGAGGTCCCCAAAGTGCTGGACTACATGGATGCCCTCAGCGCGGGAATGCACCGACGGAGCCACATGGCCCAAGGGATTCTCGGACCGCTGAAGCGCTGGGCCATGCGGACAGAGGGGAACCGATTGGCGCGTTATGAAGCGAGGGTTTTCGAGTACTTCGACCGCCACATCATCATCTCAAGAAACGACCGTCTTCTCATCCCACATCGGGACAGAGACACCGTGGACATTGTCCCCAACGGCGTGGATCTGCAAGCGTTTGGGCCTTCCAGCTCCCCTGTTGAAGCGGACATGCCCACCCTTTTGTTCACGGGAAACATGGCCTATGAGCCCAATGTGGATGCCGCGGAGCATTTGGTCAAGGACATCCTCCCCTTGGTGCAAACCCGGCCTGTTCGGGTGGTGCTGGCTGGAGCAGAACCCAAACAACGCGTGCTCGACTTGGCCTCCCCGGAGGTGGAAGTCACAGGATGGGTGGACGACATTGCCGCAGAATACCACCGAGCCACCTTGTTTGTGGCCCCACTTCGTCTGGGGACCGGCCTCCAAAACAAAGTGCTCGAAGCCATGTGCAGCGAGGTACCCTGCGTCCTTTCCCCACATGCCTTCTCTCCGTTGGGCATGCCTTCTGAAGGACATGCGGTGGTTTGCGGAGATCCGCAGTCCTTTGCCACTGCCATCGACCAACTCTTGTCCGACCCTTCCCAACGGCACCACATGGCCCAACAGGCCAAGGCACAAATCCACAAGAATTTTTCGTGGGAAGGACACGTGGCTGGCCTTGAGCAGATTTTGAAAGAAGCGGCGCAATAGACTTTGCCCAACAATTCCGAACTTCCCCCTGTCATGAAGAACCCTCCTGCCTCCATTGCCCACCTCGACTTTGTTGCGGGCATCCCCACCTTGGATTTGAGCGACTTCGTCTCAGGATCCGAGAAACAGCGTACACAGTTTGTCCATGACCTTGGTGCAGTCTACCGCGAAGTTGGTTTTGCCGCCATCTCTGGCCATGGCATCCAACAAGAAGTCATCGACAAGATGTACGACGAAGCCCAATCGTTCTTCGCCTTGCCTTCCGACGTGAAGATGAAGCACCAACACCCCGAGCACAACCACCAAAGAGGGTTTGTGAGTTTTGGAACGGAGCATGCCAAAGACAGCGATGCAGCCGACCTCAAAGAGTTTTGGCAAGTGGGACAAACCCATGTCCCAGAGGGTGCAGACATGGCGAACTACCCACCGAATGCCGCAGTGGGCGAACGTCCTCATCTGTCGGTCCAATCCGACGATTTGTACAAGAACCTCGAACACGTTGGACAGCACATCTTGCGCGCCATCGCCCTCCACCTGAACCTCGATGAAGCGTATTTCGCTTCTTTCGTGGAAGGGGGCAACAGCATCCTGCGCCTGATCCATTACCCACCCATCACAAGCGAACCTCAGTCCAGTGTGCGCGCTGGCCAACACGAAGACATCAACCTGATCACCCTGCTCGTGGGCGCTTCCGCATCAGGCCTCGAGGTCATGGACACAGCAGGAGAATGGACTTCAGTGCAAGCCACTCCTGACCAATTGGTGGTGAATGTTGGCGACATGCTTCAGCGCCTGACCAACCAAGAATTGAAGTCGACCACCCACCGTGTGGTCAACCCTCCCAAGGACCAATGGGGCAAGCCGCGCTTCAGCATGCCGTTCTTCTGCCACCCGGTTCCACACATGAGTTTGGCCGCCTTGCCCCAATGCGTGCCAGCTGGAGAGAAGCCCAAAGAGCCTGCAACGACTGCGGGAGAATACCTCGAGGAACGCTTGCGGCAAATTGGGTTGATCAAGGACGATGACTGACCCAATCAGGGACCAAAATTCCTGTCCAAAATTCTGAAAACCAAGAGGTTTTGATTCGGAGACAAGAAGACCCCATCCGCCATCATTCGAGGGATGCATCCTTGTTGCGATGCCACTCAACCCCACAGGCGGTCGCTTGGTACCAGAAGGAGCGCCTCCCCGGGCAGGTCATCGTACTCTGCAGAATGGCTTTTCCCCTCTTCCCGCTGAAAATGCTCCCATTGCCCGGAGAAATGGTGGGAATCCATGTGTTCGAACCGCGTTTTCAACGCCTGTTCAATGAACTTGAAAATATGGAGGTGACAGAGTTTGGGATCCCTTTCAGCCACGACGGCCAACTTTGGCCCGTGGGCGCCACCATGCGTCTGGTCACAGTGCAAAAACGTGACGCCAATGGACAGCGTGATGTCGCCGTCACTGCAACAGGGCTTTTCGAATTGAAAGACTTCGACGCCAACGACGCATTCACCTACCCCCAAGGAGACATTCAGCCTGTCGACGATTGGGCCCAATGGTCCTTGGGAAAGGAATGCTTGAAAGCCCGTGAGTCCTTGATCGCGGCCATGCAGACCAAGTCCATGAACACCTCCAAGTTGGAGAACCAAGGCCTCGTCAGGCTGGTCCAACACTTGGGACTCGATGCCTTGCAACGTGCTGAAATCTTGGGCCAACCCACCCTCGAAGGCAAGCAACTCATGCTCCTCGAGCGTCTGGAGTTGATGCGTCGCCTTGTCGAGCAGCGCCCCAAAGACGGGGGTGCCTTTTTCGTCAACTGAGCCTGTATCTTTGGGGCATGAGAACCCTCTTGCCCTTTTGTCTTGTCTCCCTCGCCACGCTTGGCTTGTTGGAGAGCTGCGAAAACAGTGCCAACGAAGGCCCCATCACCTCCCAAGTCATCGGCGGCCCACAAGGAGAGACCGCGCTTCGCGTGCCTGACTTGGATGTGCATCCCGAATTGGACCCACTGAAAATCTCTGTTGCCAGTGCTGGCCTGGCGTCTTTCATGGGCGAGGACTCGGTGACCCAGATCATGGAAGACTTGTACGATTATTTCCACCTGAGCAACATTGGCGAATGGGACGGCATGTTTGAGCACTTCCCGAGTCACAGGACCGCAGACACAGCGATGTTGCAGGTCCAAAAGGACATGATGGAGAAATGGTTTCACCAAGGACTGCGGAACCGAGCAGGTGGGGCCCACATCCGCTATGTCAGTCCATGGATGGAAGAGGCCGACCAACGCGTGTCCCTCCTTGGCTTGGACCTCTTGTATTACCTCGATTTCTTTGAAAACTTCGAGGGAAATCCAGAGGGAATGCGGCTGACCCTTCAAGATCAATACGGGAAGGATGCTGTGGTGTATCAGGAATTCGACCAAGTCGAAGACGGCGACACCACACATGTCCGGCAATTCGAGATCAATGCACAAACGTCGATGTATGTGCTCAGTTCCTTGGACAGCCTCCACAACATGTTTCTTCCGCCACAAATCAGCAAATCGCCTCAGTTGGCAGCGGAGATGATGGACAATGCCACGATGTTGGAACTCATGCGCCACAAACGCGAGCACTTCGACACGAAATAAGGCGAAGCAGGATGAAGCTGAAGGCCGCCAACGAATGGGACACGCTCCAAAGCGTGGTTGTGGGAACCGCCCGTCACATGGGAGGCACCCCCCTGCTTGCGGATGCCTACGATCCCAAATCCAAACTCCACATCGAAGCGGGAACGTTCCCTATGGAGGCGGATTGTCAGCGGGAATTGGACGGCTTGGCCTCCTTGTTGACGGACATGGATGTGAAGGTCCTGCGACCAGAAGTCTTGCCAGATCTCAACCAAATCTTCGCCCGAGATGTTGGCGTGGTCCTTGGCGACAGGTTCCTGAGCACCCGAATGATCGAGGACCGGAGCGCAGAATGGGACGGCATTGCCCCCTTGATCGCATCGGTCTCTCCTGCCCATCGACTCACCCCACCCAAAGGCGTCCGTGTGGAAGGAGGCGACGTGATGCCCATGGATGGAGAACTTTGGGTGGGGTACAGCAAGGAACCTGACTTCTCAACGTTCACCACAGCACGCACCAACGAGGCCGCTGTGGACTGGTTGAGTGACCAATTTCCCGACTGGTCGGTGCGCGGTTTTGAACTGCAGAAGTCCGACGACGATCCCTACCAAAATGCCTTGCACCTGGATTGCTGTCTCAGCGTATTGTCAGGGGACCGGGCCATCCTCCATCCTGCAGGCCTCAAGCAGGGCAGCGATGTCGCCTTCTTGCAGAGGCACTTCCAATTGAACCTTTTGGAAGTTTCTGCCGAAGAGATGTTCCACATGCAGTGCAACCTCATTTCTGTGACCCACATGGACATCCTCTCTTGCCATCCGTTTGAAAGGGTCAATGCACAATTGACCGCATGGGGGTACAACGTCCATTGCACCCCGTTGCAAGAAACGGCCAAAATGGAGGGCCTCCTGCGCTGCGTGACCCTCCCCCTTCAACGCGGTTGACCCACCTTTCATCTTCAGCCATGAACACAACCATTGCACAAAGCACCCACCACATCTTGATGGTCAGGCCCTCCAAGTTTCGGAAAAACGAAGAAACTGCGGGAAACAACCATTACCAGAAAGATGCGGAAGTCGAGGATGTGCTCGAGGCTGCCCTGCAGGAATTTGACACCCTGGTGGCCAAGTTGATGGACCATGGCGTGAACGTGATCGTGGTGGAAGCTGCCCATGATGAGGACACCCCAGATGCGTTGTTCCCCAACAATTGGGTGTCGTTCCACGCGGACGGCCGGGTGGGACTGTACCCCATGTTTGCCCCCAACCGCCGGCTCGAGCGCCGGGAGGACATTCTGCAGGAATTGGAACATGGCCATGGCTTTGAACTGAAAGAGATCGCAGACTTCACCGAATTCGAGGCACACGACGCCTTCCTGGAAGGGACCGGGAGCATGGTCTTGAACCGCCCCAAGAAAAGGGCCTATGCCGCCAAGAGCGTTCGGACAGACAGGGAAGCGTTCATTGCATGGTGCGAGACCATGGACATGGAAGGCATTCTGTTTGAAGCCATGCAAACCGTTGGCGACCAACGCATGCCCATCTACCACACCAATGTGATGATGGCCATTGGGACGCAGTGGGCCGCCGTTTGTTTGGATGCGGTGGATCATCCTGAGGAGCGCGAATTGTTGGCGCAATCCCTTCAGGAGGATGGCCTCCAGATTGTGCCGTTGACGGAGGACCAAATCAACCAATTCGCAGGGAACATGCTCGAGGTGGCCACCCCTGAAGGCGATCCTCTGATCGTGATGAGCTCTAGGGCCTACCACGCCTTGACAGAAGACCAAAGAACCACACTTGAGACGTTTGGCACCCTCGTGCACAGCGACCTTCACCACATTGAAACCTGCGGCGGGGGATCCGCCCGGTGCATGATGGCTGAAGTTCACCTTCCCAAGTCCCCCACCCCCATTTCCCAAGACGCATGATCCATCTCATCGATTCCCGCTTGCATCATGCCGTACTGGACGCTTTTGAAGCCACCTTCGGCAAGCGCCCCAAGGACCAACAGATCCAAATTCAAACCACGCGGCCAGAGTTTGAAGGCGACCGGACCCTGGTGGTGTTCCCGTTGGCAGGGATGGCCGGTGCCCCGCCGCATGTGGCCGCCGAACAATTGGGCCAAGCGCTCCAAGAGCGATGCGACTGGATCGATGGGTTTGGCGTGGTCAAAGGCTTCCTCAACTTGTCGTTGACGGACGCATGTTGGAACGAGGCCCTGGCCGAAGCGCTGCGCACGCCCCGTTGGGGTTCGGCCACTCCTGGCTCCCGCCCCAAGGTGATGGTGGAATACAGCTCCCCCAACACCAACAAGCCTCTGCACCTGGGCCACCTTCGCAACATCTTCCTCGGATACAGTGTGTCCCGCATTTTGGAAGCGGCAGGACATGACGTGGTCAAAGTCCAAATCATCAACGATCGCGGCATCCACATCTGCAAGTCGATGGTGGCATGGAAGGCCTTTGGTCAAGGTGAAACCCCAACATCCACAGGCGAAAAAGGCGACAAATTGGTGGGACGTTATTACGTCGCTTTTGACAAGGCCTTGAAAGCGGACATTGCGGAAGGAGTGGCGCGCGGATTCGACGCCAAAGAAGCTGAGGCCGCCAGCCCCATCATGCAGGAAGCCCGCGAAATGCTCAAGAAATGGGAGAACGGGGACGAAGAAGTCGTGGCCCTTTGGAAAACGATGAATGGGTGGGTGTACGATGGTTTTGATCAGACGTACAAGGCCATGGGTGTGGACTTTGACAAATTGTACTACGAATCCGACACCTACTTGCTGGGCAAAAGCCAGGTGGAAGAAGGGTTGAAGCGAGGTGTCTTTTTTCAAAAGGAGGATGGGTCCATCTGGGTGGACCTCACCGAGGACGGGTTGGACGAGAAGTTGCTTCTGCGTGCCGATGGCACAGCCGTTTACATGACCCAAGACATTGGGACCGCCATTCTGCGCTTTGCGGACTTTGACAACCTTGACCGTCAGGTGTACACTGTAGGAAACGAACAAGAATACCATTTCAAAGTCCTCTTCTTGGTGCTCAAACGACTTGGGTTCGCACAAGCCGAATCGAACCACCATCTGAGCTATGGCATGGTGGAATTGCCTGAAGGAAAGATGAAGTCAAGGGAAGGCACAGTGGTCGATGCCGACGACTTGATGAAGGTGATGCGGGACACCGCACGGGCCATTTCGAACGATCTGGGCAAGGTGAAAGATTTTTCTGAAGAGGAGAAAGACGACTTGGCCCAAATGGTCGGACACGGTGCGCTCAAGTACTTTTTGCTCAAAGTCGCACCGGCCAAGTCCATGATGTTTGACCCCAAAAGCAGCATTGACTTCTTTGGCAACACCGCCCCCTTCATCCAATTCAATGTCGTCCGTTGCAAAAGCATCTTGCGCACGACAGGCACCCAAGCAGATGCCCTTTCCTGGAGTGAGGCCACAGCGCTCGATGCTTCGGAGCGTCAATTGGCCACTGGCATCCTAAGTTTTCCAGCCGTGGTCCAAGAAGCGGCAGAGCATTACGACCCTTCTCTTTTGGCCAACCACTGCTACGACTTGATCAAGTCCTTTTCCAGCTTCTACCAAGACCACCCTATCGCCAAGGAAACGAACGAAGACCTTCGTTCCATGCGTCTTGCACTGAGTGTGTTGGTCAGCAGAACCGTTTCCAATGGCATGGCCATGCTCGGCATCGAGATGCCAGAACGGATGTGAGTTGATCTCAGGCTGAATCCTGATGGGAGAGCCGTCGCTCTGTGGAGTGGCCCATGCAGACCAAGCGGGCTGAAACGGGCTCTGATACGTCTTCCCAAGGGAACTCCCAATCGTGAAGACCAACAGAGAGGTCTCCCTCATGGACGACTTGGTCCTCCTTGCCCTGTTGGCCCAGCGTCAACTTGACAGCTCCCGGGCGCTTGACCTCAATGCTCAAATGCACCACACCCTTGGTCCAGATCGCCCCTTCCCCTCTCCAATCTGCCGCCACCGGAGGTGCCACTCCCTGGCCAAAACTCGCGCGCATCCTGTGCCAAAGCACATAGACCACCATCCCCAACAGCCCCACCAGCAAAGTCCATTGCAACGTCTCCATGGTGTTTTCGTTCAGGGGTCAGAGGGAAACAATGCCGGGAATGGCCTGCGCCGCCTCATAGCGCACAAAAATGTCGTCAGGACCTGATACTTGTTCGTCCACCGTCAAGGCCCTGTAGTTGCCTTTGGAGGAATCCCGGACTTTGAACACCGCCGTCTGGCCAAAAATGGCGCGCAAGGCCGCTTCATTTTCAGGCTTCGAAGGCACGATGAACTTGAACTTGAATGCACAAGGCCATGTGTGGGTGTCGTTGAGTTGTTGCCTCAACTGGGCACGCTTTTCGTCGTCTTTGGGGTTCATGGCTGTGGGATTGTCGATGTCAAAAATAGGGATGTGCCCCTCGTGGGCAGCCCGAAGAAATGGAGATTCCCTTTTCCGCAACAGGGACCATCCTCAATAGCAAGTGGCACCAAAGACCGACAAGAATGCCAGCAAGTCGCCTGTGGTCACAGCATTGTCCCCATCGAAATCCCCTTCACATGTCGATTCGGCCGTCAAGCATTGCGCCAATTCTGGATCCCAAACGGTCCCGTCACCGCAGAACGCGGAAGGGTCCAAGACTTCTTCGTCATTGTCACAAATGCCGTTGGCATCGACGTCAATGCATCCGTCCACATTGTCACAAATGCCGTCGTCATCCACATCTTCTTCACACGGAAGCGCCTCGCAAAACAATGCCTCACCATTGACGGCCACCGAATTGATTTCCACCAGCCCTGACGAGAATTGCACCTTGACGCTGCGTTCGAACGCGACCTCGGAAACAGCAATGTCATTCCATCCCAGGGTCAGTTCTTGCGGATTGCCCTGGAACCAATTGCCGTTGGCGACCGTCTTCACCACCCGGTACGTCGCACCTGCGGGAAGAGACGATGCGAAAAAATCAAGGGTTTGTTCAGTCCCGCTGGCAGGGTCGTCTGGCGTCACAAGGGTGAGAACATGTGGCCAGCTGTCATTGGGGCCGACTTCGAACAAAGAACACGCCCCAATGGCGGTGCTCTCTTGTTGTTCCGCACAGCTCAATGCCTCACCATTGACCTGAAGAAGGACAAAACCGATGTCAGGGGATGAAAACTGAAAGCGCACGCTGCGTTGAAAGGCCACGGCAGAGACCGTGAAGTCGTTGCTCCCCAATGTCAGAGGAACCGCGTTGCCAAAGGACCAGTTGCCATTGGCCACGGTTTTGGCCACGCGAAAGGCTGCACCGTCTTCAGGAAGGGAGGTCACCTCAATGGTCATGGATTGAGCGTTGCCACTCGTCACGTCTTCAGGCTCTGTCGCTGAAAGGACGTAGGCCCAATCTGCACTTGATCCCGGTTCAAACAGGCTGCATGAGCCCGTGAGACTTTGGGCATGCACCCATTGGAGGGACAACACAAAAAACAACAAGACGCCGTACTTCATGATGGATGGGTTCAAAGGCTTTTGCGAGGTTCGTTGTACACCCTCGCAATGACCGTGTCCGTCATTTGCTTCATCTCTTCCATGCTGCCATCGTCCTTGAATTCTTTTTGGAGGTCTTTCAGGGTGGCTTTCAAAGAGCGGATCAAGCTGTCTGGGGCCGTGGCATAGATGTTGTCCATTTCCAGTGGGTCGTTTTCCAAGTCGTACAATTCCCATTCGTCCATGGAATAGTAGAAGTGCATCAGCTTGTAGCGGTCCGTCTGAACACCGTAATGGGGTTGGACTTGGTGCCAAATGGGGTATTCGTAGTAGTGGTAATACACCGCATCACGTGACGTGGTGGACGTGCCCTCCACGAGGGGTGCTCGGAAGCTCTTGCCCTGCATTGAACTGGGAACGGGCAGGCCTGCGAAGTCCAAGAGCGTGGGCGCAAAATCCACATTCATGGCCAATTCGTCTGACACGCTGCCAGGCTCAATCGCCCCAGGACATTGCATCAGGAAGGGCATTCGGAACGACTCCTCGTACATCCAGCGCTTGTCGAACCAGCCGTGCTCTCCAAGGTAGAACCCTTGGTCAGAGGTGTACACGACCAGCGTGTTTTCCGCCAAACCACTCTCCTCCAGGTAAT
>JBELJW010000192.1:0-3803 GCA_042089975.1 Flavobacteriales bacterium | reverse complement strand
GGTCCACACCACCAATGACCGGCCCGCGGCCTGTCTCGTTTTGTCCCCTTTCCTCCTACCTTCCTCCAATCCCCCTGACCCATGTGCGGCCGTTACGTCACCGTCTCCTCCATCCAAGCCGTTGAACAACGGTTCAATGTCCAGGCCAAAGAATCCTGGAAGGCCAACACCAATGTCAGCCACGGTGACCACGCCCCCGTCGTCGCCAGCGACCGCCCCAAAGAAGTCCAGTTGATGCAGTTTGGGTTCACCCCAGGATGGGCGAAGAAGCAATATTACATGATCAATGCAAGGGCAGAGGGGGACAAAAATGCAGAGAACGATCCCAGCTACACAGGGGCCATGGGCATCCTCGACAAGCCCATGTTTCGAAAGGCCATTCGGTCCCAACGCTGCCTTGTGGTGGCGGACGCCTTCATCGAAGGGCCAGAACGGGAGAAACTTTCCAAGCCTTACGTTCTCTACCCCCGCGAAGGCCAAAGGCCGTTCGCCTTGGCTGGAATTTGGGACGAGTGGTGCGACCCTTCAACCGGCGAACGCGTTCGTTCTTTTGCCGTATTGACCACCGTGTCGAATGCCTTGACCCAAGCCGTTGGGCACCACCGTGCACCTGTCATCCTCGACCCTGACAGGGAACGGGAATGGCTCCACCCTGACACTCCTCTTCAGGACGTGGCCTCCATGCTTGGGCCTTGGGAGGCAAGGCAGTTCAATGCCTACCCCATTTCCCCCTCCATTCGCGATCCACGAAGAAATGGTTCCCATTTGCTGCAGGCTGTCGGCCCACGCATATGGCCTGAATTCACCTACGAAATCCACAACACCATCGACGTCTTTGGCATGGGGGAGTCGCCTTCACGCAAACGAAAGCACGCCTCTGCCCAAAACCAAGAACGTCAAGAGCAGAAAGACCATTCCGCGGCTTCACCACTCACATGGGGTCATCAAGGATCACTGTTCGACTGACGAAGGCTCGCCTCTTTTGACCTGAATCATGCATCTGAACACCCACAGCAGGTTCAGCCTTCGGTACGGCATCCTGTCCATTGACCAACTGTTGGACCGCGCCCAGGACATGGGTTTGGAAAGGTTGGCCTTGACAGACATCGGCAACACTTCGGCGAACTGGGATTTCGTTGGACGCGCATTGGCGCGGGGGATGTCCCCAGTTCTGGGAATGGACCTCCGCAATGGGAACCAAAAATGCTTCGTGGCCCTCGCCCAACACCCCGAGGGGTACCGCGCACTGTGCAAGTGGGTGTCCAAGCACCACCTCGACGGGTCTCCTTACCCCCAACGTTTGCCCGCGTCGGTTCGGCATGCTGGCGTCGCCGCGATCTATCCTTGGCGCAACTCTCCAGACCTTCCGTTGGGCGCGAATGAATGGCTTGGGGTGCAGGCATGGGAGTTGGGAGATTTGCGGTTGGCTGGATTGGACAAGGAACCTCAATTGAAGTCCCGCCTCGTGGCCTTGTCCACCTCCACCTTCACATGCAAAAGAGATTGGAATGCCCATCGGCTGCTGCGATCGATCGACCTGAACATCTTGCTCAGCCGACTGGATCCTGCCGACTGTGGAGATCCTCGAGACTGTTTTCGGTCGCCTGATGAATTGCGGGAAGCCTACCAAGAAATGCCCGAGCTGCTCGAACAAGCCGATCGACTGCTCCGCTCTTGTCACATGGTGCTGCCCCGGCCTCCCAAGGGCCGGTTGCACAACAACCCACACACCTATTCTGGGAGTGAAAACGGCGACGAGACATTGGTGCGGTCATTGTGCGCAGAAGGCTTGGCCTACCGCTATCCCGACCACGACCAAAAGGTGTTGGACCGGATGGAACACGAGATTGCGTTGATCCGGCAGCAGGGTTATTTGGCCTATTTCCTGATCAATTGGGACATCACCAGTTACGCACGAAGCAAGGGCTATTTCCACGTAGGGAGGGGCAGTGGGGCGAACAGCCTCGTGGCTTATCTGTTGCGCATCACAGACGTCGATCCCATCGAGCTTGACCTTTACTTCGAGCGCTTTCTCAACCTGTACCGGGCCAACCCACCCGATTTCGACATCGATTTCTCCTGGACAGACCGTGACGATGTTGTGGCGTACATGTTCCAACGCTTTCCGAATGTCGCCTTGCTTGCGGCCTACAACACCTTTCAATATCGGGCTGCTGTCCGGGAATTGGGCAAGGTCATGGGCCTTGCCAAACACGAAATCGACGTGCTCTGCGCTGGAACCTTCCATCCACAGCAATTGGGAGAAATGGAGCATGTCGTGCTGAAATACGCCGCCGTTCTTCGGGACTTCCCGAGCAGCTTGACCCTTCACGCTTGCGGCGTGTTGATTGCGCAAGACGACATTCACCGGTATGGCGCCACCTTTCTTCCCCCCAAGGGACTGCCCACCGTGCAGTTTGACATGCTGGTGGCAGAAGACGTGGGACTTTACAAGTTTGACATTCTCAGTCAAAGAGGACTGGGGAAAATCAAAGACACCATGGACATGGTGGAAGCCCGAGACCCCAGCACCGCCAAGGCCATCGACATCCACGACATGCGACGGTTCAAGGCGGACGAAGGCGTGCGCGCCATGCTGCGGGAAGCACGGGCCACAGGCTGCTTCTACGTGGAGTCACCCGCCATGCGCATGCTCATGCGAAAACTGCAGGTCGACGATTACCTCGGTTTGGTGGCGGCAAGCTCTGTCATTCGACCCGGCGTGGCCAAAAGTGGCATGATGCAGGCGTACATCGAGCGGCACCGCAACCCCAACAAACGGCAAGATGCCCACCCTGTGTTGATGGACCTGATGCCCGAGACCTACGGGGTGATGGTGTACCAGGAGGATGTGATCAAAGTGGCGCACAAATTCGCAGGGCTCGACCTAGGCGAAGCCGACGTGTTGCGGCGTGGAATGAGCGGAAAGTTTCGGTCCCGCGAAGCATTTGACCGTGCCCGAGATGCCTTCCATGCCAAGGCCATGGACAAGGGCCATCCCTCCCATGTTGTCAAAGAGGTTTGGCGTCAAATGGAAAGCTTCGCCGGTTACGCCTTCGCCAAAGGACACTCCGCTTCGTACGCCGTTGAGAGCTACCAGAGCCTGTTCCTCAAAGTGCACTTCCCTCTGGAATACATGTGTGCGTGCATCAACAATTTCGGTGGCTTTTACCGAACGGAGTTTTACGTCCATGAAGCGCGCATGCTGGGGGCGCGCATCGAAGCTCCGTGCGTGAATACGGTGGGCATGAAGGCCAAAGTCGTTCATGGCACCTCCTCCCTCTTTCTTGGGTTCAACCTGATCAAGGACCTGCAGCACGCTTCCGTCATTGAGTTCACCAAGGCACGTGAAGCACATGGGCCCTTTGCATCCCTGCAAGACTTTGTCGAGCGGGTGCGGCCCTCCCTGCAACAACTCAAGATCCTCATTCGGGTGGGGGCCTTTCGGTTCACCGGCGCCTCGAAGCACACCTTGCTCTGGGAAGGCCACTTTCTGTTGGCCGCTGAACCCAACGGTCCACCTCCTGCTTCACATGCATCCACCTCGCCTCGGGCATTGCCTGCGAAGCGCGGCGCGGGCACAGGTGAGCTCTTCAAACCTGTTTCACCAAGAACGTACACCCTTCCTCCGCTGGACTCCGCGCCATTGTCAGATGCCTTTGACGAATGGGAATTGCTCGGGTTTCCTTTGTCTTCCCCATTCCTTTTGCTTTCCGAGAAGGCCAAAGCCGTCGTCCGAAGTGGGGTGTTGGTCCGAGATCTCGAGGCGCGACGTGGGGACATCGTGACTGTGGTGGGCCACC
>JBELJW010000191.1:0-3829 GCA_042089975.1 Flavobacteriales bacterium | reverse complement strand
ATTGCACCCATGGCGACTGATTCTTCCACCACATCCCCACAGGCAAGAGCCACAGAGTTGGAGGCCCGACTTCTGGGGCAAATCCCGTTCGAGCCCACTGCTTCTCAGGCGAGGTTTGCCTTTGTTTGGTCCAAATTCGTCGTCTCTGAAAAGCCCCGGTGTGCACTTGTCCTCAGGGGGTATGCAGGAACGGGGAAGACCACGGCCGTCGGGGCAGTGGTGCGCACCATGCGTGAAATCCGCCAACGGTGTGTGCTCTTGGCGCCCACCGGGCGTGCCGCCAAGGTGCTGGCACAGCATGCGGGGCAAGATGCATCCACCATCCACAGGCACATTTACCGGCCAACGCGCAACCCAGACGGGGGCACTTCGTACGGATTGATGCCCAACAAGCGCACCGACGCCTTGTTCATTGTCGACGAGGCGTCCATGATTGGAGAATCCGGAGGCCTACCCTCGGGTGGTTTTCAATACCGCAGTTTGTTGGACGACCTGATCGAATTTGTGTACTCCGGGCAAGGGTGCCGACTGATGTTGATTGGGGACGATGCCCAGCTCCCTCCTGTCGGTGCGTCGGAAAGTCCTGCCTTGCAAGGGGCCAAATTGCGGGAAGGCCATGACTTGACCTTGGCAGAGGTGGCCCTCGACGATGTGGTCAGGCAGGAACTTGACAGTGCCATCTTGAGCAATGCCCATGACCTTCGAATGCTGATGGCCGTCACCGAACCCAAGGGTCCTGCACCCGTGCCTCATTTCGAAGAAGGGCCTGGCCTGACCAGGGTGATGGGACAAGAATTGGAGGAGCTGTTGGTGGACCTTCATGCCAAACATGGAGAAGACAACTTGGTGGTCATCACCCGCTCAAACAAGCGTGCAGTGCAGTTCAATCAACAAATTCGAGCGCGGGTGCTTTGGCAAGAAGATGAACTCAATGCAGGGGACCGGCTGATGGTGGTGGCCAACAATTACCATTGGCTTGCCGACCACGAAGAACTGGCCACCAACCTCATCGCCAATGGGGACACCCTCGTGGTGGACCGCATCCAAAAGCGCTTCACCCGTTACGACACCCCCTTTGTGGAGGCCGAGGTTCGCCTTGCCGACCAACCCAATTACCCCGCATTTTCTGTCCACATCAACCTGAGCGTATTGACTTCAGACCGGGCGAGCCAAAGTCGCGCCGACCGACAGGCACTCTATGATGCCGTTTCGGCGGACCACAGCCACTTGATCAGCAAAGGAAAAATTCATGCAGCGACAAACGCTGACCCCTGCTACCAGGGGCTGCAGGTGAAATTCGCTTACGCCATGACGTGCCACAAAAGCCAAGGCGGCCAATGGCCAGCAGTGGTGGTGGACCAAGGCTACATGACGGAAGAAAGGGTCGACCTCGAATGGCTGCGTTGGCTTTACACCGCGCTAACCCGGGCAGAATCCGAATTGTACATGCTCAACTTCGGCGACGCTTTTTTTGCGTCACCGCGGTCCTGAAAAGAGCCGATGATGTCTTCAGGCCAACTCCCGCTGGCTGAAGAAAAAGGAACCCTCAATGGCAGCGTTTTCGTCGCTGTCTGAACCGTGAACGGCATTGGCAGCGATGCTCTCAGCAAAATCGGCACGGATGGTTCCAGGTGCTGCTTCAGCGGGGTTGGTGGCGCCAATCAAGGTGCGGAAGTCAGCCACGGCATTGTCCTTCTCCAAAATGGCGGCAACGATGGGCGCAGAAGACATGTATTCTGTCAATTCCCCAAAGAATGGGCGTTCGGCATGCACCCCGTAAAAGGCCTGTGCATCTGCCAGGCTCAACCGGGTCCACTTCATCGCTTTGATGGTGAATCCCGCCTCAATGATGCGGTCAATGATTTTTCCAGTGTGACCTGCGCCAGTAGCATCAGGCTTGATCATGGTGAAAGTGCGGTGGGTGGACATGGCAGTTGATTTGTGGATCTGTCGTTTGCGAGGACAAAAATACGGCTTCCTTCCCCCCTTGCCATACAATTTCGCGACAAAGCACACCCTTCCCCGCCTATTTTTGCCCTCATGGACACACACGCGAAGCACAGTTCGGCCCAATTGATGGCCATGGAGGACGCCCACGGGGCCCACAATTACCACCCTCTCCCAGTGGTGTTGGACCGCGGGGAAGGCGTCCATGTTTGGGATGTAGAAGGCAAGCAATACTTCGATTTTCTGAGCGCCTACAGCGCGGTCAACCAAGGCCATTGCCATCCGCGCATTGTCAAAGCCATGCAAGACCAGACCGCCAAGCTCACTTTGACGTCTCGCGCCTTCTACAACAGTCTCCTAGGGCCTTATGAGCAGTTCGTCACATCGTATTTCGGATACGACAAGGTCTTGCCCATGAACACTGGGGCAGAAGCTGTGGAAACCGCCATCAAAATTGCCAGAAAGTGGGCCTACGATGTCAAGGGTGTGCCCTCTGGCGCCGCCAAGATCATCACCTGCTCAGAGAACTTTCACGGACGGACCACCACCATTGTCTCGTTTTCCACTGACCCTGACAGCACTGGGGGATTTGGCCCTTACACCCCTGGTTTTGAGGTCATCCCTTACAACGATCTCGACGCCCTCAAGCACGCCCTTACGGACCCCAATGTTGCAGGATTCTTGGTGGAGCCCATCCAAGGCGAGGCCGGCGTCAACGTTCCCGACGACGGCTACATGCGCGGGGCCCATGCCCTCTGCAAAGCCGCCAACGTGCTCTTCATGGCCGATGAAGTCCAAACAGGCATTGCCCGCACAGGCTCTTTGTTGGCCACGTGTGGCCAGTGCTCGTGCACGTCCACCTGCGAGCGTCAATCCACCTACGTCAAAGCCGACTTGTTGATCCTCGGCAAGGCCATCAGTGGAGGCGCCTACCCTGTTTCCGCGGTGTTGGCAGACGACCCCGTCATGGGCGTCATCCAACCAGGCCAGCACGGGTCCACCTTTGGTGGCAACCCCGTCGCCGGGGTGGTGGCAACAGAAGCGCTGTCGGTGGTGGCCGATGAGCATTTGGCGCAAAATGCCCGAAAGCTTGGCCAGCGCTTCCGTGAAGCGATGAATGAACTGGTGGACAAGAGTCCCCTCATCAAGTCCGTCAGGGGCCGTGGACTGCTCAACGCTGTGCTCATCAACGACACCCCCGACAGCAGCACGGCATGGGATTTGTGCGTGGCGCTGAAGGACAACGGCCTTTTGGCGAAGCCCACCCACGGCAACATCATTCGTTTTGCCCCTCCTTTGGTCATGACTGCCGCTCAGTTGGAGGCATGCATCGACATCATCGCACAAACTGTATTGGCCTTTGAGCCCCATTGAAACCTAGACAAAAGGACAACAGATCTACAACCACACATCCATGAAGCATTTGCATCGGATGGCCCTTTTGCTCGGGGCCCTCATTTCTTTGAATTCAGCATGGGGACAATCTGCGGAACGCACGGTGTCCAACCAGGACCACACTTGGCTGATGGCTTTTGGCAACCATCGTTTGACCGAAACTTGGGGGCTGCACACAGAGTATCAATTCAGGAGGACTGGATGGGGTGGCGGATGGCAACAATCCCTTCTTCGGGTGGGGTTGGATCGACACTTGCAAGATGGTGCCATGCTCACAGCTGGCTACGGATGGATTCGGAGCTTCCCCTACGGAGAGCAGCCCATCGCGGAGACGTTTGACGAACATCGTATTTGGCAGCAGCTCATCACCCAATCACAAACTGGACCTTTGAAGTGGCTCCACCGCTACCGCTTGGAGCAACGGTACATGAACCGCAAGGACAATCCCAGCTGGCAGCACAGGGTGAGGTACTTCGTTCAAGTCACT
>JBELJW010000014.1:0-22056 GCA_042089975.1 Flavobacteriales bacterium | reverse complement strand
CGTCCCAGTCCTTTCGTCTTAGCCATTGCTGAGGTATTTGTCCTCGGTCCGCATTTGCGTCATGTCGTTTTTCTGAAGAAGCTCGCGGGCTAAATTCAAATAGTTGACGGAGCCTTTGCACGACGCGTCGTGAAGGATGATGCTTTCTCCATGGCTTGGAGCTTCCCCCAAACGTGTGTTTCTGTGAATCACCGTCTGGAGCACCAAATCTTGGAAGTGGGTGCGCACCTCGTCCACCACTTGATTCGCAAGCCTCAGACGCGTGTCGTACATGGTCAATAGAATGCCCTCCACTTCAAGGGAGGGATTCAGTTGGGTTTGGACAATTTTCACGGTGTTCAACAATTTCCCCAGACCCTCCAGGGCAAAGTACTCACATTGAACAGGCACCATCACGCTGTCTGCTGCAGTCAGCGCATTCAACGTCAGCAAGCCAAGACTGGGGGAGCAATCCAAAACGATGAAATCGTACCCGTCACGGATGTCTTCAAGAGCATGACGCAGTTTTCGCTCACGGCTTTCCGCATGGACCAACTCAATCTCTGCCCCTACGAGGTCGAGGCTGGTGGGCAGCACGTCGAGGTTGGGGGACGAGGTTGGAACGATGCAATCCTTCATGTTGACTTCGCCGGACAACACCTCGTAGGTGCCATTGGCCACTTGACGAGGTTCGACCCCGACACCACTTGAGGCATTGGCCTGAGGGTCCAAGTCCACCAACAAGGTTTTGTACTCCAAAACGCCCAAACAGGCGCCCAGATTGATGGCGGTTGTGGTTTTGCCTACGCCTCCTTTTTGGTTGGCAACAGCGATGATTTTCCCCATGTTGACTGCTCTTTTCGTCGTTTGAACGAAGGTACAGCCACGAGGTGGTGAAAGGGGAGGGAGTTTTGCACACCCCACCCGCGGTTTATCAAGGAATCAGAGGTCGTCGAAGGCGATGTCGTCGTCGCTTTCGGCCGTCTTGTTTTCGCTGCCTTCGTCTGCGGTGGCTTCAGAAATCTCTTCTGAAGATTCTTTTGAATCCCCCTCAGGCTCTTGGGCCGCGCGCTCTGCGATGGGGTCCCTGAACTCACCTGTTTCCATCAACTCCTGGATCTTGTCCACAGCGTCCAAAAAGCCTTCTTCAAACTTCTCGAAGTCCTCGCGGTAGAGGAACAGTTTGTGCTTGGAATAACTCACATTGCCGTGGTCGTCAAAGCGCCGCTTGCTTTCTGTGATGGTCAAATACAAGTCTTTGCCGCGGGTGGCTTTGACATCGAAAAAATAGGTGCGCTTGCCTGCACGCACTGGACGTGAGTACAATTCGTCTTGGTTCTCGTAAGTCGACATGGTTGGGTTTTGCAGCTCTGAAGGTAGCGCAAATCCGGAAAACCTTTTAGCGTGCGAGCGTCAAGTGGCCTTCCGCCACACGAGGGTAGCCGATTTGATCGACGTAGGCGATGTAATACAGGTACACGCCATTGGGGCAGTAATGGGCGCCATCGGCCCCTTTTTGTCCAAGCCAGGGCTCTTCGGGGTCGTTCGTTTCAAACACCACAGTGCCCCACCGGTTTTGGATTCGAAGGGCGTATTGAGTCACCCCCCTCAGAACGGGAAGCCAGACGTCGTTGATGCCGTCCCCATCTGGGGTGAATGCATTGGGGGCATAGAAGACCGAGCCGTTGACTGTCACCAGTCCCGTGGCAGTGCTTGCACAACCATACTCATTGACCACGGTCTGTGTGATGGTGTACACTCCTCCGTCCTCGTACAGGTATGATACATTGCAGCCTTCCAGCCCATTGCCGTCTCCAAAGTTGTAATAACAGTCCACGTTGCTGTCCCCCAAATACTCTGCCCATACCTCAGGGTCCAAGATGTCCACCTGGTTGGGGGTGACATCGATGGCAGCCACAGGAACGGGCAGAATCTCCACGTTTTGGGGGCCTTCCATGTCAAGGGACCTTGTGCAGTTCCCTCCTGTTTCCATCTCCAACAAAATGGGGTAAGAGCCCGGGGAATTGTACTGGTGACTTGCGTTGGGGGCACTTGAGGTGGTTCCATCGCCAAAGTGCCAAAGGTAATTTGTGGCTGTTTCCGTGGTGCTCAAGTTGGTGAAAGTGACGGCATGTGGCGGGCATCCAGTGAATGGACCTGCCTCAAAATTGATTTCTGGTTCAGGAATCGCGGTGACAGAATTGACGAAGGTTTGGATGCATCCTTCAAGACCTGGCACACTGGCCGTCAAGCTGACGTCGTAGGTTCCTGCTTCGGCATAAATCAGACCCATCACGTTCTCGTCCTCCACGCTGGAGAAGGCAGTGGCACCGCCAAAGTTCCATTCGTACACGGTGTTCTCATCTACGGACGCAGTGCCTGAAAACGTGTAGAAGTGATCGTCGAAGCATTCAGGCTCGGGGACATCAAATTCTGGCGCAAGCAAAAACTGGATGTCGACCTCTGCTGTGCTGACATCGGGACAAGTGAAGTCCGCTGCGGCGGTGAGGGTGATGGTGTAAAGTCCTGTGTCCGGGAAGGTGTAGCTGGGTGCAATGTCGTTGCTCGTGCCAGAGGGGATGCCTCCCACCCCATCCCCAAAATCCCACAGAAAAGCTGTTGCGTTTTCAGACAAATTTTCGAAGTCAAAATTCAACCCTGTGCAAAATTGATATTGGTCTTCCACGATGGCCACGGGTGGTGGTGGTGCTGTGTAGGCAATCTCCGAGCCTTCGGTGCATCCATGGTTGGTCACAGTCACAGTGGCCTGCCATGAATTGAGGTTGTTGAAAGTGACCTCGGCTGGATTTGGGATGTTTGCCAAAGAGGGTGTGCCGTTGTTGAAATCCCACAGAATGTTGGCAAACTCATCAATGTTGTTGCCTTCAAGGGCAAAGTCAAACGCCTCGACCCCGTCATTGCATGAAAAGCCTTCCACCACGATCTCGGGTTCCAAGGGGGGGTACACTTGGTAAATGGCTTCAGACGTGTCGGCGCAAGGCCACTCAGGGTTGACAATCAACGTCACCACAAAGTCGCCCGGGGTCGGCCAAGTGAATGTGGGTTGAAATTCGTCACTGATGTCATTGGTCAGGCCTGGCACACCAAAGTCCCAGCTGTAACTGGAGCCATTGATCGAGTTGTTGTCCATCGTGATGGTCTCTCCCACACACATCTGGGCGGGGACTTGCTCGGCCACAAAAGATTGAATGTTGGGGTCGCAAAGCGTGACGTTGAATTGAAAATCTCGCAAAGTCGTATTGAGCAAGACTCCGTCGCGGTATTCCGCGACACAAATGCCAATCGCGTATTGCCCCACTGTCGTCGGCATGCCAGTGATCAATCCTGTGTTCGGATCAATGCTCATGGCTGGATCAGAGGGAATGGGATTCGTCGCACTGAAACCATTCTGGTATGGGACCTCATTGTAAGGTGGGGTTGCAGGAGGGTTGGGGACAGGGCTGTTGAGGCCATTGCCATTGCCAGTGCCACCGCCATCAAATGGGGCGCAAAAAGAGTAGACCAATTCGTCGCCATCGGGGTCCACCGCGCTGTGGTCCCAACTGAAATCAAAGTTTGCACAAACGGCAACAGGTGGGAGTTCTTGAAAGACAGGCGCACTGTTCACAGTTGTCCCGACACCCTGGGAAGTGCCAGGAACGTGGGTGACCAAAGTGGCACCGGGGTTTTCTGTGCCTCCGAAATTTTGAAGGTTGCTGATGGAGGGGTTTCGACAACAGCGCTGCCACATCAAATCCCAACCATACTCAGAAGGAGACAGGTTCACAGTGGTGGTGTAAATGGCTTGCTGGATGCAAAGACTTGGCGGCGGGGTGCCGCAGGGGTTGCCTAGTATGACCTCGACATTGGAGACGTTGACGTCGGACAATGGGATGGTCAAGACATCCCCGTCGTCCACAGCTCCAATGCCATTCCATCTTCCGATGTAAACCTGATCGTCGAAGCCTGTGCCAAGGGTGTTTGCAGGCCCACAATCTCTGTACACCTTGAGGGTGATTCTGTATTGGGTCCCTCCGAGATGCTCATAAAAGATTTCGCCTCCCACCAAATGTGTGGCCCGTCCTTGCAGCACGGTGGCCCCAAACAACAGCAGAAGCCATGTCGATTTGAAAAGATGGTGTATGTATGAGGAGGGGTTCACGCGAGGGGGTGAGGGGGAGCAAAAGCGATGTTCCGCAAGATAACATCAAGAGAACACGATTAGGTTGCTTGGAAGTTCTCTTCAGTTCTACAAATCCATGCGGCATTCATCGTAGCTTCGAGGTGTGGAAAAATCAACAGAAGAGAAGGGTGTTCAGCCCGTGGAAGAAAAGGTGCGATTTGACACCCTCGATTTGCATCCGGACATTGAGGATGGCTTGTTTTCGATGGGGTTTGAAACCGCCACTCCCATTCAAAGCAAAGCCATCCCCGATGCGCTAAAGAAAAAAGACATCTTGGGGATCGCCCAAACAGGGACGGGGAAGACAGCGGCATTTTTGCTGCCCACCATGGACCGCATCATGGACACCCCCAACGACGGCAAAGTCAAGGCGCTCATTGTGGTGCCCACCCGTGAGCTTGCCCGTCAAATCGACCAAGCCGCAGAGGGCTTTGCCTACTATACGGGCATCACAAGCCTCGCCATTTATGGGGGAGGCACGGGGAAGGAATTTGCCCAAGAGAAGAAAGCGCTAACCGAAGGAGCAGACATTGTCATTGTGACCCCAGGTCGCATGCTCTCCCACCTCACCCTCGGATATGTTGACCTCAGCTCGCTGGAGGTGTTGATTCTGGATGAAGCCGACCGCATGTTGGACATGGGGTTCCACCAAGACATCATGCGCATTGCCTCCCATTGCCGAAGTGAGAGACAGACCTTGCTCTTCTCTGCCACCATGCCTGACCGCATGCGCACCCTTGCCCACGACCTCCTTAGGGATCCGGTTACGGTTCAGCTTGCCTTGAGCAAGCCTGCTGCCAAGGTGAAGCAGGGTGCTTACGTTTTGTTCGACCATCAAAAGGATGCAGTCCTTGTCGAGGTCCTGAAGGAGCGCAACGTGAAAAGCGGCATTGTTTTTACCTCTAGGAAAAGAACGGTGGGTCAAGTGGTGCGGGCCCTCCGCAAAGGAGGAATCAAGTGCGGTCGAATGTCCAGTGATTTGGAACAGTCTGAAAGGGAAGAAGTGATGTTGGCCTTCCGTCAACAAAAGCTGCCCATCCTTGTGGCCACAGATGTAGTGTCGAGGGGCATTGACATCGACAGCATCGAGCTGGTGGTGAACTATGACGTGCCGCCCAATGAGGAAGATTACGTGCACCGCATTGGCCGGACGGCCAGGGCAGAGCGCAAGGGAGAGGGCATCACACTCGTCACCCCAGACGACATGCGCAGGTTTGGGAACATTGAGAAACTCATCGAGAAAGAGGTTCCCAAGCTGAAAGTCCCTGAATCCCTCGGAGCTGTCCCAGACTACGACCCCAAGTCTTCGGGGTCACGTGGCAGAGGAGGCTCCGGAGGGGGCCGTCACGGAGGCGGTGGCCGTCACGGAGGCGGTGGCCGTCATGGAGGCGGTGGCCGTCATGGAGGCGGTGGTGGCGGGAAGCGCCATGGCAAATCGGGCGGCGGCGGAAAGCCCAAGTCTGGAGGGCAACGCTGAAAGACTCCCCGGCAACATGGCTCCGAAAACAAAAGAAGAGTGGCGGGCCCACCTCAGCGAGGCGGAATACCGTGTCATGCGCGAGCAAGGCACAGAGCGTCCCTTCACGAGCGGCTTCAACGCAGAGTGGCGTGAAGGCCTGTACGCATGCAAAGGATGTGGCTTGGAGTTGTTTGGCAGCACAGCCAAATTTGATGCCGGATGCGGTTGGCCCAGCTTTGACAAGGAACTGCCAGAGGCGAATGTGAAACATGTGGTTGACCGGTCCCTTGGGATGACAAGGGTAGAGGTGCGGTGTTCAGGATGCGACAGCCACCTCGGCCATGTGTTTCCCGATGGACCGACTCCAACCGGAACGCGTTATTGCATCAACGGAATCTGCCTCACTTTTGACCCTCGAGAAGGACACTGAGGTCAATCCTGGCGCGCGCGCCTTGTCGTCCAGACCCACAGGGCCACCCCGGACAAAAAGGTGCACACAGAAATCAACTCGGCCTGGGTCATGGTGATGCCAAACCAATCAAAGGTGGTGTTCACGCGGATCTTTTCGACCCAAAAGCGCTCAAAGCCATTGAACATGAGATAAGCGGCAAAGGCCTTTCCTGGTGAGCTCCAACGCTTTCGCATGGCCCAAAGAATGGCAAATCCCATGACCGCAGCAGTGGTCTCGTAGATCGGTGTTGGGAAAACAGCAGGGTCCAAAAAAGTGCCGTACCCTTCAAAGGATGGCCACGAGTGCACATTGGGGTCAATCAATTTCCCGGTGTATCCTGCCTCTCGTGGTCCGTACACCGCATTGACATTGTTGGGGTATGCATAACGCCAGACCCATTCAGGCGCCCAGGAAAGCCAATCGGGCATCGGGTTGGGGTTGGGGATGCCCCAATCCCCGTCTCCACTGATGTGGCAGCCCATGCGGCCAATGCCGTAACCGAGCAAAAGGCCTGGTGCAGTGGCGTCTGCGAGTCGGAGAAAGTGGAGGCCTTTGCGTCTGGCAAATGCGTAAACAGAGAGCCCCCCTACAATCAACCCTCCATAGATGGTCAGTCCTCCGAGGAATGCAGACAAACTTGGGCGTTCAAGAAACGCCACGAATTCCTCGGGGTACTCGAGAAGGTGAAACATCTTGGCACCTGCGATGCCACCCAAGGCTGCGGCGGCTGTGATGCCACCGACCCACTCGTGGGGCATGATGGTCTGCGTGACGGTTTTGGGCTCTGGGAGCTGGTCTTTCTTGACTTCGTAATGACGCCATGCAGTCAACAAAACAGCGCCCACAATGCCCCAAAGCACATTTCCTTCAGTGCTGAAAAGATGGGCTTGAGGAAGCCCACCTCCATCAAACAGGGTTGAGGCATTCACAAGCAAGTAAATCACTTTCCAGCCCAACACGAAGCCGACCATGGCCTGCATTCCCAAATCCAAAGGGTGCGGCCCATGGCCGATTTCGACCTTTTGTTCTGAGGGCTGAAAGTGTCCTTGGAGCGTCATGCGTTTCATTTCACGACTCAGCAAGGCATGCGCCGCCACAAAGGCCAGGGCCACAAAAAAGCCAAAACTGTTGATGAGTTTGAGGGCGGGGAGGTCCCATCCCAACAGATCAAGAAAGACGTGGTAGAGGTTGGGGTACATGATGCGAAGCTATGGCGTCAAGAGCTTTGAACCTCACCAGAGACCCACCCGAGTGGGTCCACCCGCTCCAAGTGCACGGGAACGACTTGATTTCCTTGCGCCTGATCAAAGGGAACTGCCACCCGGATGTAATTGGGCGTGTACCCCATGCGAAGGCCATCTTCGGTGGCATCTTCCACAAGGACTTGATGGGCCCGTCCCAATCCTTGTTCAAAATGTGCACGCTGCATTTTCAGGCTGAGGTTGCGCAAGATTTTGTTGCGCTGTTTCCGAACAGGGACCGGCACAACGTCGTCAATCCTGAGCGCAGTGGTGTTGGGTCTTTCGCTGTAGGTGAAGACATGTAGATAGCTTAATGACAGTGATTTGATAAAATCAACTGTGTCCATAAAATCTTGATCGCTCTCTCCGGGAAATCCCACGATCACGTCCACGCCAATGCCCGCAGTGGGAAGCACTTCGCGGATGTGTTGGATCCTGGAACGGTACAAGTCGGTTCTGTATCGACGTCGCATGGCGCCAAGGACCTTGTCGCTTCCAGACTGCAAGGGGATGTGAAAGTGTGGCTGGAACTTTCGAGAGGTGGCCACAAAATCAATCAAATCGTCGGTGAGCAAGTTGGGTTCTATGGAGGAGATGCGGAACCGTTCAACGCCATCCAATCCATCAAGAGCCTTGGCCAAGTCCAGCAAAGTTTCGCCATGCGACGTGCCAAAATCTCCAATGTTCACCCCAGTGAGCACAATTTCTTTGGCCCCGGCCGCCACGGCTTTTTCAGCTTGCTGCAAGGTCTCGGCCACAGTGGCACTCCTCGAGCGGCCACGTGCCAATGGAATGGTGCAAAACGCGCAGAAATAGTTGCAGCCATCTTGGACCTTCAAGAAGGACCTGGTTCGGTCCCCACTCGAATGTCCCGGAATGAAGTCTTTCACTTCTTTGATTTCCCCAGCAATGGCCCGTCCTTCTCCTTTGTGCTGGAGGGTGTCAAGATGCTTGATCAAGTTGAATTTTTCTCCTGCCCCAAGTACGAGGTCCACGCCTTCGATGCTGGCGATTTCCTCTGGCTTGAGTTGGGCGTAACAGCCCACCACCACAACGAAGGCCTCAGGATTGCTTTGCATGGCACGCCGAACGGCATTGCGGCATTTTGCATCGGCCTGGTCGGTGACGCTGCAGGTGTTGATGACCACAACATTGGGGGCATCGTCGATGTGCACCCTTGCGTAGCCAGACTCCTCCAATTGACGCGCAAGGGTGGAGGTCTCGCTGAAATTCAGCTTGCAGCCGAGGGTGTGGAAGGCCGCTTTTTGTCCCAAAACCATGGTCGCAAAGGTAGGTTTGGCGCTTTGATGCAACATTGATACCCACAGAAGAGTTAACTTGGCGGACCTCAGAATAGAAACCACCAACCATGAAAACTCTTTCCTTCCACATTGCCACTTTGGGCATGCTCCTCACTTGGGGAACTTCGGTGGCCCTGGGCCAGTCGTTCACCAATGCAAACAATGCTTTGCCCACGACTTTCAACAGCGGGGGTTGTGTGGGCTTTGCCGATTTGGACGGCGATGGCTACGATGACTTGATTGTTTTGGATGAGAGCAACATCCTTCACACGCTCTACCAAACCACTGAGGGTGGCTTTGTGGACCACAATTTGGGCCAGGTCAGCGATGCTTCCCAGTGGGGCATGTGCGTTGCAGACTTTGACAACGATGGGCACAAAGACGTGTTCAGTGGTGGGTCTTACGATGGAGTGCACGTGCAGCACATCACGGCTCCAGGGGTGTCGACCAGCATGTCTTTGAGTGATGGCAGCATGTTCATGCAGGCCTGCAACTGGGTCGACATTGACAACGACGGGTCTTTGGATGTCTTCGGATGCCACGACGATGCCCTCAGCCGGATGTGGCAGGGAGGTTCAGAAGGCACTTTGGAGCCTGCGCCGCAGCTCATCGATTTGATGGACTATGACTTGGCAAATTACTCATCTCAGAACGACCACAGCGGGAATTACGGCACGGTATGGAGTGATTTTGACAGCGATGGGGACATCGATTTGTTCATCGCCAAGTGCAGGCAGTTCGTGAACGATCCCCAAGATCCACGTCGCGTGAACCAACTCTGGGTGAACGATGGCAATGGAGGCTGGACAGAAGAGGCCCTGGAGCGCGGCTTGGTGTTTTATGAGCAAAGCTGGACGGCTGATTTTGGAGACATTGACAACGACGGGGATTTTGACTGCTTGGTGACGAACCACAGCACCACGCTCTACCTCATGGAGAACGATGGCACCGGCCATTTCAACAACATCACAGAAGGGAGTGGCTTGGAAGTGGAAGGGTTTTTCTTGCAAGCCAAACTGGAGGATTTCGACAACGACGGGTTCATGGACCTGATTTACGCTGGAGGCACCCACGCGTTGTACCACAACAACGGCGACCACACCTTCACAGAAGTGCCCAATGCATTCCCCAACAACGACACCATGCACAGCTTTGCCACTGGGGATGTGGACCGCGACGGTCAGCTTGATGTGTATGCCAGCTACGGCGACGGTTACGTGTCTCCGGACAACCAGAATGAGGATGTGTTGTGGGTGAACGATGGCAACGACAACAACTGGATTGCTTTTGATTTGGAAGGATTTCAGAGCAACATGGATGCTGTTGGGGCCAAGGTGGTGATCACAGGAGACTTTGGGGCCCAGGTGCGTGAGGTGAGGGCTGGAGAGAGCTACGGCATCACTTGTGCGTTCACTTGTCGCTTTGGACTGGGGTCCGCCGAGGTGGTAGAGGAAGCCACCATTCAATGGCCAAGTGGGCTGGAGACGGTCATCGACAACCCTGCGGTGGACCAGTACCACAACGTGCTGGAGGTGCCCTGCACCGTCGATGTGGCTGCCACGGCAAGTGCAGAGGCCTTTTGCCCGGGCGAAACGGTCTTGTTGAGTGCGCCGCTTGGTTTCGCCAGCTACGCATGGTCCACAGGGGACTCGACGGCCTCCGTGGCTGTGGATGCCGGTGGTGCCTACAGTGTTTTGGTGTACGACGCAGACGGCTGTGCGGGCTTCTCCAACCTGTTGACGGTGGTTGAGATTTTGGGCAATGATCCGGCAATCGAGGTGGACGGTGACGTCAACTTGTGCGACGGAGGTCAGCTCAACCTCACTGCCTCCAATGCCGACAGTTGGATCTGGTCGACTGGGGAGGATACCCAGAGCATCGTCGTGGAAACGTCGGGAGCCTATTCCGTGTACAGCGTGGACATCTGTGGCAACGACGGTCTGTCGGACACGCTTTTTGTCGAAGTGTACGATTCCCCACTCGAGAACCCAGTGGTGACCCAAGACCAAACCATTCCGGCACCTGCGGTCGTGGATTTGAATGCTACAGGGGAGAACGTTCGTTGGTTTGATGCCCCATTCGAGGGCAATCTATTGGCAGAGGGGAATGATTTTTCTCTTCAAGTGAATGTGACCACCACCTACTGGGCAGAGGATGTCCGTGTGAGTGGAGGTGAGTCCCAGCTTGGAGGTGAGTTGACCAACCAAGAGGGTGGGGCCTACCACGGCAACAGCGATCGTTGGTTGGAGTTTGATGTGCACGAAGACCTTCGCTTGAACAGCGTGACGTTGTTTGCGGATGGCACATACGAGCGGAGCTTTGAATTGATCGATGCCTTTGGTGCCGTTCTGGAGAGCACGACGCAGCTGGTGGAAGACGGCACGTTCGTGTTGAACCTTGATTGGGACATCGCGCCAGGCAATGGATATGGTTTGCGGTGCACGTCTGACGACCCCCAGCTATGGAGAGAAGGCACAGATTCTACTTTGGACTATCCATATGCAGTAGGCGACCTGTTGACGGTCACCAACAGCACTGCTGGGCCAAGCTTCAGCTACTACTACTTTTTCTACGCATGGACGGCGGAGCCACTTCCTGTTGAATGCGCCACGCCGCGCATCGGAAGCACGGTCACGGTCGAAGGCACCTCCCTGGTGAATGATGCTTCGGGACAGGGGTGGTCTGTGGGTCCCAATCCGGTTGTCACGGGTGAAGCCATCCGCATTTCAGGCATGGACTTGGGATCGCCCATGGAAGTTTTGGATGCACAGGGCCGTGTGGTTTGGAGTGGACCTGTCGCAGGGGACATTGTGGCCGATTGGCCTGCAGGGTGGTACAGCATTCGTGTCTTGTCTGGCGGCCAAACCGCAAGACAGACTTTGGTGGTGCGATAAAGAATAGAACACATTTGGAAAGAGGGGCGGGGCCGATGGGTCCCGCCTTACTTTTGCCCCATGGGATTGGTGAGTGCTTTGACCCGATGGGTCCCGAGAACAGTGTTGCAAAGAGGGGCCCATTTGGCCCTTCAGTCAGTGGCCTGGGCCTATGCCGGTTCTTCCTTGGAGGACCCCATCGTTGGCAAGACCTACCGCAAAATGCTTCCGTATGGACGTGTGCGCTCAAGACCCAATGCCTTAGCGCCACATTCCTTGAGCCTTGAGCGTCACCGAGCCGTATGGGTGTTTTTGCAACGGAAGACGGACTTTTTCAACGCGTCTCTTAGGATGTTGCATCTCGCCCCTGAGTATTGCTATTTGAGGCGGTTCAGGAAGTTGGGGCATTTGGATTACGTCACCGCCGACTTGGACAGCCCTTGGGCGGACCACCATTTTGATTGCCATGACATTCCCTTTGAGGATGCTTCCTTTGATGTCTTGATGGCCAACCACCTCATGGAACATGTCCAAGACGATCGTCGGGTTCTGGCTGAATTCCACCGCGTTTTGCGTCCGGGTGGATGGGCGGTGCTTCAGGTGCCAATTGACTATGGCAATGAAGCAACAGAGGAGGACCCAATGGTGACAGATCCCATGGAAAGGGAACGTCTGTATTGGCAGCAGGATCATGTCAGGTTGTACGGCCACGTGGACTATCCCAACCGATTGCGCGCTGCTGGCTTCGATGTGGAGGTCGTGGACATGTTGGAACTTCTTGGGGCGGAGTTGTACGAGCGGTACAGTTTGGGCGAGGAGCGATGGGTTTACTTCTGCAGAAAGGGCTGAGTCCGGGTGGTTCTTTTCTCTCCTCCCTGAGAGAAAGTCAGGAAAGGGCCTGGACCTTGGCGACACGTGTTTGTTCCATGGCCAAATGGAAGCCTTCGGATTCTGAAAGCCGGACGTCCACATCCAGTGCACAAGTCATTTGGAAGTCGGTATGGGCGGGTTCGATCCCCCATCGCTTGAGCAGGCCCATCACCACGCCCATGTGTTCGTAGGCGAAAGTGATACGGAGCTTCTTCCGTCGGATGCGTGTCACGACCTGTCCTTGTGCCAGGGCCTCTGCTGCGCCTTCCCTGTATGCTTCAATCAATCCCCCCACGCCAAGTTTCACGCCGCCAAAATACCGGACCACGGCAAACATGACATGGGTAAGCTCATTCGATCGAATGACGCCCAAAATCGGCGGCCCCGCTGAATTGCTGGGCTCCCCGTCGTCGCTGGAACGAAAGTGTGTGCCATCAAAGCCCAGCATCCACGCGTAGGCAACATGACGTGCACTGTGATGCCTTTTGCGCAGGTCATCGAGGTGTTTCTTGACTTGCCCTTCGTCTTGAATGGGGAAGCCATAGCCAAAATGCTTGGAGCCCTTGGCCTTGAACAGGCCCTCACAAGGGGCGGACAAGGTTTGGAACGTGTCCTCCATTTGGGTCAGCCTTCGAAGCAAAACGACAGCACAAAGCTGCGCGTTCTGAGAAAATCCAAAGGATTGGCGAAGTTGTTGTCGTCTGGAATCAACACGTTCAAGAGGCCATGCTCCGTTTTGGCTTGAATGGAAAACTTGAAAAAAGGCAGGAAGATGTCGAGTCCAGCTCCAATGTCGGCCGCCACATTCCCGGATTGCAGTCTCAAGATGTTGTCCGATTGCAGTTGCTGGTTTACGTTTTCTTGGGATTGAAAGTCCCTCGAGTATTTCACCCCAAAGAGGGCGTAGGCCGCAATGTTGTCCACGCGGTCTGTTCGGTACTTCAGAACGAGGGGAAGATCGAGGTTGACCGCTTCAGTCCTTTTTACAGCATCGGATGTGCCTTCAAACTTGTAATTGAGTCCACGGTCCTGAAAGCTGAGTCCGGGTTCAAACCGGATGCGCATGTGCCGGGTGAGTGTATACGACCCCATGAGGTGCATGTTGAATCCCGCCTGAGGCATGTTGGAGATGCCTCTGAGATCATCCGACAAGCTGTCGGACATGGCAAAATTGAAATCACTTTGGTTGGCCGACAACATGAACCCGAAGTGGTAGGGCCTCGCGTCAAAGTTGGGAAGGTTCTTTCGCCCATTTCCCTGGCCATACCCGATGCTGCATGTCGACAGGACCAAAATCCATGTCCATAGAATGTGAGGAAGCGGCAGTTTCATGGTCGATAAATGTACATTATCTGAACGTGGTGATGCCCCAAATCTGATGGACGACGACGCTTGAAACGACAGAAAGCACAAATGCGGCAAGAACGTACACCAGCAAAGACAACACCAACGTCACCCCGCCTGAGAGCATCCAATCCACCTGAGCGGTGGCCTGTTCTCGGTAGGTTTGACGGTCAGGCATGAGTTCTGGTTGGAGGTTGTCTTGGGCATCTAGAAACGAGGCATAGGCCTTGTCACTCTCTGTGTTCGCATTGATTTGTGCCATCCGGATGGATTTCCTAAGCTGGGTCGTTTCCTCTGCCCAAGCGTGGTTCCATACCCAAACGGACAAGGATGCCAACAAGGCATGGAAGAGGGTGGGCCTCAACAATTGCTGCACATCGCCCCATATCGACCCTTTGCTCTCTTTTTGTCTGACCAACCAGAAGGACCAGCAGGCCGCAAGCAGCACCAAGGAGGACCAATGGTACAGTCCGCCGAGCGCCACAGCCCTTTCGTAAGGGACATGCTCAAGCAACCAGCTTTTCAGCAGGGCATAGCCCACCAGCAAGAGCAGGGAGGTTCCCAGCATGCGTCGAAACGACATGGGGTTATCCATTCATCGAAGACAAGAAGTCTTCGTTGTTTCGGCTTGCTTCAACACGGTCTTTGACAAACTCCATGGCCTCGATGCTGTTCATGTCGGCCAAGTGCTTGCGAAGGATCCAAATGCGCTGCAATGTTTCCTTGTCCATGAGCAAGTCTTCACGACGTGTTCCCGAGGACAGGATGTCGATGGCAGGATAGATGCGGCGGTTGGAAATCTTTCGGTCCAACTGAAGCTCCATGTTGCCTGTGCCCTTGAATTCTTCGAAAATCACCTCGTCCATCTTGGAGCCTGTTTCCGTCAAGGCCGTGGCAATGATGGAGAGTGACCCCCCGTTTTCAATGTTGCGGGCGGCGCCAAAGAAGCGCTTGGGCTTCTGCAGTGCATTCGCCTCGACACCACCTGAGAGGATTTTTCCTGATGAAGGAGATACGGTGTTGTACGCCCGGGCCAAACGGGTGATGGAATCGAGCAAGATGCAGACGTCATGTCCACACTCGACCATTCGCTTGGCTTTTTCAAGCACCAAGTTGGCAATCCGAACGTGTCGGTCTGCCGGCTCGTCAAAAGTGGAAGCAATGACCTCGGCATTCACACTCCGCTTCATGTCGGTGACTTCCTCGGGACGTTCGTCGATGAGCAAGATGATCAGGTAGACCTCGGGGTGGTTCAGGCTGATGGCGTTGGCCACATCCTTCAACAAGGTGGTCTTTCCAGTTTTGGGTTGGGAGACAATCATGCCACGTTGGCCCTTTCCAATGGGGGCGAAGAGGTCCATCAATCGCGTACTTACGGTTCCCCGTGATGTGCTCAAATTGAACCGCTCTTGGGGGAACAAGGGGGTCAAGAATTTGAAAGGAACCCGATTGCGGATCCATTCAGGGCTTCTGCCATTGACGCTCTTGACATCGATCAGCGGGTAGTATTTCTCACCAATGCGCGGGGGTCGAATGGCTGCAACAACGTTGTCTCCTGTTTGCAGGCCAAATTGCTTCAATTGCTTGCCGGAGACGTAGACGTCGTCGGGTGAGTTCAAGTAGTTGTAGTCCGCAGACCTCAAGAATGCATGACCTTCTGGTTGAACTTCGACCACACCTTCTGTTTGCACAATGCCGTCGAAGTCAAATCCGTGCTCTTCAGGTTCTGACAAGAAGGGGTCCCGTCTGTTCCTGTTGTTCCGGTTTCTGTCGTTGCGATCGTTGCGATCGTTCCGGCTGTTGCGGTCGTTACTGTTGTTTCGATCGGTCCTATTGTTGTTCCGGTTGTTCCGGTCGTTCCTTCCGCGACGGTCACCGCGCTCTCCTTTGTCTTGAGGCTTGTCCTGGCCTTTTTCCTGACCTTCTTGGTCGCGGTTGTCGTCTTGGGCGCGGTTGCCATCTTGTCCTTCGCGTCTACGACGGTCCCTGCGGTCCCTCATGCTTTCGCCTGAACGTCTGCTTGGGCCGTCCTCGCTCTCCCGGGTTCCGTCTTTGGTTGCGGTCTTGTCTGGCCCGTTTTCCTCAGAAGAATTCGACTTTTTGTCGGTTCCCTTCGAGGCAGATTTGGCCTTGGAAGGTTGTTTGTCGGCGTCCTTTTTCGTGTCGTCAGCCTTGGGTGAGCCTGAGGGCTTTCTGCCGGCAGGAGCTGCTTTTGGTTTGTCGTCCTTTGACTTGGAAGCGGGCCTGCCCTTGGAGGGCTGGGCCGCTTGTTCGTCCAAGATGCTGTACACCAAGTCCTGCTTCTTCATTTTGTCCAACTTGGTGATTCCAAGCTTGCCTGCGATTTGTCGCAAATCGGCAACTTTCTTGCCGTTCAATTCAATGATGTCAAACATCCTCCTACGTTGTCTTTGGGAAAAGTGCCTTTTTCCGGCACTGAAGCGTCGTCGTGACGCCTGATGTGTCAAAGATAGGGTGCAAATGACAAGTACAAGCCCAGCGCAGGGCAGAATATTGCCCTTCTGGTTTGCAATGGGGTCATCGCCGGGGCCACTCGATGACCCGCATGTTGGCAATGGTGCCATCGTGGATTTCGAAGCGAAGCATGGTCCTCACTTTGTGAAAACCTGAGATGCCTGCTGCTCCAGGGTTCAAATGCAGCCCGCCCCAATGCTTCACTTTCTTCACAAGGAGGATGTGGCTGTGGCCGCACACGAACAGGGTGGGCCTGCGTTGGGTCAATTCTGGCAGGATTCCCTTGGCATACTTGGGGGGTCTTCCGCCAATGTGCGTCATCCAAATCGTGGCACCGCCAGTCTCGAAATGCAGGTGTTCGGGCCACTCCTGTCGAATCTCTTGCCCATCGATGTTGCCAAAGACAGCACGGCACGGGGCAATCTTGCCCAACGCATCTGTCACGGCCAAATCTCCAATGTCCCCTGCATGCCAGATTTCGTCGCTGCCTTTCACGTGGTGAAGCACCCGTTCGTCCATGTGTCCATGGGTGTCAGAAAGCAAAGAAATGTGCACGCTGTCCAAATGTTTGTCCGCAAGTGTCCGCAATTTCAAACCTTTTGATGGATTTTCACCCCATGAAGCCAAACATGATGACGAGGCGTTGTGGACTGGTCCTGCTTGTTTTGATGACAGCATTCACTTTGGGTGCACAAGCTCAAGAAGACAAGCCCAGTCGAGCTGCACAAAAGGCTTATGCCAAAGCACTTGAAGCGTATCGGTTTTTGTCCTTCAACGTGGCAGTGCAGCACTTGGAAAAGGCCATCGGCAAATCCCCTGGGTTTGCAGAGGCTTGGTTTTTGAAGGCTCAAATCGAGCAGGAAGTGGAGTCTTCAAATTTTCAATCCACCCTTGCCCATGCGCTTTCATTGGATCCGGACATGTTTCCCCATGGTTGGGTGCAATTGGCAGAAGCGCAATGGTGTTCAGGTGAATACGAAGAAGGACTGGAGACGTTGAAACAATGGGATGGAATCCGAGCCAATGGGGAGTTGCAGGCAATGCAAGAGGAAAGGTCATGGGTGGAGGCCGGCTTGCGCTTTGGGTTGGAGGTGATGTCAAGCAGCGCGGAAGGGACTGAAGCGCGCATGGTTCGAGGTGGCCCCAATTCTGCCGCCCATGAATACTACGGGGCATTTGACTTGACCGGGGAATGGATCGTGTTCACGCGGTCTTCTTCCACCGGCAAAGGGCAATGGTCAGGGCAAGGTGGAGAGGATTTTTATTCTTGTCGTTGGTCGCCAGAAAAAGAGGAGTGGACTGCACCTGTGCCGCTTCGCGGTGTGAACACGGCCCAAAATGAAGGTGCTCCCACACTGTCTGGAGACGGCAAAACCATGGTCTTCACGGCATGTGCGACACCAAGGGATGGCTACGGCCCAAGAAGGGGGAAGGGGTCTTGCGACCTGTTTGAAAGCAACTGGGACGAGACTACACAGAAATGGACGTTGGGGAAAAATCTGGGCGCACCCAATTCCGCAGGATGGGAGAGCCAGCCGACCTTAAGCGCCGATGGGAACACCTTGATTTTTGCCAAGGCGATGAAGGGCCACAACGTCCCCTCTGACCTGGTGGTGAGTCACAGGCTGGATCATGGTGGATGGTCGGCGCCCAAATCGTTGCCAGGGATTGTCAACACCGCCAAAACGGAGGAAAGTCCATTCCTTCATCCCGATGGCAAGACCCTGTACTTCAGCAGCAATGGACATCCTGGCATGGGCGGCTTGGATGTGTTCCTTTCCCGACGTAAGAAGGATGGAACTTGGGGCCAGCCCAAAAATCTGGGTCGGGGGGTCAACAGCCACGGCAAAGACAACAGTTTGATGGTCACGCCAAGGGGCGACCGTGCCCTTTTCGCATCCACACGCGACTCAGACAACCTTAATTTTTGGGAGATTCCATTGGAAAAAGAGGACCGAGCCATTGAGGTTGCCAGGCTGACGGGCATGGTGGTGAACGCTGCGACCGGTGAATCGTTGAGGGCCGACGTGGTTTTGAATGATTTGGAAACAGGACAGCGTGTGGCATCTGCTGTTTCTGATCCTGAAAATGGGTTTTTGATCCCGCTTCCCGGTCTTGGGAATTACAATTTTGAGGCCTCGGCCGAAGGGTTTGTGTTTGGCATGAAACGTTACAACCAGAAAGGAGAGGCCCTGGAAAATCTCGCGCCTTTTGTCAAGATCGAACTTGAGCCCATTGAGGCGGGAATGAGCTTCACGTTGGATGCCATCCAGTTTGCTTCCGGGTTGGCCCAACTCCGCGAAGAATTTCAGGCGGGGTGTGAACGATTGACACTGTGGATGAAAGAAAACCCTGAGGTGCGCATCCAAATCGAAGGTCATACGGACAACGTGGGAAGCCTGGCCTCCAACATGGCTCTGAGCCACGACCGTGCACTCGCTGTTTCAACATTTCTGACAGATCGAGGCATTGATGCAGTGCGCATCGAAACCTTGGGACTTGGACCCGATGAACCCATCGCAGACAACGCGACAGAAGATGGGCGCGCGAAGAACAGGCGCGTGCAGGTCTTGGTCCTTGATTGAGCCGGAACAACGAAGCTCCGAGGCGTTCGATTCAGTTCAGTTCCCACACCAGCGTCAAATACCCAGTGCGGGGAGGGGCAGGGTTGAAAAATCGACCTCCAAATGCGTTCAATTGGTTCCAACCGGAGTAAGCGGTGTTGGTCAGGTTTCGCATTCCCATTGTGGCTTTGACGGAAGAGGCTGCAGGGGACCAAGTCACCTCGAAATTGCCCAAGGCATATCCAGGTGCGACGTTCTCGTTGGCATTGTCGAGGAATGTTTTGCCCACGCCGCGGATCCACAGGTGGGATTCGAAACGATGTGCCTTGTTCCAGAAGGCCCAATTCCATTGGAGGTTCGCCATCCATTGAGGCGATCCGGGCAGCTTTCCTGCCGCCCAACGGTGTTGTTGCCAGGTGGCTGAGGCCTGGAGACGGTGGTTCCCAATAACATGTGCCGTTCTCGCCTCGACACCTTGCATCCGCATGGATGACGAATCGTTCACAAACGATGATGCGCCAAGACTGTCAACGCTTTCCACGATGGGCCCTTGGACGCGCTGGTCGTAGAGCACAACCTCTCCAAGCGGATGTCTTGCCCCCAGTTCCAGGTTCCAAGCATTTTCTGCGTTCAAAACCGACACCATGCCACGGGCGTTGTCGACAGGCAAGCTTTCAAAATTGGTGGGGTCGCTGAATCCAGTGCTGGTCTGGGCAAACAGGCTCAGGTTCTCTCCAAGCGTCTTGGACAAACCAAGCCTGGGCAGAATTTGTGCAGTGTTGAACGGTGCCACGTAGGCTGTGTCCAGCACAATGCCATCCGCGGACCGCGAGCGTGCCGACAAGGCCACCGCTCCTTCTAGCCTCCAACCATTCTTCCATGCCCAAGACAACGCAGGAGCGAAGTGCGCCCGTGAAGTGCGCACTTGAAGGTCGTACGTCTGCGGGCTTTGGGTTCCATCCAGAGGATCCTCCCAAAGACCAAAGGTTCCTTGGTCCGCGACAGCAAGCAAGGTCCATTCTGCATGAAAGTCCGCTTTGGCTAAAGACCATGGGGCCCATCTCTGGCGCATGCGAAGGCTTCCGCCCCAGCCAGACTCTTCCTTGTATCCTTTGAAAAAAGGAGAGGTGCCGAAGGGGTTCTCTTTGTTCGTCCAACGCGCCAGCGCCCAGACATCAAGTGAGCTGCGGTGCTGGTTGGCGCTAAGGTTGGGGACGTGCAGGTGATGTCCCCAAATCAAACGGTTGCGCTTGACCGAGGCATTGTACCCATCGCCAGGGGCAGACGTGGGGAGGGTGTCCAAACGAACCGAGTCAATGGAGCCCGGCAAATCCCATGATCCCGACATGAAAGCGAGCCAGTTGTAGTGCTTGGCTTTGCGGCTTCCCCAGGCTCGGTCGACTTCGACTTGCCATTTCTCATTGGACTCCCAATCGCGGTAACCACTGTTTTGGGTCCGAGATGCACGGATGTTCCAACCCTTTGCAGCAAATGAAGCGCTGAGCAATCCCTGTGCGCCACCACTTCCTGTGGTGCCAAGCGTGGATTGAAGCCGAAGCATTTTCTGTCTTCGAAGTCCTTCCACCATGAGCGCCCCTCCATAGGCACCGCCAAAGACGGTGGCCGCTGGGCCTGAGACCAAAGACATGGGTCCCGACCAAGTCGGGTCAAGCCATTCAATGGGGCTGTTGCCGTCGGCTTCCGTCAGCAAGAATCCACGGATGTAGAGCATTGTGTTGCGCACGGCAAAGGGCGACCTCAGGGCAGACCCTCTGACGGTGAGCCGTCGGCTTCCGCCCAATCCACGGGTTTCCATGGACACACCCGGCAGGGCATTCATTGCGGATGAAACGTCGGCGCTGCCGAATCCATTGGTCAGAACAGAATCAGACATCCAACGGGTGGCCGGGATTTGTTCTGGGGCCAAGAGCGGACTGAAAGCCGAGATGGCTGCAGAGTCCAACTTTACCCAATTCCACAACAAGGTGTCTGCTGAGGCTGTGTCGTCCGCGCCCAGCGATGCAGGTGGGGCTATCAGGGTCAGGGCAGCAAGGCAGGCTAGAAATCGCATCATGATGTGATGTGTTTATTGAACAACCAGGGTTCGGCTCATGGTCTTGCCTGCGTCATTGGTCGAGGTCAGGAAGTACATGCCAGCTTCCCAAGCAGAAACATCCCAAGTCAAGGCATTGGTTAGTTGTCCTTCCCAAACGCGCTTTCCTTCCGGGCTGTAAACCACAGCGGGCACCTGGTGCCATTCTTCGCTCATGTTGCAGCGCACCAACCCATTGCTAGGGTTGGGGAAGAGGTCCAAACCGCGTGCTGAAGACCATTCCCCGATGTGGCTCGTTGCCAAAGGGCGGAACTCCTTGATCACATTGGGTCCAGACCCAGGGTAATTGGGGCCATTGAACGCCAAGTACACAGCACCTGTTTCTGGGTGGACGGCCACGTCTCGGACCCTTTGGTTGAACGAAGAAAAAAACTGGTCTTCGCTCTCAATGGACAGACCATCCTCACTCATGTGCAGGACACTCAATCTTTTGTCATTCAGGGCAAAACCTCCAAGGACGGCCATCAACACCGAGCCTTGCCATTCCGGGATGCTTGGATGATCGTAGAATTCAATCCCATTGACCGCGGCGCAAGGAGACCATGTCTTAAGGGGTTCCATGACGTCATTTTCTGCACAGAAAGCCTGCTCTCCCAAAGTGTTGCATGGGCCTTCGACATTGGGCCATCCGTAGTTGCGGCCCATTTCAATGATGTTGAATTCGTCCCAGTTGTTTTGGCCGTGCTCTGAACTGTAAATCAATCCGTTGGGACCCAAACAAAGGCCTTGACTGTTTCTGTGTCCTTTCGAGTACACGTGGCTGTTGGGGTCGGGGTTGTTGCTTGGCACCGTGCCGTCGAGGTTGAAGCGGAGCACCTTGCCGTTGTCGCTGTTGTCGTTTTGAGAGCTTTGTCCTCCATCTCCGGCATCTCCTGTGGTCATCAAAAGAGTGTTGTCGGGGAGCACCAACAAGCGGCTGCCGTTGTGAATGCCTCCGGCATTGACGGTGTGCAGGACTTGTTCATCGACGAGGTTTTCACCATCCCAAGTGAATTTGCTCAGGCGTTCAGAACCATTGTTCCAGTTGCCTGTGCAATACACGAGAAAGACCTCTGGTGTATTGTCCCAGTCAGGATGCATGGCCATGCCTAGCAAACCGGCCTCACTGCCGTTTCCTCCGAAAACATTGATGTCCAACACGGTGGTGTACGCTCCTGTGGCGGGGTCGATGCGGTGCACATCGCCCGTCCGAGTCGTGCACCA
>JBELJW010000190.1:0-3874 GCA_042089975.1 Flavobacteriales bacterium | reverse complement strand
TTGCGCTCGAGCAGGTACACAGCGAGTTTTTCGTTGACCCCAAGCTTGCGCTCCATGGCCAGGATGTCGCGTTGGGTTTTGGGCAAGCCCGACAGCCTGGACTCCAGTCCGCGGATGTCGGATTGCAAGTTGATGCGTCGTCGTTCCACGGTGCCCATTTTGTCAGCGAGGTAGCTCACCACATTGCTGCGCACGTGTTGCGCGCTGGAGTCGAGGCGCCGCACTTGGTACGACCCCGGTTGAACGTCGAGAAGCATGGCGGATCGCTTGGCCTCCAATTCCATCAAGGCCCCCATTTGTTCGCCCATCCATGGGTCGTCCAGCATGAAATAACTGGACGGCGGCAATTCCGCGGTGCCGCCGGGGGCCGTCAAAAAGACCCCGAGATCGTCGAGGGATTCAGCCTGCACGTCCATTTCCCGCAGCTGACGCTCCAAGTCCACCAAGGAGTTGAAGTATTCGTTTTGTTCCCGAGTGAGGTCAAGCACTTCGTTTTGGGCCCGGTAAAAATCCACCTGACGCTCCAAGGTGTCCGTCAAAGCGTTGATTTCGTCCAGCTGTCCATCGATGAAGACCTCGGTTTGAAGGCTGGTGGCCAAACGCGCTTCCGCGGTGTAATCGATGTAGGTGGCCGCCAAGGAGTCGAGGAAACGCTTCGCACGACCCGGGATGACGTCCCTGCAGGTCAAGGTGATGATGCTGGTGCGCTCCACATTGGTCGTTTGCAAGGACCCGCGGTATTGGCCAATCCGCTGGTCTCGGGTTTTGACCCGGATCCGGAAGTGCTGCAAAGACGCCGCTTCGAGGCGCTCTGCACTGCGCGCCACTTCAGGGTCCAACCGAACGGTCAGGGCGATGCCTTCCTTCTGCACCCGCTGCCCAAACGCCGCTTCCAAGGCCACTTGCTCGCTTTGGGGCTGCGTCGCGCGCAACACCATCCGGTACCGTTGCGCGTCCAAAACGAAGAGGTCAATGGCCGCCCAGGCCATGTCAGCACTCCATCCCTCCATGTCCACCTCGATGTCGATGGCCCCAAATCCTTCCACGGGCATTTCTTTGATGCGTCCCACCAGGTGGTGGTCGATGGGGTCGTTGATTTTGTCGATGGCCCGGCCCACGAGGTCGTAGGAGCGAAGCACGCGCAGTTGGTTTTGGACGTCGTCGTTGTAGTAGCTGAACCCGCGGGAGCCTCCGCGCCCTCCGAGCATCGCGTCGATGCCATTGCTCTCTTTTTGGTTCACAAGGATCTCCGCTGTGGCGTTGTGGACGTCGACCATTTGGTGGGTGACCAGCCTTCCTGCGCTGTACCCGGCCACCGCCAAGACTGCCAACAACCACCAATTTTTGCCCAGCAATTTGATGTACGGCCTCAAATCTTCGAAGCTGACGAGCGGAGTGTGGGAGTTCTTTGCCATCTTGCGCAAAAGTATGTCTCGCTCCTTTACCTGCCTCTTATGAAGTCGTTTTCCAAAATTGTGTTCGGATTTCTGTTGTTGGCCCTGCCATATTTCGTCCAGGCTCAAGTTCAAAACTGTTGCGACCCCGATGCTGGTGATGATTACTACGGTCCTTCTTTGTGCGCCGCGTCAGAGGGTGGAAGCTTTGGTCAGGACTTTGAAATCTGTGATCCAGATTGTCCTGGTTATACAGATCCATGCACCACCATCCCACTCGACGGTGGGTTGAGTTTGTTGGCGATTGCCGGAGGAGGATTGGCCACGGCGGCGATGCGCCGTCGGAGGGAGGAGGAGTTGCTCGAGAAAGAGGCCTAAGCCTCAACACCGTCGAGGACACAAGCATTTGGTGATGCCTACGACGCCATGGTCCACGTTCCGGGAGTTGCGGAACACCCCAACGTTTCGATTCTTTGTGTTGGCTTTTTTGGCCTACATCGTCTGGAGTGTCGCGTACGAGCAGGTGCTCAAGCCGCGGACCATGCTGGACGAGGTGGTCATCGCGCACATGGTGGATGCCACGGAGACCGCCTTTGGGTGGATGGGGTGGGAGCCTGGCGCCTATCCCCAGCCGGCGACGCACAAGGACCGCGTGGGGGTGGCAGGCCATGCCGGGGTCCAAATCGGCGCCCCTTGCGACGGCGTGGCGCTCTTTGCGTTGTTTTCCATTTTCATTTTGGCCTTTCCCGGTCCTTGGACCGCCAAGCTTTGGTTCATTCCGCTGGGGATCGTCGTGCTTCATGCGGCCAACATTGGCAGGGTGATCGTTCTCGCGCGGATGCAGGCCACCGCCCCTGAGTGGCTCGAGTTCAACCACGATTACACCTTCACGGTCCTCATTTACGGAGGGGTCTTTGGGCTGTGGTACCTGTGGACCCTTCAAGGCCGCCGGGCCCGACGCGCGTCATGACGGGGCGTCCAAAGTCGGAAGGTCGCCCGCCCATGCTGCCCTGGCGCCGGCCATGGTGGTTGCTGGTGCTCCTGGCGATGCTGGGTTTTGGGCTCTTGCAGGAGCAGTCCAAAATCAAGGTCAACCACTACCTCAAGGTGGGGGACGAGGCGCAATTTTGGCAGGACGACGCGGCGTCTCGTTTGGCATGGTGGACGGTCCACGCGCCGGTGGGCAGGCACAACTTTTACGTGAGCCGTTCCACTTGGAACGTCTTCCACGGCCTGGACCGTGGGGAGTTGGTCGCCTTCAAATGGGGGCTTTCTGCCGTCATCTTGGTGGTGTTTTTCATGCTCGATGTTTTGTTTTTGCGCACGGCGGGGGTGCCTGACCGCGTGCCTTGGCTGTTGCTGATCTACGTGACCTCGGGGGTGCCCATGGTGGGCCTGGCGTTGAGTTCGCCGGGATGGCCGTGGTACGCGCTGGCCCGCGACATGCTGGGCTTCCTTCAGTCGCCGCTGCCCTCCTTGATGGTGGTGGCCATTCCTTGGATGCTGCAGTCCTTGGACCCTCCCTCTGTTTCTTGATACTTCTTGATGCCTCTCGACCTCTCTTGAAAGTACCTTTGCCTTGACCATGGAACAATTGCCCCTCACCGAGTTGACCTTGCCCGATGCCTCACGTGTTTGGGTCTACACCTGCAACAGAATCTTGAGTACCTCTGAGCGTCAGGAGGTGGAGGAGGCGCTTGGCGCTTTTCTCAAAGGATGGGCTGCCCACGGAAAGCCCTTGCATGCCCAGGCCACGGTGGTGTTGGACCAATTCGTTGTGTTGGCCGTGGACGAGTCCATGCAGGCCGCCACGGGGTGCAGCATCGATGCTTCTGTGGCCGCGCTCAAGGGTTTGGGCAGTGCATCTCCTTCGTTGGCCGACTTGGACCTCTTCGACCGCTCATGGGTGGTGCATCGAAATGGAGGGAATGATGCGCAATGGTCGCGGATGAAGCTCCATGAATTTTGGGCCCAAATCAAATGCGGCAACGTGGATCCGGCTTCGGTCCAGGTGGTGGACACGACGGTCACTCAATTGGGCGATTTGCGCCGCGAAGGCGTCAAGCATGTGGCCGATTCGTGGCACGCTGAGATGTGGTGAATCGACTGTGGTTTTGGAGCGATACAAATGCACCTGTTTTTTTGTTCAATCCCACGCTGTTGTGAATCAGTAAGTTGCGCAGGAATCACCGACCAAACGGGGACCTTTCTCGACCAATGGCGTGGAAGCGTCGTTAAATAATCTTTAACGAATGTTGGTTTTCCGGGTCCATTCTCCTACATTTAGCCCGTTGAAAAGTGACTTGGAAACGAGTCCCTTGGAGGCAACCTCGCCTGATGACGTCCGTCATTCTTCAGTGGATGCGGATGGAAAGAGGCGTTGAGAATGAGAAAAATTTCAATTGTTTGTTTAAACCAAAACCTGTTCTAATGTTCAACATGTACACAAAGATGGCGACCGCTCTTGGAGCGTTTGCGCT
>JBELJW010000189.1:0-3886 GCA_042089975.1 Flavobacteriales bacterium | reverse complement strand
GTGTCGACGTTGTTGATGACGCTGCTGCCTCTCCACGCCCAAAGTTTGATTTTGCCCACATTCACTCCGCCTTGCCCTGCAAGTGCATCGCCTGCTTCCACGGTTTCAATGGAGCCCGGAATCAAAGGCAATCCACCGGGGTGGAAGTTGCTTGCGGACGCGTCGGTGCGCTGCCCCAATTCTGCCATTCCACGAATTGCTGTGATGGGACGCGAGGAGTCGTACCACCCTTTGGTTCCCCAGACCGATATTGCGCAGTCGTGCATGGCAGAGCCCAATGACAAATAGGACTTGACGTCCCACTCGAGGTCAGAAAGGACGTCACCCTCCCCCTGGAATTGCTTGACCAAATTGGGATGATCGCTCACGTAGTTCAAGATGGTGAACCAGTGTCCTGGAGGGGTTTCAGAGTCTGGCCCATCGGCCCAGAATTCAGCCAGTACCCTGGCGTAGTCTCCCCGCGGCACCATGTTGGCGGCGTAAGGGTTGCCGGTGGCAGGGTTCACGGCGTGCCCAGGGCTGGGCGACCCACCATTTTCAGCATCGTAGAGGTCACCGTAGGTGGCCAAGGTGGTGGGGAATGCGCCGCGGTTGCCAATGGCCCCTGGGCTGATGTCCCACATGACCCCATCCGTAGGGTCCAACATTCCGGACCATTGGGCCACCATGCTGTGGGATGCAGCGTAGAGATCGGAGGTCCCAGATCCATCGTTGGTGTGCATGGCAGGAGGCCCCGGGTCATGGTAGACTTGGTAATCAAATCCTTCTCGCGAGTAAGTCGTCAGATCATCCGAGTGGAGTGCCCAAGACGTCACCTGCCCCCACTCTGGGGAAAGGAAGGGGGGCGTTTCGCCGGGAATCGCATTGCCACTTTGGTCGATGAACAAGTCCAATGTGAGGGGCTGCCAGCGGTTGAGGTCGCTGACGGAGGCATTTCCAGGGAGGTCCACAATCAAAGGCTCATTGACAGGTTCGTAAGACTGGTTGGCGAAGTTGTTGGTTTCGTTGGCCCCGTCTTGCATTCCGAAGGCGATGATTTGCGCGGCGAGATGGTTGCCCAAGGCCCTGCCATCGCCGTTGCTGTAATCGGTGTCGGTGAAGTTGATGTCGTACCCAAGGGTGGTCATGTGGAGGTCGTACCCCACCATCAAGTTGTCCGCATCCGGAGCATCCGCAAAGCGATGCTTCAAAAAGCGGTACATCCCGAAGGCAATGGCCTCGTCCCTGGCTTCAGCGGGACTGTTCGCCGGCTCAAAGCCGTCAAAAGGTGCCGTGAACCCGTCGTAGTCCATTCCCAAAAATGCAGGGCATGACCCGGGGTCCATCACGGACCAGGCGTCCCACATCAACATCGAGCTGTGCCAGAGGTTTCTGGCATGCACCGTGGGCCTTGCGAAGTCACCTCGGATGCTGGCCAGCAACATCTCATTCCATTGGCGGGCCATGCTGTGGCCCGTTTCCACGACAGGAAAATCGATGTCTTCGAAACAATCGGGGTCCGGGTTGGTGGGACAGACATCGCAGGCATCGGGCACCCCGTCCAAGTCGTAATCGGCCGCAGAAGCCACAAGGGCGCAGTTGGCCGACATGACAATGTCGTACCCTTGGCACTTGCCGCTGAAGATGTCGATCAGGCCATCGTTGTTGATGTCCAACAGAGCGACGTCGTAGCTGTTCGTCACCCAGTCAAAGTTGGTGTTGCCGTAGGGGTCGGCAAAGGTGCCGTTTTGGTTTTCGTAAATCGCCATGCGCCTCCCGCTGTTGCAAGGGGGGATGTCCACGTCCACATCGCTCACCACAACATCGAGGTCCCCGTCGAGGTCCAAATCTGCTGCATGTACGTTGCCCCCAAACCCATTGGAGGAGCTGAAGCCCAAATTCACCACGTCAAAGCCCAAGCTTTCATCTGGCGTTCGTGAAGTGGCGGTCAGCACCTTGTCGCTTCCGTCGTCCACGACGTAGAGATCGAGCCACCCGTCCCCATTGAAGTCGACCACCTCAAACATGTACGGCGAAGAAGAAGGCACGAGGTTTTGCCAGTTGTTGAACTGGCCTTCGCCGTCATTGAAAAGCACAATGACCCCTCTCGAATTCCAGGGGGACACGTTGTACAGGGTGGTGTTCTTCACAATGTCCAAATCACCGTCGCCATCCATGTCCGCGATTTGGCCTGCAGTGCCAAAGGCGCTGTTTCTCAAGTCGCCCATCCGAGCTTCTCCATCGTCGACAAAGTGGCCCGTGCCATCGTTGATCAAAAGGAAATCTTTGGCCGTGCCTCCTCCTCCGTTGACACGGTAGTTCACGAAGTAGAGGTCTTCGGACCCATTGCCCGTCAAATCACCCGCCCAAATGGCACAAATCAACGGCTGGTCGCTGCTGAGCGATGGAAGGCGCTCCGCCGATTCGTCCAAAAGACCCAACCACTCTCCCTCTGCACTTTCCCCTTGGTTCATGTACAGCATGGGCTGTTGGTTGAAGGTGTTCGCCACCACCACGTCGTCCCATCCATCGCCGTCCACGTCCGTCACGTAAATGTCCCTTGCAAAACTTGGGTTGGTCAAAAATTCTGGGGCATAAGTGGCGGTGGCGTCCACGAGCACCCCGTTTTGATTGAGCAGCAACAAGTCCGATTTGGGCGGCTCAGTCGGGGCGGAAAACGGTTCTTTCCGCACCACGATCACGTCCATCCAACCGTCCTTGTTCAAGTCGGCGGTCCAAATGTCTTTTTCCTCGTCGTCGTTGTTGGCGACGGTGGTCAAGACCAGCCTTTCCTCCGAGGCCATTTCCCAATCCAGCCATTGTCCCCAACTGGAAGTGGCGTTCAGAATCAAGAGCAGCGAAAACGTCAGGCAAAGGCGAAGGGGAGAATGAATCATGGCGGGCGAGTTTCAACAGAGGGCACGATTGCGCGATTTCAATGTACGACGATTTGCGCGACGCATGAGTGGGCCAGCGCCTCACCTCATCATCAAGAAGCACCAAAGCAATGGCCACACCAACACCCCATCCAACACCCAGCCCGCTGCTTTTTCCTTTTCCCACTCCTCGATGGATGTGAGCAAGGGAAGGGCGCGCGACGGCCGCAACCACCATGCCGCTCCCCATGCCTGCAGGCACATCACAAGGGGTGTCGCGGCAGCGAGATCTTCGCAAATGGCCCACCAGGAAGCGGCATGGGCCCAAGGCAACAAGCCCGCCAGGACAAGCAGGCCTTGCGCCCACCGCAAGCAGGAACGGGGCCCCAAGACCATGGGCCAGGTGGGGATGTGGTCCTTGTCCACACCCATGTCTCGGATGTCGATGGGCAAAGAGAGCCCCGCGATCAACAAGAACCTTTGGCCCCAGAGAACAGGGTCCACTGTCATGTTGGGATGGAGCGTGCATGCTGTGGCCCAAACGGCAGCGATGAGTGGAGTTTTGAGCCAAAGCACGCTGCGCAGTCCGCCCGGCAAACCTGGCGCCAGTGCATAGGCCAAAGAGGCCAAAACCAAGGGAGCCCCCACCGCCAACAACGGATTCAACCCCCAGGCCATCAACCCCCATTGGGACCATGTGAAAAGCAACCAGAGACCTCCCCAAACCGCCAGCATGGCTCGGCCATGGCGGTCCCAATATTTTCGCCTTTCCGGAGGCATGGCCGCAGGGGTGCGTTGGTGCTTGATCGCCCGTTGGACGGTGTAACCACACCCCGTGGAGAGCCCCACCCAAATGGCGACGGCAAGGTGTTGCGGCGTGTCGATGGCGCCGTTGTCGGTCCCGTTCCAGGTCAACCAAGCGGTGGCGCTTGCCCCCAAGGCGATCCAGAAGTGAGAAAAAGAAATGATGCGCCAGAGCATGGCACGAAGGTCGAGGTCTTGTGGACGTAGAATGGCACTTGGTGGACGGG
>JBELJW010000188.1:0-3887 GCA_042089975.1 Flavobacteriales bacterium | reverse complement strand
GGCTTGGGCTTCTACTCTGCCTTCATGGTGGCGGAGCGCGTGGACATTGTCACCCTAAGCCAGCGCGAAGGAAGCACGGCTGTCAAATGGAGCTGCGACGGGTCCCCGAACTTCTCGATTGAAGATGTCGAAAAAGACACTGCGGGCACAGACATCGTGCTGCACATCTCAGAGGATGCCAAGGAATACCTCGAACAAGCGCGCATCCGAGAGGTCTTGAACACCTACTGCAAGTTCATGCCTGTGGAGATTGTCCAAGGCACCAGCTCCCAGTCGGTCGACGATCCAGAAGGTGCCAAGGACGAGGAAGGGAATGTGAAGAAGGTCTCAGTGGAAGTTCCCTTTGTGGTGAACAAAACGGAGCCTGCCTGGACCAAAAAGCCTGCCGACCTCTCCGATGACGACTACAAGGAATTCTACAGGGACTTGTACCCGATGAATTTTGAGGATCCTTTGTTCCACATCCACCTCAACGTGGATTTTCCATTTCACCTCACCGGCATCCTCTACTTTCCCAAGCTGAAGAAGCAAATGGACATGCAGAAAAACCGCATCCATTTGTATTCCAACCAAGTGTTCATCACGGACAATGTCGAAAACATCGTCCCTGACTTTTTGACCTTGCTGCACGGCGTCATCGACTCCCCTGATATTCCTCTGAATGTCAGCCGGTCTTACCTGCAGGAAGACGGGAATGTCAAGAAAATTTCAGGGCACATCAGCAAAAAAGTCAGCGACAAGTTGGGCCAAATGTTCAAGAAGGACCGCGCAGCCTTTGAGGCCCAATGGGACGATTTGCGCGTGTTCGTGGAGTATGGCATGCTGACCGACGAGAAGTTTGCCGAGCGGGCCCAGAAGTTCTTCCTTTACAAAGACACGGAAGGCAAGTGCCACACGCAGGAGGAACTGATGGCCTTGGTGGGGGAATCTCAAAAGGACAAAAATGGCAAGGTGATCTTGCCCTACACCCCCGACGCAAGTGCACAACACAGCTACGTCAAGGAAGCTACGGACCGAGGCTACACCGTCTTGGTGATGGACGGCCCCTTGGCTTCGCATGTGGTGGGCAAACTGGAACAAACCCATACGGATGTTCAGTTCAAACGCGTGGATGCCGAGATCGCAGACAAGCTGGTTGAGAAGGACGAAGCGCTGAGCTCAGCCCTCGACGAAACGCAGGAGTCCGCTGTCCGCCCCATCCTCGAAGGTGCCTTCCCCGCTGAAACTTACAAGATTCAGTTTGCTGCGATGTCGCCGACATCGTCGCCCTTGGTCATCACGCAATCAGAATTCATGCGCCGCATGAAAGAGCAACAAGCCGTTGGTGGTGGTGGATTCGCCATGTTTGGTGACATGCCCGACAGCTACGACGTCACAGTGAATGCCAACCACCCCTTGGCCATGGCCCTACTGGAAGAGAAGGACGAGGACAAGCGGAACAGCATGGCCAAACGCGCCGCCAACTTGGCACGGTTGTCCCAAGGCCTTTTGGTGGGTGAAGAATTGACGGCCTTCATCGCAGAGGGCTTTGACCAAATCCAAAAGGCCTGATGGCCTACTCCAAGTGGATCGGTGGCGCCGTTGGCTGGGCGCTCGGGGGTCCTGTGGGCGGAATCCTCGGGTATTGGCTAGGCAAGATGGTTGCCGACGACAGCCTGAACCTTGAAGGTGGTGCTGCTGGAGGCGCCAATGCACGTAGAAGAAGGACCACCCATGCGGGTGACTTTGCCCTAAGCATGGTGGTTCTCAGCGCTGCGGTCATGCAGGCCGACCAGCGGGTTCTCAAGTCTGAGCTGGAATATGTCAAGGGATTTTTCAAGACCAATTTTGGCCAAGCCCAAGCGGAACAATTGTCGCTTGCACTGCGCGAAGCCCTGAAGCAAACGGTGGATATACGCAGTGTATGCAGCCAAATCCGGACCCACATGCCCCATGCCAAACGGCTGCTTTTGCTGCAGTACCTCTACGGCATTGCACAGGCTGATGGCGACGTGGATCCACGAGAAGTTGACTTGATCCGCCGCATGGCGGCCGCGCTGGGCATCAGCGACAAAGATCGCGCGTCGATTGAGGCGCCGTTCCACAGCGACCGACCAGACCCTTACACCATATTGGAAGTCCCCTCCAACGCCACCGACAGCGAAGTCAAGAAGGCCTACCGCAGACTCGCCTTGAAGTTTCATCCAGACAAAGTTCGGGACATGGGCGAGGCCTACGCCAAGCAGGCGGAAGCGCGGTTCCTCGAGTTGCAAGAAGCCTATGAGTCTGTGAAGAAGATGAGGGGCATGAAGTGAGGGTTGGGGTGGTTGGAACTCCCCGCAGACCCGTGTACCTTGTCCTGCATGAAACGCACTGCAAGTTGGGTGGCCCTTTTCCTTGCCACCACCGCGCTGACACTGTCTCCTACTGAAGGCTTGGCGCAAAAAGGGAAAAAGAAAAAAGGGAAGAAAGGAAAGACCGAACAGGTGGACGGCCCCAAGAAAAAGGGCAAAGACGAAACCAAAAGCGTCGCTGAGTTCACCAAAGAGCTGAGGTCGATGGACGGGTTGTTCCCCCTCTTCCAAGACACGGCCAAAGGAGACATGTACCTCCATGTGCCTGCCACAGCCATGGACCAAGAATTCATTTACTTTTCTCAGGTAGAAGACGGCGTGGTGCAAAGTGGGTTTTTCCGCGGGAGTTACAGGGGAAGCAAGGTGGTGACCTTTCACCGGCATTTTGGCCAGTTGGAGATCCATGCGGAAAACACCAACTTCCATGTCGACCCAGACAATGCGCTGATCAAAGCGGCCGATGCCAACCTCAACACCCCGATTTTGGCAAGTGTCAAAATCGAAGCAGAGGACAGCACGGGCTATGTCATTTCCGCGGACGACTTGTTCCTGAAGGAGAACCTCCAAATGGTCAAGCCACCCTCCCGCCCGGGCCGAAAGCCTGCTTTGGGAAAGCTCAGCCGCACCAAGAGCAAAGTACTTGAGGTGGCGAACTACCCCGAGAACACTGAACTTTCTGTGGCGTACGTCTACGACAATGGCAACCCCACGGTGGGCGGTCCCCAATTTGAGGATGGCCGTTACATCACGGTAGGGTACCGCCACGCCCTATTGCCCATGCCGGAAGATGGTTTCACCCCTCGAGCAGACGATCCAAGGATTGGGTTTTTCGCCACGGAAGTGGACGACTTGACCGGTGTCACCGCCACTCCTTGGAGGGACATGATCCACCGCTGGAGACTGGTCAAAAAGGACCCTGATGCGGCGATGTCAGAGCCGGTCGAACCCATCACCTGGTGGATTGAAAACACCACCCCGGAGGAATTCCGCCCCATCATCCAAGCTGGCGTTGAGAAGTGGAACCAGGCATTTGAACCCCTTGGATTCAAAAATGCTGTGGTGGTGAAGGTGCAGCCCGACACCGCCGACTGGGTTGCGGGAGATGTACGCTACAATGTGCTGCGGTGGACGGCCTCCCCTTCGCCCCCATTTTCAGGATATGGCCCAAGCTTTGTCAACCCACGGACGGGAGAAATCCTAGGCGCAGACATCATGTTGGAATACGGCGGCATGGTGGGCCGGTTGTGGCGTGCCGAGGTCTTTTCCAAGGCCGGCATGGTGGAAAACGGCATGCCATTGGACGATGTCGATGGGCAAGCCGTTGAAAATGCACACTCCTCACGGGAGACGCTCGCAGAACAAATGAGCCGATGCCATGCCGGGAAAATGATGGGGCGCAACAGCCTTCTCGCTGCAGCAGCCATGCGCGCTTACAACTTCACAGACGAAGACCACGCGGAATTTGTACGTCAAACTTTGCACCGACTGGTTCTCCATGAGGTCGGACATACCCTCGGCATGAGCCACAACATGCACGCCAGCACCTTGCTGAGC
>JBELJW010000187.1:0-3905 GCA_042089975.1 Flavobacteriales bacterium | reverse complement strand
TGCCTTGCAGCCGAGCGCACTGTTGCGGATGACAGAGACCACGCCTGGTCAATTGGACATCCACGTCCGTGCCATCTTCAACGGCACGACATGGGCGGGCATGGGGCTGCGCCCTCAGGACGCTTTTGTGCTTGCCACAGGTCTGAACTACGGTGCGTTTACCGTCGCCTACAATTACGACATTTCTGTGGGGGACAACCTTCTAAGTGCCCATTCGCATGAATTGTCTTTTGGCTACTTTCTGCCCTTGCGCTCTGCCTTTCGGAGCCGACCTGGCAGCGGAAAGCGCGCCCGTTCGACGGACCGAATCTTGAAATGAATTCGTCGTTGATTAACTTGCCCAAGGCGAAAGCCCAAGAAACATTGAACACATGAACACATTTTTCACCTTTGGCCTGACCGTGGCCACTTCCATTGCGGCCATGACCGTCTCAGCACAATTGGTGCGCGTGGAAGTTGATTACATTGACAACCAAGGCCAGGTCCCTGGAGAGACCTACCGCATTTATGCCGTGATGGAGAACGAAGGCGACATTCTTGACGCCATTTATGGAGAGGCATCTGCACCTCTGCAAATCAGTTCCACAGCGCCTTTTTTTCAGCATCTCAACGGAGGTCCATTGTCTGCCGACATTCAACGTTACGACACCACGCAAGACCCCACATTGTTGTACGACTCTTGGGTGACCATCGGGTCAGAGGACAACTACATGAATGCAGTCTCCGGATTCATCATGGACTTTGAGTCTTTCAATGCTGGCGGAGAATTGGCGACCAGTGATGGGGCTTGGTTTGTCACGCCTGACAAGCGTCAGGCCGCTGCGCCTCCTTCCAAGCGCATCTTGTTGATGCAATTGACCTCAAAGGGGGAGATCACTGGCCTCATCAATTTGCACGGCAGGACCAAGGCTGTGACCGACAGTGACGGCAATGTGGTTGGGGGGCAAGAGGTGATTCAGAGCGAAGGCCTTCGCTTTGTCTGCAAAGCACCCAAAAGGAAATGAAGCCAACGGCGGCATCGTGGCGTCAAGCCACAAAAAAAGGCACCCCATCGAGGTGCCTTTTTTTGTGCTTGGAAAACAGCATCACTTTGGAGTGGCTGTCAAAGTTGGGAGTTTGACCGACATGCTGTCTCGGGGGACAAAGTCCAAGGCCACACTGTTGATGCAATAGCGCAGGCCAGTGGGTGGCGGCCCATCTTCAAAGACGTGCCCAAGATGACCATTGCAGGCATTGCATACCACCTCCATCCGGCGCATGCCATGGCTGTTGTCCATGTGCTCGTTGATGGAAGTCCCCTCGCTGGGCTGAAAGAAACTGGGCCACCCACTGCTGCTTTTGAATTTGGCGCCTGAATCAAAGAGGGCGGCCCCACATCCCATGCAGACATACACTCCATCTTCGTCGTGAAGCCAAAATTCACCGGAAAATCGCGGCTCGGTCCCTTGCTCGCGCAAGACATTGTAAGCGTCGGGACTCAATACCCCACACCAGCCAGAGGCTTTTGAACTGTCAAGGGAGGCTTGGGCCTTGGCAGGTGCATTTGTTTGGGCGTGGCAGCCCATCCAAGTGGCCATGGCCATGGCCAGAGGCACCATGAAGGAGAGAGGTTGGGTCATGTCTGTCGAAGTTTGGGTTGGAGATGCTTTCCCGTAATGGACTGCACATTCTGTGCCAGACTTTCAGGAGTTCCTGCATGGACGAGCTGGCCACCATCCTGGCCACCTTGAGGCCCGAGATCGATGACCCAGTCTGCGCATTTGATGATGTCGAGGTGGTGCTCAATGACCACAACAGAGTGCCCCTGAAGGAGCAGGGCGTCAAAGGAGTCCAAGAGTTTGGCCACATCGTGCACATGCAGTCCAGTGGTGGGTTCATCGAACACGAAGAGCGTGTGTCCTTGTCGGTCGCCACGCGCCAGGAAAGCGGCAAGCTTGATGCGTTGCGCTTCTCCACCACTTAAGGTGTTTGAACCTTGCCCAAGCGCGATGTAGCCCAGGCCAACTTCGTGGAGAGGCTGCAGCTTCGCCATGAGCCTTCGTAGGATGGCAGGTGGTTTTGTGCCTTCAGGTGGGGCGAAGAACAACAGGGCATCGTCCACCGTCATGGACAGGATGTCGTGGACGTTTTGGCCTTTGTAAGTGACTTCAAGCACGTGGTCTTGAAAGCGCTTTCCCTGGCAATCGTCGCACAGCAACCTCAGGTCGGCCATGAATTGCATTCCCACCGTCACGTGTCCTTCTCCCTCACATGTTTCGCATCGGCCCCCTGAAATGTTGAAGCTGAAGTGCGAGGGTTTTAGCCCCCTTGCCTTGGCATGTGAAGTGTCGGCGAGGAGGGAGCGGATTTCATCGAATGCCTTGACATAGGTGACGGGGTTGGAACGGGAGCTCTTCCCGATGGGGTTTTGGTCCACGAATTCCATGTGTTCCACCGTGCGCAGGTCGCCTTCGAGCGCTCGAAATCCCTTCACATTGCCCCCAAAGCCGTCGAGCTCGGCCTGCATCGCAGGCACGAGGAGTTGGGCAATCAGGGTGCTTTTCCCAGATCCACTGACGCCTGTGACGGCGACGAGTGACCTCAAGGGGACATCGACGTCGAACCCACAGAGGTTGTTGGCGCGCACCTCCCGCATGGTCAATTTGTCTTGCGGTGGTCGCCTTTGTGCGGGCACGGGGATGGACTGATGGCCGTTGCGGTAGGCTGCGGTCAAGGAGGGATGGTCAGGGGGGCACTTGGCCAGGCCCGCTTGGTTGCCGCTGAACACCACCTCTCCACCAAATGACCCAGCATGGGGGCCCATGTCGACAACAAAGTCGGCCGCAGTCACGATGTCGTCGTCGTGCTCCACGACCACCACGGTGTTGCCTTGGTTGCGCAACCTTTCAAGCACAGCAATCAAGCGTGCGGTGTCTTCAGGATGAAGTCCAATGCTTGGCTCGTCGAGCACATAGGTGCTGCCGACCAATGCGCTTCCCACGCATGTGCTCAATGCGATGCGCTGTGACTCCCCGCCACTTAGGGTGGGGCTGCCCCTCATCAATGTCAAGTAGCCCAGCCCCAAGTCAAGCAGGCAATGCAAACGATGCTTCACCTCCCAAATCAGCCGTTCGCCGATGGCTGCGTCGTGGTCGTTCAGAGACAGCTTTTCAAAGAAATCACGAACCTCCGTGATGGGCATGAGGAGGAGCTCCGGCAGGGTCTTTTCGCCTACAAATACATTCTGGGTGTCCTTGCCCAAACGCGTGCCTTCACAAACGTGGCATTTGGTTCGGCCGCGGTAACGGCTGATCATGACCCTGTTCTGAATCTTGTAGCTCTTGGCTTCCAGGGTGGCAAAAAAAGCATGGATGCCCTTGAAAGCAGAACATCCATGCCACACCATGTTCTTTTGGTCTTCTGTCAAATCATGCCACGCCGTATGCACAGGCAAATCGACGCTGGAGGCCGCCATGACCATGCGGTCTCTCCAACGTCCCGTTCGTTCTCCCCGCCACGGGGCGACCGCTCCGTCGTAAAGGGATCGGGTGGGGTCGGGAATGACCTTGCCGGGGTCGATGCCCAACACATGGCCATACCCTTCGCATGTGCTGCATGCACCCACTGGACTGTTGAAGTTGAACATGTCGGGACTGGGCTCTGGGAAGAGAATGCCGTCCCGTTCGAAGCGGTCGTTGAATGCCGTGCATGTTGTGCTGCCGTCCTCTTCAATGTGCCACACCTCACATTGGCCACCGCCCTCAAACAGAGCTGTGTCCGCGCTGTCCGCCACCCGCCCCGGATCTTCCGCTGCCGATGCGGGGGAGAAACGGTCCACCACGATGCCAAGGACCTTGTCGGCTTGGACTTCCTCGAGCCGTACGGCCCCTTTGTCGGTCCATGCTCTTGTGTACCCTTGCTGGAGC
>JBELJW010000186.1:0-3947 GCA_042089975.1 Flavobacteriales bacterium | reverse complement strand
AGGCGATCCCATTTGGTCCAGCTTGCCCTTCCACATTTGGACGATGTAATCGGCATTGGAGAAAGCGGCGAACAAGGTGGCGAAGAGCAAGGCCACGCGAGGCACTTCGTGGAGCTCAAACTGGTACGTCACCAACAAGATTCCTGTCACCACTGCTGCGGCCAGCAGGGCACGTGCCAATTTGGACACCACCACGCGGATGTCGCTGTTCTTGTACTTCAGCCATTGGGCAAGGCCCATGAGCAGGAAGATGAGCACCGCGAGAGGCACCTGCACAAGGTGGTAGGTTTGATCGAGGTCTGTGCCAGGGGCCAAGTCGTGTTGGGCCAACGCACGGAAGGTCTCCCAGCCTGTTGCATCGCCTGCCCAAGCGAGCAAGGGCGCAAAGGGTTCAAGGAACAAGTTGAACACCGGGATGCTCGTCTGCCACGTGATGTGCATCGCGCCAAGCACGAGCAGCAAAGAGCCCACGAACATCCAGAATTCACGGGACCATAGGGCATCCTCCGCATTGTCTGAACGGAATTCCTTGCGGAAGGCACGCACGGCCGCAGCACCCATCACCCCCAGAAAGGCCAACAGCCCGAGGGCAGGATGGCCCAAGGCCACCACGCCCAAACTGGCCAAGGCCAGCCCCCCGTAAACTTTGCGTGATCCCCTGTCTTCAAGGAGCATCAGGTGCGCCACTGCGACGAAGGTGAGCAAATAGGCGAGGAGCTGGGGGAGGATGCCGCTGTCGACAAAGCTGTGCACAGAGGTGTCCCCCAAGACGCCACTTTTCGTCAGGAAGGTGGAGTAAAGCACGAGCAAGAAGGCCAGGACACTCAGGTACACCGTGGAGAACAGTGCTGTGGGTTTTGTGCGGTTGCGGTTGATCAGCAAGAGGTGGGCCGCTGCGACCAAGACCATCCAAGGCACGAGGGACGAATTCTCCACGGGATCCCAGGCCCAAAAGCCACCGAAGCTCAGGGCCTCGTACGCCCAAGCGCCGCCCATCAGGATGCCTGCCCCTAAGATGCCCACGGCGAAAAAGGCCCAAGGCAGGACAGGCTTGATCCAACCGGTCAAGTCCCGTCGCCACAAGGCACCCACTGCATAAGCAAACGGGATGCTGCACGCCGCAAAGCCAAGGAAAAGCGTCGGGGGGTGAATGGTCATCCAATAGTTCTGTAGAAGGGGGTTTAGTCCCTGTCCATCAGTGAATTGAGGAATAGAAGTAAGATAGTCTGCACGCGCGGTCCATGGCAACCCGAGGTTGTTGGGAGCCTCGCGAAGCAGGAGAAAAGGATCGAGCCCCAGCTGGAAGTCACCAAAGTAGATGCCCAGCAGCATGACCCCGAGAAAAGCCTCGATGGCGCTGAGCACCGTCATGACCTCCCTCTGCCAAGCATCCGCCCTGCGAAGGATGAAGAGCGCCAGCACATTGTGCCAAAACATCCACAACAGAAAGCCACCTTCTTGGCCGCCCCAAAAAGCACTCAAGACGAAGCGCATGGGCATCTCGTTGTTGAGGTGTTTCCAGATGTATTGGAATTCGTAGCGGTGCCCAAAGAACAACACGAAGATCAGGGCGATGACTCCGAGGGTACTCAGGCTGTGGGCCACAAAGGCTTTGCGTCCGAGTGCGATGTTGCCTCGTCCGAAGGACACCATGGCCAAAAGGGCCGAGGCGAAGGCCAAGGCCACGAGCAATCGACCCACGTAGGCCGCCCAAATCCATTCCCCGAGGTACTCCATCAAGCGTTGTCCTCCACGAGGTGGTTCTGCTCGTTGTACTTCGAAGGACACTTCATGAGCATTTCCGTGGCATGAAAGTGGCCACCGTTGGCCTTGCCGTACAGGTCAATGCTTTCGCTTCTTTCCAATCCTGTGGGTTTGGCTTCTTGCAACCATACCTCTTGGACGTTGCCTTCCTTGTCTTGAAGATGAAACTTGGTCAGGTTGGTGTTTTCCAAGGGGTTGTACTCCACTGGGAATTCCGTCACCAGGGTGCCGCTCACCTTGTATTCCGTTCCAGGGTCTGCGAAGGCTGTGGCAAAGCCCACAGATCTGCTGGTGCTGGTGATGGACGCCACAAAAGTGCCCATCAGCCCTGCCACGAGGAGAAGCAAAACGATGTGGGTCTTTTTCATGTCAGTTCGTTTTCAATCGTTCCAAATCTTCGAACAGCGACTTCAGCTCCCGCCGCATGCGCCACCCCCAAAGGGCCAACCCTGAGAAAATGATGGCCGCAACGCCAACCACCACATTGATCTTGCCCGAAGACAGAAACCAAGCTTCCCATCCCGAAGTTGAGGTCGGGGTCATGAGAAGCATGCCGAGGGGCATGCTTGCCTTGGTCAGGCGTGTCTCTGAAAGGCGGTGGCGCAACCGCTCGGCCTTCAAGGCGGCGCTGTACATCCAAGTGCCCAGCACCATCCATCCCACAACGGCGGGGTAAAACACCAAGCGCAATGCACTGTCCAGGTCGTAGCTGCTGAAGGCCGGGTTGCCTCCCTTTCCGGGATGCAAGCTCTCGGTGAAGCGTGGCAACACCATGAGCAGCACCACCAAAAGACAAAACCCGAACAAATTGTAGACTCCAGAAAGTCTCGCACGGAGCAAAGGTTCTTGGATGGAAGCACGCAAGACGAGGTAGCCGGCATAGACGAGGACGGTCACAAAGGCCCCGTTCAATTGCGGGTCGTCGACCCACCACGCGCCCCATGTGAACCGTGCCCAAAGGGACCCTGTCAGCAACCCGAGCACCCCAAACCATAGTCCCACCTTGACAGAAGCGACCGCCTTCAGGTCGCGGTCGGTGTCGCCGCCAAGACGCAGCGTCCTGATGCTTTGGGCAAAGCTGATCCCCATCAAAAGGAACATGGTGAACCACATGGGGACGTGCAACATCAGGTTGCGGATGGTCTCCATGATGTTGGGCTGAAAGGGGAAGTGGAAGGGCAGGTTGGGCGCAGAGATGTAGTCCAAAACCGCGGCATCGCCATCCGTGGAGGCCTTGGGATTGGTGGCCACATCGGTGGCGAAGAAGCCATTGGCGTAGCTCATTGTCCCGTCCATTCCATTGTTGACGTAAACGTCCCAGCTCCGCGCGGGAAGGAACTTGCCCACTCGGATGCGGCACTTTAGTTTGGTTTCGCCCAGTGATTTGATGGCTGAGGCATTGACAATGTGGTCACCGTTTTTCAAAAACACCAGGGGTGCATTGGAAGCAAAATGGGTGTTGTGTCCAGTGATTTCCAATTCAAAGACGCCACTTGAGGCCGTCACCTCCTGGCGCACGGTGGCCACATCGACCAGTCCCGGTCCCAGTGGTGCCGCAAAGGTCATCGCCAAGACATAGGCCAGCATGGCCATTCCTGCGATGCGGATGCCCCACACGTATCGCGGGGTAGCGGTGCTGTTTGCTCCAGTCATGATGCACGCCAAAGGTAGGGGAACAACACGAGGCCAAGGGTGGCCGAGCCCATGGCCAGCACCCCAAGAAATGCGAAGTTGTGCCAGGTGTCCGCCACCAACACCCCGCGCATCAATTCATTCCCGAGGGTTGTCGAGACCAAGATCGTTGGAAGGACCAGTGGAAGCCCCAAGACAGCAGTCATTCCGAAGCCAGCACCGGCCCGTGACGCAATCAATGCGATGAGGGTCAAGGTGCAGCCCAGTGAGATCGAGGTGAGGACCATGCCGCATACGAAGCCCCAAAGTCGAGGACCCTCCAATTGTGACCAACCCAGGAGGAGGCCCATCAGGGCCACGACGAGGCATGCAAGTCCCGCAAGCGTGATGGTGTTGTGCAGCATCCTGGCAATCATGTAATGGACAGGTTGCACGGTGGTGCGCAAATAGGCCAAGACTTCGGGCCGGTCTTCTTCCATTCCACGGGTGACGCCATTGAACGCTGTGAACAAAAGGATGACCCAAGCCATGGCATTCCAAGTTTCCGGCTC
>JBELJW010000185.1:0-3947 GCA_042089975.1 Flavobacteriales bacterium | reverse complement strand
ATGCCTGCCACGTGCCAACGTCGGCCCAAGATGACGTGCAGTTCAAGTGCAGTTCCACGCTTCATCTCTTTCCAACTGGATTGAACATCAGCCTCCAACCATCCAGCCAAATGCAACCGATTTTGAAGGGCCCTTGCGTTCTTGAATTGGGCTTGCACCGTAGGAAGTCGTGTGTTTTCTGAAGTGGTTTTCTTGCCAAGCAATTTCTCCCCCAAAGACAGCTTCAAAGGCTTGACAGGGAGCATGTCTTCCCATTCATCCCAAAGTTCGCGCGATGGCGGATCGCCCTGGTACGACCCCAGGTGAAGGTTCGTCTGCAACCATGGCAGAGAAGGGAGTTCTTCTTGTGCACATGCACTCTGTCCCTCTGCGTAACTTGCGGTCACCATGGCCATCCACAAAGCCCAACGCCAAGACATCAGGAGCCTCAAACGCCGCAGCGAACGTTGGGCCAAGCGCCGAATGGTGGTGGAAGGTGTGAAATGCATTTTGGAACTTCTGCAAAGCCCATGGGAGGTGGAACGAATCTACTTCACATCTGACCATGAAGGGAGTGCTTCGCTGTCTTCATTGCAAGCGTCCTCCACCGGCGTAGAGTTTGTCTCTGTCTCCGCCAAAGACATGGAGATGATGTCCGCGCTCAAAACGGCGCCTGGTTTGCTGGCCGTGGCCCACATGCCAGATCCCTCTCCACACGCTCCGGGCCTGTGGCTTTACCTCGACGACATCAACGATCCAGGAAATGTGGGCACCTTGATCCGCGTGGCCGATTGGTTTGGCCTCGCAGGTGTCGTATTGAGTTCAGCCACCGCCGATCCCTTTGGCCCAAAGGCGGTCCAAAGCGCCATGGGATCGACCTTCCATGTGCCTTTGCGCATCCAGAACCTCAAGGATTTGCCCGAAGATTGGCGGAGCCGTGTGGCGGGCCTTGATGCTGGCGGAAACGATTTGCACACCCAAGCCCCTTCGGAACTTCCCACGCTTTTGGTGGTAGGGTCGGAGTCGCATGGGATGTCACAAGAGGTCAAGGCGTCTTGCCACGACATTTTGTCCATCCCCGGGGCAGGTCGCGCAGAATCCCTCAATGCTTCCGTGGCAGGCGCAGTGGCGGTGTCAGCCCTGATGCAGCAGGCCATGTCGATGGACCAGGGGGGCTGACATCACCTTGCACCACATCCGTGACACTTGTTCCTTGGACCAACCCTTCTCCTTCATCGCCTGGGTCACATCTTCCAAACGGCTTTGCCAAGCAGCACGTTCCATATCGTTGGCCTTTGGGGCTTGGTGGGCAATCTCTGAGGACAAGCCAAGCCACTCCGCACATAGCCTCTGATTGGGCCAGAGCTTCATGCCATCCATGAGACGCTCGTCCATTTTTTGGGCCATCCACCTCTCTTGCTTCTCTCCTTGTGGTCCGGTCTGCCATGCCAGGGGTGCGCCAAAGTGGAAATGCACCCTCCCCTTGCCACCCGCCAGTCCCAACCACATGGACCGCTCGTCCTCTCCCACTTCCTTGTTGTAAGAGCCTCCCACCTCCACAGAAAGCAATTCATGGATCTTCATGGCATCGCATGGGTCCCACTCATAACTCAAAGAAGTCGGCGACACCGCCAAATCATTCCATGTGTCCTCGTCTCCTCCCTTTGAAAGGGTCCTCACCAGTGCAGGGGCTGTGGTGTCCATGCCGTCCTTGGCCCGACCTTCACGGTGGGCGAGCCACACAGGTTGACCTTGGCCCACAACATGCTGAATGTAGGCGGCAGTTCGAAGGCTGTGGGCATATCTCTCTCGCCCCGACCCAGAACGTTCCACCACAAAGCAGCGGTTGAGCCGAACGAGGGCATCGACCCAAGGGGATTTCAGCAAGTTGGAACCAATGCCGATTTCAGTGGCCAGATGTCCTTCCCCAAGTAGGACCATGTTGATGAAGGAAGGATCGAGCACAATGTCGCGGTGATTGCTCAAGAACAACCTTCCAGCCCCGAGGGCTCCAGCATCTTGGCTCCATTGGAAACCATCGGTGGTTTGGCTTGCCAGGGCTTCGAGAAACGGCTTCACCACCTCGCCCTGAAATGAAGAGACATCGTCAACATCTTTCCAAAGTGTCGCCAAACGTTCTGCCTCTTCTTTTGGGACCAGCCGGGACAATTCACGTCCCCAATCACGGGCATGCGAAAGCGCATTCAGCGCCAAACGAGCCTTTTCGCCCTTCAAAGGGGCCATGTCTTCAAACCCTTTGTGATTCACATCATCGGATGCCATGCCGCAAGATAGGATGGCGACTACCTTTGGCCAATGTCATTCGAGGACCTCAAATTGAAACGTCAGTTTCTCCGTGCCGTGGAGGATATCGGGTACACTGTCCCCACCCCCATCCAAGTGCAAGCGATTCCGAGGATCCTTGCAGGGCAAGACCTGATTGGGGTGGCGCAAACAGGAACCGGAAAGACCGCAGCCTACGTGCTGCCTTTGCTTCAAAAAGCCAAGGGCCGGCAGGATGGGGCGCCTCGAATTGCCATTTTGGTGCCGACCAAAGAGTTGGCGTTTCAGGTGCATGCTGCCGTGATGTCGTTTGCGGCGCACACAGACCTCCGCGCCTTGACCTTGGTGGGCGGTGTTGGTCCCAAAACACAAATCGCAAGCCTTGCAGAAGGCACCGACATTGTGGTGGCCACCCCAGGAAGGTTCATGGAGCTTTACCTGAAGGGCGCACTTGTGCTGAACAAGTTGCACTCCTTGGTTCTTGACGAGGCCGACCGCATGATGGACATGGGCTTCATGCCACAACTCCGGAACATGCTTGAAGTGCTGCCAAGAAAGCGTCAAAACCTCCTCTTCAGCGCCACCTTTCCGCAGCGTGTCGAATCGCTTGCCGATGAGTTTTTGCTTTGGCCGTCCCGCATTGAGGTTGCCCCAGAAGGCACCCCAGTGGCTTCAGTGGACCAATTCATGGTGAAGGTGCCCAACATTCAAACCAAGCTGAACCTGCTTTCTTTTTGGCTTTGCGGCAAGCATGTGGACTCACGTGCACTGGTCTTTGTCAGAACCAAAGACGATGCACGCAAAATCCGCCAGGCGCTTGAAAAGGTGCTGCCGGGTCAAGTGGCGGAGATCCACTCCAACAAAGCCCAACACACCCGGCTCGCTGCGATGGCCCAATTTCGACAGGGCGATGTGAGGGTCTTGGTGAGCACGGATGTCAGCAGCCGTGGCATTGACGTCCCAGAAACAGAGGTCGTCGTGAATTTCACCGTGCCAAGGATGTCGGACGACTACGTGCACCGCATTGGACGCACAGGACGCGCCGACCGTTCGGGAGTGGCGTACACCATGGTGGATCCCACTGATGAAGTCGCGCTCGGAAGAATCCTCGAGCGCTTGCCCAAGGGCAACCGCCCCGAATCCATTTCCTTTCCCGACCAGGTGGAAGAGGCAGCCACCCCGCCATGGGAAGCCAAAACCATGGCACGGACGATTGACTTTCAGCGCAAGAAGGCAGACCCCACCTACCAAGGCGCCTTTCACGAGAAAAAACGAAAAGGGGACGGCAACAAACGCAGCAAGCGCCGTCGGTGACTCAAGACTCCTCCTCGTGGCAGGGAGAAATGTTCCCACCATTCAAAACATAGCCTTCGTCAAAACACATCACACGAAGCCTTCCATCCGGAAGGGGCTCCACATGGGTGTGGTAGGCAAAGTCATATCCACGCTGGGCGAGCCAAGTGGCCCCTCCTTCGCACACCTTTGGTTCACGTGGGAGCGAAGAAGACGAACAACGCCAAGCTTTCAAGAGGGCCCTGTTCTTGTCCAGGCGCTTTTTGACATTCCACTTTTCTCTGGTCCACCCTGATGGATGATGGGATCGATTGGTCATGGCGCCAAATTCATCGACATCCCCGAAGTGGAAGCCGCGATTTTGTGGATGCCACTTGTCAATGCACGTTCGC
>JBELJW010000184.1:0-3962 GCA_042089975.1 Flavobacteriales bacterium | reverse complement strand
TTGGATGGAGGAGACGGTGACGTATCGGCCGCACATGGGAGGGGGATTGAAGGATGAGTGGGAGGGTGGGTTGGGGAAACAGGTCATTGGTGCCGGTGGGCAAGGAGGGGAGGAGGCCCTCCGTTGAAGGGGTTGGAACGACCAATGGTTCGGGCTTCCAGTCCGGCCGCCCTCACCACACTTCGGTCCCCGTACTGCAGACGGATCCGGTCCATGGCTTGGTAAAGCTTCACGCGCTCTTCGGTGTCGTCGAACAGGTTGATTTGGCACCCACCTCCCACGAGGTGGCTGTACCGAACCCCAATCAACCGAATCCGCACGCGCTTTTGAATCAGTTGGTCCAGCAGGTCTTTCGCCACTGGAACGAGTTGGTGGTCGGCCGCCGTGTAGGGGATGCGGCGTTGCATGCTCTTGGTGGAGAAATCGGCGTAGCGCACCTTGACGGTGATGCATGCGGAAAGCTTGTCTCCTCTCCTCAATTGAAAGGCCAAATTCTCGACCATGGCCAGCATGATGGCGTGAAGCTTTTCTCCATCGGTGGTGTCCTTCGCAAACGTGCGCTCCGTGGAGATGGACTTCCGCTCGTTGTAGGCCACCACAGGAGCATCGTCAAGCCCTTGCGCTTTTCGCCAAATCGCGCGTCCTTGCTTTCCAAGCACTTGCTCGATCAACTCGACCGGCATGTTTTGTAGGGTTTGGATGGTGGAGATTCCAAGGTTGCGCAGCGTGCGGTAGGTCTCTGCGCCGACCATGGGGATTTTTCGGACAGAGAGCGGCCCCAAGAAATGACGTTCTGTGCCGCGGCTGACGTTCCGCGCATTGTTGGGTTTGGCTTCTCCTGTTGCCACTTTGGCCACGGTCTTGCTCGTGCTCAAACCCAGAGAGATGGGCAGTCCCGTTTCCCGGATGACACGTTCCCGTAGCTCCCTTGAAAATTGCCAGCACCCAAAGAATCGGTCCATGCCTGTGAGGTCGGCATAGAACTCGTCGATGGAGCTTTTTTCACACACAGGAACGGCCTCTCGAACAATGGAGGTGACCAATTCGGACTGCTTGGAGTAGGCTGCGGAATTCCCACGAATCACAATGGCCTCTGGGCACATGCGTCGGGCCATTTTCATCGCCATGCCAGAATGCACCCCAAAACTTCGCGCTTCGTAGCTGCACGAAGCCACCACCCCGCGGTCGCCTGTCCCTCCAATGAGGATGGGGCGGCCCTCTAGGCGTGTGTCCATGCGCCTTTCGACCGACACAAAGAAGGTGTCCAAGTCCATGTGGAGAATGGACCGCGAATCGCGCCCTGTGGTGTCGGGAACGTCAGGGGAGGTGGAAAAAGGTGTTGCAGAAGAATCCATGAAGCGGGCCCAAGCGGCCTGCTAAAATAATGAGCAAAACCAAAGAAACGAGCAAAAAAAGATTCTTTTTTGGTTCAACACCTCGCAACAAGGGGGTCAGATCACTCGCAAGTCGCGCCGTACGTCGTCAAGAACACCAGCAAGTCAGACACATTGACGATGCCGTCGCCGTTGAAGTCCGCTGTGCAACCCGACAAGCAACCGTAGTCGGTCAAGAACATCAGCAAATCGCTGACATCCACAAACCCTCCACCATTGAGGTCGGTGGGGCAGCCACAACTTTCGGGCGACAAAACCTCTCCCACAAAAGTGGCCGAGCAGAGGGGATCCCCCATGACGGTGGCTGTGATGTCCAAAGCCTCTCCTGAGGCGGGAAGTGTGAGCACCACATTCCAAGGATTCTCCCCGCTGAATGCCAACATGGAGTCGGCCACGAGGATCACATCGCCGGCCAAAGGTGGACTTTGGAAAGCAAATTCGAGTTCTTGGGTGAAGACGTTGCCAAGCGGACTGCAGGCCGAGGTTGCTCCAACGGCCATGTCCAAGATGGCGCAAGGGAAAGGCACTGAGCCCCAGAATTCCGCACCTTGTTCCGCTGGATCAGCTTCGACATCTCCTTCATAGGTGTAAGGGGGCAGTCCATCGACAAACGTACCATTTTCCCAAAGGCCATAGATGCTTGCCAAGAACTGTCCGGAATTGCCAGCGGTCCGCCACTGCACGTAATCGTCAAAAGGCCCCAATTCATCGTACAAGGTCAAGTCGCCTCCTTCGGCATTGTCGGGCCAATTGGGCCACACCAGGGTCAATGTGCCTCCAGGCGCGATCGTTGCGGATGGCTCAGCCAGATCACTCAATGCCACTTGTGCGGTGCCGGACTTGATGGTTTGCCCAACCAAACTGCCTGAACAATCGGACACATTCCGCACGACAAGGGTCTTGGATTGCGGGTTCACCTCGTCCAAACGTAGCCTTGTGCAGCACGGTTCGGGTGCGGTGAAAAGCGCAGGAGCGGACCATGAGCAGTCTGGATTTTCTGAGAAATAGGCGGTCACGTCCACATCCATTCCATCGGAATCAAGTCCAGACAGCGACACCGCCTGAGGGCTTGAAATGATTGGAAATTCCACTCCGTTCACCACAAGAACACCTTCTTCTGGCGCATTTTCGTAGGAGATGAGAACTTGCTGTGTGTAAGTGCTGTTCGCAGGATTGCATGCCGTTTGCGCCAGGAGGGAGACATTGGAAATGTCGCACAACAAAGGGGGCAAGTTCCATCCCATGTCCTGCATCATGCCCAAGGACACTGCTCCTGGGGTGTGAATGGCCTCGGACAGGTTGAGAAAGGGCGTCATCAGGGCATTCTCGCTTCCCGAAGGAAAAGAGGATTCTCTCAAATGTGAGAAGCTCGCTCCTGCCGACCAATTCGTTGGGGCATAAAGCCTTGGACGCCCGGAATTGTTTGCGGCCAGTCCATTGCTGCCGCTCCAAAACAAGTCGTCGCTCTCCAAGGCCTCGCCCAAAGGAACGGTGCCACTGATGTATTCGAGGATGGCGTTTTGATCCGATTCTTCAACGAATTCATCATAAATGAATGCCACCCCTTCGAACCCCAAAAAACCGGAGTTGCCATTGTGGTTGGCGCTTCCGATGTACCCCAAGCCATGTCCCATCTCGTGCAAGGCAACCGTCACGAGGTCGTACAAATCATCTGGGGTTTCGCCGTCAATCCCTTGGTACCAGTTGACATCTTTGCCAAACTTGACCACCATGTCTGGGGCCGCGGGGTTGAGATCTTCTCCGGCAAGTTGATTGGCCAAGGCCACCGCGTATTGGCGGTCTTCGACGGTCGCGCCTGAGAAATTGTTCAGGACTTCATAAGGTGCGGATTGTGCCAAAACGTTGGGGGGGAGTGAATCCCATATGGCCTCGATTTGAATGGGGACCACAGATTCAATGGATTGTGCCCAAATGTCCACAGCGCGCTCGATCGCCGGCTTGGCATCTGATGGAAACTCGGCATCAAACTGCACTTGGATGATGGCGCTCCTGGCCCCTGGCCCCTCCACATACCATGGCGGCGCGGCTACGTGAGAATGGAGGCTGACGCCAGACCCTTGGAGGCCCGGACACAACGCTGTCAAGCAAGATGCATCGTGTTGATGGGCCTGTTGCATGGCTTGCAAGACCGCGGGTCCGCAGAAATGTTGGCCGTGTGCCCACGAGGTGAGCATCAAGCCAAGAAGAAGGAGTTTGCAGCGCATCATATTCGTCAAATCGTTGTTATCGAACATAAATATACGATATAAATTTTATATGATTCGACGAGACGATGGTTTTCTTCGTCCAACGCGCCCTTGGCTCATTTTACGAGCATTGCTCATATCTTCGGCGAATGCAGAGCAAATTGCCAGAAAACTTGAAGGCCCATCGAAAGGAAAAAGGCTGGACCCAGCAGGCCTTGGCCGACCGCTTGGGTCTTACACGTCCCACCCTTGGTGCGTACGAAGAAGGACGATCGGAGCCCAAACTGTCCGTGTTGATCGACATGGCCTCCTTCTTTGGGACGTCAGTGGATGCCTTGGTGCGAGGAAGTAGATCGGAAGA
>JBELJW010000183.1:0-3964 GCA_042089975.1 Flavobacteriales bacterium | reverse complement strand
CGGCGGAAGCCGCCAAGAGGACGGACGTTTTCAAGCGGATCATCTCCATGTACTCCGGTACTGCTACAGCATCACGGGTCTCAAAGGCCATGTCACTTTGTTGGCCCTCACAGACTTCCCGTGCCGTGGCATTGAACATCGACAATGCAGCGGGAAGGGCATGCGACGGAACAGTCTCCAGGGCCGTCAACGCCAGCGTGTACATGGCGTCGCCCGAGAGGATTGCCGCATTCTCCGACCACCTCTTGTGCACGGTAGGCCGGCCACGCCGCAACGGCGCCTCGTCCATGATGTCGTCGTGCATCAAGGTGAAGTTGTGAAAAAGCTCGATGGCCATGGCGGCTGGCATGGCCTCTTCCATCCGTCCGCCTTCAGCTTCACAAGCGGCCAAGGCGAGCACAGGACGAATGCGTTTGCCCCCAAGGGACACCAAGTAATGGATGGGGTCATAGAGGCCGTCTGCAGTGCCCGTGGGATGGTGGCCAAGGAATGCGGTCAGGCGTTCTTGCAAGGCCTCACGCCATTGCGATTCGCGGGAAGAGGTGCTCATGCTAGAGAGAATAGGATGCAAATGGAAATGGTTCGATGGTCAGGACAAAAAGCCTCAACGGCCGCGCTTCAGTTGCTCCAACAAATAGGCCCCATACCCACTTTTGAGCAATGGCTGGGCCAACGCTTCCAGGGCCTCGTCGTCAATGAACCCCATGCGCCAGGCAATTTCCTCCAAACAACCAATTTTCAACCCTTGACGGTCCTCGATGACTTGCACGAATTGGGAGGCCTGCATCAGTGAGGCGTGCGTGCCTGTGTCCAACCAGGCCATCCCCCGATCGAGAACACCCACCTGCAGCTTCCCTGCATCAAAGTAGGCCTTGTTGACATCCGTGATTTCATACTCCCCGCGCGCACTGGGCGCGAGGCCCTCGGCGATGCCCACCACGTCGTTGTCATAGAAGTAAAGCCCTGGCACAGCGTAATTGGACTTGGGGTGGTCCGGCTTTTCCTCCAAGCTTTGGACCTTGCCGTCCGCATCGAAGTCCACCACCCCGTAGCGTTCAGGATCGCTGACGTAGTAGGCAAACACAATGGCCCCATCTGGATCGGTATGGGCGCGAAGGGTTCGTCCAAAGCTTCTGCCGTAAAAGATGTTGTCGCCAAGCACCAAGGCCACCTTGTCCTGCCCAATGAACTCCTTGCCAATCACAAAGGCCTGTGCCAGTCCGTTGGGCACTTCCTGGACCTTGTAGGAAAACGAACACCCCAACGCGCTCCCATCGCCCAAAAGACGCTGGAACGATGCACTGTCCTCCGGGGTAGTGATGATGAGGATTTCGCGAATCCCCGCAATCATCAGGGTGGACAGCGGATGGTAGATCATCGGCTTGTCGTACACAGGCATCAATTGCTTGCTGACCGCTTTGGTCAATGGCCAAAGACGTGTGCCGCTTCCTCCGGCAAGAACAATTCCTTTCATGGGGCCAAGATACGTGCCCCATTTTGGTCAGGAACGACCCCGCAAATCGGCATGCTTTTCTTCTCCCTTGCCCGGGCTCAGCCCCTTTTGGACTTGCAAAGCCTCCACCGCCAAATCGTCCTCTTCGTCCAACAAATCGATGAACGGCTCACTGAAGGTTTTGGTGGTGACAAACTGGGCAAAGCTCATCAGCAAGGAGGGCAGCAACATCAAGTTCGTGAACATGGCGACCAGCAGGGTGACAGACACCAAAATTCCCAAGGAACGCGTGCCATCAAATTCGCTCATGGCGAACATCAAGAAGCCGAAGAACAGCACAATTGAAGTGTACATCATGCTGACCCCGGTTTCCCGGACGGCGGCCAGCACAGCTTGTCGAATGTTCCAGCCATTCGCTTGCAATTCCTGACGGTATTTGGCCAGGAAATGAATGGTGTCGTCCACAGAAATGCCAAAGGCCACAGAAAACACCAAAATCGTCGAGGGTTTGATGGGGATGCCTGTCCAACCCATCACCCCGGCGGTGAAAAGAAGAGGCAGCAAGTTGGGCACAAGGGCGATGCCCACCATGCGCGCGCTCTTGAACAGGAGGGCCATGACCAAGGCAATCACCAAGATGGCTAGGGTCATGGAGATCGCCAAATTCTTCACCAAATAGTTCGTGCCTTTCAAGAAGACGATGCTCGTTCCGGTGATGGTCATGTCGAACCGATCTGGGGGGAAAATGCTGTCCATCCTTGGCTGCAATTCCGACATCAACGTTTCCATTTCCAACGTCCCCACGTCGGCCATGTTGGCGGAGATCCGCGTCACCGTTCGGGACGAATCCACAAAATTGGAGGTCACTGCATTGGCATCGTCAATGTCCGCCGCGGCCGACTCGCTGCCGCGGAAATAAGGCGCCATGAAAGATCGCTCTTGGCGGGACGGCAGCCTGTAACGCTCTGGGTCACCCCCGTAGAATGCTTGCACCCCAAACTTCACCGCATCCACCGCACTCAAACTCCGCGAAAACTCAGGGTACGATTGGAGCAAGTTTTGAAACCTCTCGATCCTTCGAAGGTTGGACGCATTCAAGATCTGTCCAGGTTTGCCCGCATCGATCAGCACCTCGAAGGGCATCACCCCTCGGAACCGATCCTCCAACCAAGTCAAGTCGGTCAGCACCCGGTCCTCCTCTGGCAAGTCGTCCACGATGTTGCCGGTGGTCTGCATCCTGGTCATCCCCCAACTGCTCAAGGCCACCACCACAAGGGCCAACAAGTACACCCTGCTTCTCCCAGACTGAACGGTTTGCACAAAGGTGCCCACCACCCTCTCCACCCACATTCGGTCCAAGTGCGTCAAATGGCGTTCCGTGGGCGCAGGCAACCAAGTGAAGAGGGCTGGGATCAAAATGATGCTGATGCCAAACGCCACCATGATGTTGATGGCAGCGACCACACCAAATTCGATGAGCACCGGGCTGTGCGTGAAAATGAACGTCGCGAATCCAAAGGCCGTGGTGGCATTGGTCAGAAGGGTCGCGTTCCCCACTTTGGTGACCATGCGCTGAAGCGCCATCATTTTGTTGCCGTGGCGCTTGTACTCTGCCTGGTATTTGTTGACCAAATAAATGCAGTTGGGCACCCCAATGACAATGCTCAAGGGAGGAATCAACGACATGAGGAGGCTGACTTTGAAGTCGAACAAAGCGATGGACCCCAGGGCCCAAGTCACCCCCACTGCCACCACCGTGAGGCACACGCCCACCACGGCCAAGTTTCTGAAAAACAAGAGCAACAGAATCGCCGTGACCAAAAGGGCCGCAGCAATGAAATAGCCAATTTCGCCTTTGACTTTGTTGGTGATGGAAATTCGGATGTAGGGCAGCCCACTCAAATGGGTGACGATGCCATGGGACTCGGACCAAGCATCGGTCACCTCCACAATATCTTCGACAATCGTCCCCCTTTGGGCCGAATTGAGCATGTCGTGGTTGAACACCACCATCATCAATGTGGCGTCGTTGTCGGGATTGTACAGCAGCCCATCGTAGAAGGGCAGGGTGCGCACTTTGTTCACGATGCTGTCCGCCCGCGCATCTGTCAATGGAAGGGCCCCAACGGGTGGGTCCACCACATCTGGGGCCACGGGCGACAACAAAAATTGCTTCAGCGTGGGGTGTTTCACCACCTCAAATGCATTGCTTAACGCAAACACAGAGTCGATGATCACGGTGGGGGCACCATCGACTGTCACCCGAAGGGCTCGGATGCTTTCTGCCAGATCATGCCAAGCTTGCAACCCCTCTCCTGTGCGTATGCGTGGGTCTTCTATACCCACCAACAGCACGTTGCCCTCCGCCCCAAAGGAGTCCAAAAACCGCGCATGTGCGACCTCCGATGGATCGTCCTGAGGAAGGAGACCACCGTATTTGTACTGCATTTTCAGATGCGGAATCTGGGCCCCCATGAACAGGGTCGCTGCAAACAACGCCACCACAGCGGG
>JBELJW010000182.1:0-3993 GCA_042089975.1 Flavobacteriales bacterium | reverse complement strand
GAAGGTGTACAGCTTCCTCAGTTTTGGTTGGTCCGGACGCGCGAAGCACTGGACCCGTTTTGAAGAGGTGAGTTTGGTTTTGGCGGGCATTGCGACACCTTTGGTGTTCTCAGTGCACTCCATCGTCTCGATGGACTTCGCCACATCGGTCATCCCTGGATGGCACACGACGATTTTCCCACCTTACTTCGTCTCGGGGGCGGTGTTCTCAGGATTTGCCATGGTGCAAACGCTCCTGCTGATCATGCGGAAGGGCATGAAGCTGGAGAATTACATCCATGTCAAGCACGTGGAGTACATGAACATTGTGATCATTGTGACGGGTTCCATTGTTGGTGTGGCTTACCTCACCGAGCTCTTCATTTCATGGTACAGCGGGGTGGAGTATGAGAGCTATGCCTTCATCAACCGTGCCAGTGGCCCATACAGCTGGGCCTACTGGATCATGATGTCTTGCAATGTGATCAGTCCACAATTGTATTGGTTCAAGAAAATCCGGCGAAGCCTTGTGGCCACTTTTGTCTTGAGCATCGTGGTGAACATCGGCATGTGGTTCGAGCGGTACGTCATCATCGTTACCTCGCTTCACAGGGACTATTTGCCCTCTAGCTGGGGCGAATTCCATGCGACGTCGATTGACATTGGCATTTTCATTGGCACCATTGGGATCTTCTTGACACTGTTTCTTGGTTTTGCAAGGTTCTTCCCGGTGCTGGCCTTGAACGAACTGAAGACCATCCTCAAGTCCAGCGGAGAGTCGTACAAAAACGAGCAAGCAAAATGAGCAAGATTTTCCACGTCATGTATGACGACGATGCCGTTTTGATGACGGCCGCCAAAGACCTCGTGGGTCAGGGTGTGCGCGTGAAGGATGTGTTCTCTCCTTTCCCCGTGCACGGCATCGATCCCGTCATTGGCATCAAGCGCACGCGTTTGGCCATATGTTCTTTCATGTTCGCGATGACAGGCACCTCCCTGGCGCTCCTGGGCATGTGGTATTTCATGATCTCGGACTGGCCCATGAACATTGGAGGAAAGCCCAGTTTTTCCTTGATTGAGAATGTCATGGCGTTCATTCCTGTCACCTTTGAATTCTCCGTGTTGTGCGGGGCGCACGGGATGGCCATCACCTACTTGTTGAGGAATGGGACGCTGCCGGGAATGCCTGCAACCAACCCCGACCCGCGCACCACAGACGACAAGTTCGTCATGGAGATCACCACCGACAACAACAGCATGTCATCCGATGAATTGGAATCTGCCATACGGGGAACGGACATGATTGAACTCAGCATCAAAGACGCCTAAGCCATGTCAAAGCGCTGGAACCCCATCGTCCCGATTGCTGCCTTTGTGGTGGCAATGTCCGGGTGTGTCACGGACGAAAACAGTCCGGGACTCGAGTACATGCCCGACATGTACCGCTCTCCTGCCGTAGAGGCCTATGTGGACTACGGCATGGACCCCTACTATGTCACAGAGGAGGTCGCCGTGGGCCAGCGCAACACGCAGAGTGCGCGGAAGCCTGTTGCAGGCACCATTCCTTTTGTTGGGGCGAACAAAGCGTTTGGCCTTCCATACGCCTACCCCAACACACCTGAAGGATACGAAGCCGCTGGAATGGAGCTTGCAAGCCCACTCAGCACCACCAAGGCACACATTGAGGCAGGCATGGAGATTTACGTGCAGATGTGCACCCAGTGTCACGGAGAAGAAGGGAAGGGCGACGGGGCATTGTCCCGCAATGGCCACATCGCAGGCATCCCCTCTTATTCGGACAAACTCAAGGACTTGCCCATGGGCAAGATGTACCACACGTTGACCTATGGAAAGGGATTGATGGGCTCGCATGCCTCTCAGCTCTCCCAAAAGGACAGGTGGCTGGTCATTGAGTACATCAAGGTCTTGCAACAAGGCGGTGAAATGCCTGAGTTTGACGAATCAGGCAACGTGGTTGAACCGGCGGCAGATGGCGCCATGGCAATGAACAACTGATCATGGAATTCAAATTTGAAGGACGGCTCAAGCTCGTGACACAGGTCTTGATGGCTGTGGGTGTCGTCGCGCTCGTAGGTGGATTTCTCACCGACACCAGTGACCACCACAACCGGTGGTGGGCCAACTTGCTCATCAACGGGTTCTTTTACTTCAGCATGGCCTTGGCCGCGCTTTTCTTTTATGCCCTTCAATACGCCACAGAGAGTGGATGGTCAGCCGTATTGAAACGATGGTTTGAGGCCTTGTGGGGCTTTTTGCCTTGGGGTGCAGCTGTGATTGTGGTGGTGTTGCTGGCAGGAAAATTTCATGCCCATCACCTCTACCACTGGATGGACCACACCCTCTACCACGAATACATGGTGGAACACGGGGACCACGTGCATTACGTCGACGAGATGGAGGAAGGCGCTGTGCTCAACCCCAACTTTGACCACGTCATCGCAGGCAAGAAGGCCTATTTCTCGGACGCATTCTTTTGGATTCGCACGCTGGTCTACATCGCGACGTTCTTGTTGTTCGCGCGCATGTTCAGAAAGTGGTCGTTGCTCGAAGACGAGGCCCCCAGCTTGGACTTGCACTACAAGCAATACAAAAGGGGGGCTGTGTTCTTGGTGGTGTTTGCCGTCTTCTCGTCGACGCTTTCATGGGATTGGATCATGTCCATTGACACCCACTGGTTCAGCACACTGTTTGGCTGGTATGTCTTCAGCGGCATGTGGGTGAGCTTCATGATTTTCACCAATGTGAGCATGCTGTGGTTGCGCAACCAAGGCTACTTCAAAGAGGTCAATGAGAGCCACATGCACGATTTGGGCAAGTGGATGTTTGCCATTTCCATGTTGTGGAGCTACCTCTGGTTGAGTCAATTCCTCCTGATTTGGTACTCCAACATCCCAGAGGAAGTCACGTATTACATGAGCCGTGTACTCGGGGATTACAAGGTGCCCTTCTTGGCCATGTTCTTTGTGAATTTTGCCGTGCCTTTCTATGTGTTGCTTTCCCGTGATGCCAAACGCAATCCGCGCTTTGTCATTCCCGTGGCCATCCTCATCTTCATCGCCCACTTTGTGGACGTGTACTTGCTGATTGTTCCCGGAACAATGTTTGACCATAATCAATTTGGTTTCTTTGAGGTTGGAATGTTCCTGGGCTTCCTGGGGCTCTTCATGAACCGGACGTTTGCCACCTTGGCAAAGGCACCGCTCATCAGCAAGAACCATCCCATGCTTCAGGAGAGCATGGAACTCCATTACTGATTTAGACAATAGACCATCCACATGAAACTCATCACGCTTCTCGTCGTCATTGCTGGTGTCATTGCGCTGGCCCAGTTGGCCAAAGTTGGCCAGTTGACGTCTTTGATCCGGAACAAGAAAGAGGAGGACATCAGCGAGGCTGATTCCCGCCTCAACGGAGGATTGTTCATTGCCTTCATGGCTGCTTTCTACGGCGGCTTCATTTGGTTGTTGATCCGTTACGGCGACTACAACCCACCTGCAGCCTCCGCGCATGGTGAGTCCTACGACACGTTGATGAACTTCAACATGTACATCATCATTGCGGTTTTCTTTTTGGTGAACACGGCACTTTTTGCGTTTGCCAACAAGTACAAGTACAGCAAGGACCGCAAGGCGACCTTCTTCGCCCATGACAACCGCCTCGAGTTGATTTGGACAGTGATCCCTTCCATCGTCTTGGCGGTCATCATCATTTTCGGTTTGCGGACGTGGAACGAAATGACTGGCGAGGCATCAGAGGATTCTCTCCGCGTGGAGCTCTACTCCAAGCAATTTGATTGGACGGCGCGTTACGCCGGAGCGGATGGAGAATTTGGTCTGGCCAATTACAACCTCATCACGCCGACCAATCCACTTGGCATTGTGACCCAAGGCGGCGTGTCGGAAGCGTTGGTGGGCATCGAAGACCAAATTGCTTCGTTGGAGAGTGAATTGTCCCACGAGCGAGGGCGCTTGTTGGCGGCGAAAGCTGAGTTGG
>JBELJW010000181.1:0-3997 GCA_042089975.1 Flavobacteriales bacterium | reverse complement strand
GGCTGTAGACAAAACGAAGGCGCAACACGGAGAAGACGGTACCCAAGAAGTTTTGAACGCCTGCGTGGCCCAAAACGTCGTCCAGATGTGCGATGAGGTACGTGCCCAAAGCAGCATCCTGGCAGAGATGGAAGCCAAGGGGGAGATCATCCTCGCAGGAGGTGTGTACAACGTCTCCACTGGCAAGGTCTCTTTCACAGGCCAATCCGCGTAACTTCCACGACATGCCGCGGCTCGCAGCCTTCTTGTTTTTGACCCTTTGGGTGATCTTGCTGATTGCCCCTGCTTCACCCTGCTCCCTGGAAAATCTGGAGTGGAAGGCAGAAATGGAGTCCAATGAGCAAGAAACAGAGGGTGAAGAGTGGCAATTGGAATGGGATGAATCCATGCTCGAAGACTTGCCGCTGGGCATTGGGGTCCATGTTCCAGCCTTTGCTTGGCAAAGACAAGAAGAAGGTGCATTGAACCGATTGGTCGACGGCGCCCTGCTTGATCCCCCCGAACAGCACAGTTGACGAATGACGCGGGAGCATTCCCGCAATGCGCTCCTCAGCGCGCACTTGTCTTTTGTTGTTGTCCCACGAAATTCATTTCCATGTTCAAGCATCTAGGGCGCGACTTGCCCTCTTCCATTGTTGTTTTTCTCGTTGCACTCCCCCTCTGCCTTGGCATCGCCTTGGCCTCGGGAGCAGCGCCCATCGCCGGCGTGATTGCCGGCATCATAGGAGGCATCCTTGTCGCCCCCATCTCAGGCAGCCATGTCGGGGTGTCTGGCCCAGCGGCAGGACTTGCCGTGATTGTCTACGACGGCATCCAAGAGGTCGGTTTTGAAGCCTTTCTCCTCGCCATCGTCATCGGCGGTTTGGCCCAACTGGTGTTGGGCATCGCCCGAGCCGGAGTGGTCGGCAAGTACTTTCCGGGCAGTGTCATCCAAGGCATGCTCGCGGCCATTGGCATCATCATCTTCATCAAGCAAATCCCTCATGGCCTTGGCTACGCTGGAGCTGAAGGCACGACCAAGGCAGACAAGGTGTTTGATGTCTTGCTCTTGCTCGGAGACAACATGGCTTACGCAGCACCCACGGCCATCACCGTCACAGCTGTATGTCTCGGCATTCTCATCCTGTGGGAAACAAAATTCATGAAGGCCCAGGCGTTCACCAAGGTGCTGTCAGGATCCCTCATCGCTGTGCTGGCGGGTGTGTTGGTTCATCTCCTGACCCTTGGCGGAAAGGCAGCTCTCACGGCCAAACAACTGGTCGATGTGCCCACAGGTCATGCGTCAAATGGCATTGACCCCAGCACTTGGGGCTCCCTGCTAACCTTCCCCGATTTTTCGGCGATCGGCAACGGCACAATTTGGATTTTGGGGGCAACCATCGCAGTGGTGGCGAGCCTCGAGACCCTTTTGTGTGTGGAAGCCACCGACAAATTGGATCCCGAGAAGCGCATCACCCCCACCAACCGAGAGCTGCTTGCGCAAGGCGTGGGCAACACTGTCAGTGGGTTGATCGGCGGTTTGCCCATCACCCAAGTGATTGTGCGCTCTTCTGCCAACATCCAAACAGGCAATGCCACCAAAATGAGCGCCATCCTTCACGGTGCATGGCTGATGGTGTTCTTCTTGCTGACCCCCACCCTCTTGACCTACATCCCATTGGGAAGTTTGGCAGCAGTTTTGTTTGTTGTGGGCTACAAGTTGGCCAAACCAGCCACCTTCAAGCGCATCTACGAGAGCGGCACGAAGCACTTCATCCCCTTTGTCGTTACCATCTTGGCCATCGTCTTCATCGACCTTTTGAAGGGCCTCGGCATAGGCCTTGTGGTTGCACTCTTGTGCAACAGGCTGATGTCTGACAAATCTGAGTGAAGAACATCCCAGGGGGGCGGGTCATTCCTCTTTGGCTCCCTGGGTGCTTCGCCTCAGTCTGTTCAACTCCTGGTCGTCCAAGGACCGGTATTGGCCCACTGGCAAGTCCCCAAGTTCCACGTGGATGATGCGGGTACGTTTCAACCTTCGCACCCGGTACCCAAGCGCCTCACACATCCTGCGGATTTGTCGGTTCAATCCTTGTTTGAGCACAATCTTGAAGGATTGCCTTCCCGTTTGCTCGACTTCACATGGCAAGGTGACGGTGTCCAAGATGGCGACACCAGCTGACATATTCCCCACGAAATCATCTGTGATGGGTTGGTTGACGGTGACGTGGTACTCCTTTTCATGACCATACCGCGCCCGCAAAATGTCATTGACAATGTCCCCGTCGTTGGTCAGGAAAATCAACCCCTCGCTCATCTTGTCCAGGCGCCCTACAGGATAAATGCGTGTTGGAAAATTGATGGCATCAATGATGTTGTCCTTTTCCCTGCGCTGGTCGGTTGTGCAGACGATGCCCACAGGCTTGTGGTAGGCAATGACGATGCGCTCTTGATCGTTTCCAGCCACCACCTCACCGTCGACAGCGACCTCATCTCCCGGCTGCACACGTGTTCCCAATTCAGGCACCGCCCCATTCAAGGTGATGCGGCCTTCTTCGAGAAGCTTGTCTGCGGCCCGACGTGAACAGTGGCCCACCTCACTGAGGTACTTGTTGATCCGAATACCGCGCGGTTGAGAGTCGTCCATGAACTGTCAAAGGTCGTGAAGAGTCGGCATTGGACCAATCCGTCCCGTAACTTCGGCTCATGAATCTCGCAGACAGCAAGAGCTCCCCTTTCCACCTCTCTTCCACCCTTCGAGAGAAGAAGGAAAGTGAGGTGCAACAGCTCAAACGAGAAGCCAGGGCTTTCCTTGACGACATGGCCGCCGACTCTGCCGCGAGCAAGTGGATCCCCGATGTCGTTGAACGCTGGAGGCAGATTGAATCTGAAATTGACTCAAAAGGACACTATACACACTCTTTCAAGGAGTTGAGGTTTGGAACAAGGCTGGCTTGGCGACACAGCAACAGATGCATAGGGCGGCACTTTTGGCGCACGCTTCAGGTGGTTGATGCCCGTGATTGCAGCTCTCATGAAGAGGCGGTGGGCCACATGAAGAACCATTTGAAGGACGCTTTCAATGGGGGCAACATCCAAAATGTCATCACCGTTTTTCCACCTCGGATTCTGGGACAGCCCGACCGCTGGCGTATGCTCAACCACCAGCTGGTCCGGTATGCAGGCTATGAACAAAAAGACGGTCCAGCCTTGGGCGACCCCGACAGTGTGGCATTCACATCTTACTGCATGCAACAGGGCTGGCAAGGCGACCGAGGTCCATGGACCCCACTCCCTTGGGTGATGGTGGACCGGGACGTGCCACAAGCTCCCTTTGACCCTTTTGCCAATGAGGACACTTCACCACACGAAATCCCCATCGTTCATCCTGACTTTCCCGACACCATCGCCTTGGACTTGAGATGGTATGCCGTCCCGATCCTGACCGACATGGCCTTGAAAATTGGCGGAATCGTCTATCCCCTCGCCCCTTTCAATGGACACTACTTGGGCACGGAAATCGCAGCGAGGAACCTCACCGACCCTGATCGCTACAATGCGCTCGATCGGTGGGCGAAGGCATGTCACATCGACACCTCTGGCACACGAACGCTTTGGAAAGATGAAGCGCTCGTCCGGCTCAACCAAGCCCTTCTCTCCAGTTTCGACCACGCAGGGGTCACCATTGGGGACCACCATGAATTGGGCAGGGCATTTGAACAATGGTGCCAGGCAGAATCGAAGCAGGGCCGGGAGGTGCCTGGGGATTGGTCTTGGCTGACACCACCCATGTCTGGGAGCTTGACGCCACAATTCCACCGCAATTTTGCGAATGCCGTGATCACACACACCAACTACTTCTACCAAGAGCCCATCTCAGTGAATGGACAAACCTTTGGCTCTGTGAGCAAAAACACGCACCGACTTCTTGCACAAGACGCTTACCCTGAAGAGACCTCCGGCGGCAAGTGTCCTTACCACAAATGGATCCAACCATTCAAAAATCTTTGGTCGTAAA
>JBELJW010000013.1:8289-23087 GCA_042089975.1 Flavobacteriales bacterium | reverse complement strand
CAAGGAGAGGCCAAGGCCTAACTTTGTCTTGCCCTTCGGGGTTCATTTTTTCACCGCAACTCCATTCCCCATGTCGGACGACAAGAAAGTCATCTTCAGCATGGTGCGGGTCAACAAAACGACCCCCACCGGCAAGCACATCCTCAAAGACATTTACTTGTCGTTTTTCTATGGTGCCAAAATCGGCATCATTGGAAACAACGGCGCTGGAAAGTCCACTGTGATGAAAATCATTGCCGGCCTCGATGAGGCTTACCAGGGCGAGGTGGTGTGGTCCGACGGATATTCCGTGGGGTACCTTTCTCAAGAGCCAGATTTGGACGAGACCAAGACCGTACGCGAGATCGTTGAGGAGGGCACGCAGGAAATTGTCGACGTCCTCAAAGAATACGAGGAGATCAACATGAAATTCATGGAGGAAGAGATCCTCAATGATCCAGAAAAAATGCAGAAGTTGATGGACAGGCAGGCAGCTGTGCAAGATCGTATTGATGCGCTGGATGCCTGGGAACTCGACACCAAGCTTAGCATTGCGATGGATGCGTTGCGTTGTCCTCCTGACGATCAAGTCATTTCAGAGTTGAGTGGAGGTGAGCGTCGTCGTGTGGCGCTTTGCAGGTTGCTTTTGCAACAGCCTGATGTTCTTCTGCTTGATGAGCCGACCAACCACCTCGACGCAGAATCCATTGATTGGTTGGAGCAACATCTCGAGCAATACAAGGGCACGGTGCTGTGCGTCACGCACGACCGCTATTTCTTGGACAACGTTGCAGGTTGGATTTTGGAGTTGGACCGTGGAGAGGGCATTCCCTACGAGGGGAATTACGCCTCATGGCTGGAGCAAAAAAGCAAACGTCTCGCCCAAGAGGAAAAGCACGAGAGCAAGCGGCGCAAGGAATTGGACAGAGAGTTGGATTGGATCCGACAAAGCCCCAAGGGGAGGCGGGCCAAAAACAAAGCCCGGATCAACAACTATGAAACCATGTTGGCCGAAGGGACCAAGGAGAAGGATGCCCGTTTGAACATCCCCATCCCCAACGGCCCTCGATTGGGCAACAAGGTGATTGAGGCCAAGGGTTTGACCAAAGGCTTTGGCGACAAACTTCTTGTGGAAGGGTTGACATTCCAATTGCCACCTGCAGGGATTGTGGGCATCATTGGCCCCAACGGAGCGGGAAAGACCACGCTTTTTCGAATGATGATGGGGGAGGAGTCTGCCGATGGCGGAACGATTGAAATGGGCGACTCTGTCAAAATTGGTTACGTGGACCAGCGTCACCAAGACATCGACGCCAACAAGACCGTTTGGGAGGTGGTCTCCGGCGGCAACGAGCAAATCGAAATTGGGGGACAGCTTTTCAACAGCAGGGCCTATGTCAGCAAGTTCAATTTCAACGGTTCCGATCAGCAAAAGAAGTGTGGGATCCTCTCCGGGGGAGAGCGCAACCGCTTGCACCTTGCCATGACATTGAAGACCGAGGCCAACGTGCTTCTTTTGGACGAGCCCACCAACGACATTGATGTGAATACCCTGAGGGCCCTCGAAGAGGGAGTGGAAGGCTTTGCCGGATGTGCCGTGGTGATCAGCCACGATCGTTATTTCTTGGACCGCATATGCACCCACATTCTGGCCTTTGAAGGCGACAGTCAGGCGTATTGGTTCGAAGGCACCTACAGTGAATACGAGGAGAACCGGAAGAAGCGCTTGGGCGATGAGGGCCCCAAGAGGATTAAGTACAGGAAATTGACGCGAGGATGACCTCGGACCGTCCGTACGTCGGGCGGTTTGCCCCCTCTCCGACGGGGCTCCTTCACATGGGGTCCATGGTGGCGGCCATAGGAAGCTTCTTGGAAGCCCGTTCCCGCGGAGGGAAGTGGTTGGTGAGGATGGAGGATTTGGATCCTCCCCGCGAAGTGCCTGGCGCTGCCGACAACATCCTCAGAACATTGGAAGGCATGGGCCTTCATTGGGATGGGGAGGTGATGCGTCAAAGCGATCGACATGATGCCTATGCCTCAGCACTGGACATTTTGCGGGAAAACGACGATGCGTTTGGATGCATTTGTACGAGAAAAGACTTGACGGTTTCGGGTGGATTGGAGGTGTATCCAGGGACTTGTCGTGAGGGGCTTCCCGTCGGTGTGGAGGCCCGATCTTGGAGGTTGAAGATGCCCCTAGAAGGAGAGCTGGCTTGGAAAGATGGTGGATGTGGCCCCCAACGCCACCCGCGTTCTGCTGTCGGCGATGTGGTGTTGAAACGCGCAGATGGGCATTGGGCTTATCACTTGGCCTCCGTCGTAGATGATGTTTCACAGGGGATCACCAATGTGGTTCGTGGCCAGGATTTGATGGCTTCAACAGCAGCACATCTGGCGATCCAAGAAGCCCTGAAGGTGCCTGCGCCGGGTTACGTGCATCTCCCCGTGCGTCGAAATGCAGAAGGACAAAAGCTGTCCAAACAAACCAAGGCTCCCGCAGTGAACGTTTCAGAGGCAGGGAGAGTCATTCAAGAAACCTTGGCCTTTTTGGGCCAACCCATGCCAACATTGGATTCACCACAAAGGATGTTGGAAGAGGCCACAGCCAATTGGCATTTGCCCTCGCAACGCCTGTAAAGGTTACGATTCTGTGCCAGACTTCGCGTCGGCAAGGCTGTTCTCAGCCTCTTCGCTCCGGGGATGGTACTGGTTGACCTGATTTTTCAGGAAGCGGCCATCGAGGTGCGTGTAAATTTCAGTCGTCGTGATTTGGGCATGTCCAAGCATCTCTTGTACGGCCCTCAAATCGGCCCCTGATTCAATCAGGTGGGTCGCAAAGCTGTGACGGAAGGTATGTGGGCTCACGTTTTTGCGAATCCCTGCAGCCACAACACTTCGCTTCAGCATGGTGAAGGCCATCTGCCTTGTCATTTTGCGCCCTTGTCTGCCCAAAAACAGTGTGTCCTCGTGCCCCTTCAATGGAATCACGTTGGATCGATAGTGACTTAGATAGTCGTCGATGGAATCACATGCCTGCTGTCCGATGGGAACGACACGCTCTTTGTTGCCTTTGCCAATGACTCGGACCAAGCCGTCAATCAAATCCACTTTGGACATTTGAAGATCAATCAACTCGGATACCCTAAGGCCACAGCTGTAAAGCACCTCGAGCATGGCCTTGTTCCTCACACCTTCCCTTCGGCTCATGTCCACGGCACCGATGATGCTTTCAATTTCTCCAACGGAGAGGACATCAGGTAGCCGGCGTTCAGGACGCGGTGCTTCAATCAATTGGATAGGGTCGGAGTCCATGATTCCCTCGATCCGGAGATATTTGCAGAAACTGCGCACACCGCTCAACATCCTGGCCTGACTGTTTCGGGCCAAACCACGGTCGTAGAGATGTCCCAAAAAGCGCTCGACGTGAGGCAGTTCAATGTCCATTGGTGCCTTGACCCCTTCTTCACCGTGGGCAAACTGCATAAACTGTCGAATGTCTCTCATGTACGCCATGACCGAATTCTTGCTCAAACCACGTTCCAACGTCAAGTAGTCGTTGTAGCCCTGGACGGCAGAATTCCAATCGGTTGCGCGTGGTGACATGGTCAGGGAGTCCAAATTTGGTTCGACAACAGCAGAGCTTCCTGAACAGAAATGCGCTCTCCTTCCACCGAGGCTGTGACAAAGGCATCCTTTGCGGCAGTGGTGGTCCACATTTCAGAACGAAGGGTTTGGGCATCAGAGTACGTATGGACCTCATCGGTCACGTACTTGCGCCATCCTTCGTGTCGGAAGATGTGGTGGGAAATGTTGGAACCAAGATGGACAGCGAGTTCGTCTGAGCTGAGGTCACGGTGATTGGCCAACAATTGGACCGCGTAACGAACATCTCGACGACTCTTTGCATCGGTTGTAGACTCTACGGCACGACCCATAGAGGTTTCAACTGACTGGGGGTCAGGTGATTGATTCAGTTCCATGCTTTCATTCGGGACCTCCACGGGGAGCCCCCATTCAACACGTGCAATATGGGACGTTTTGCTTTCTGTTCCAAATGCATATTCCAAAGTCCCGTCAAACGTCAATTCACGTGCAACCATACCTTTCATGCATGTCAACCGATATGTGGGCTGGAGGGTCCGTTGGGCAGCGACTTCAAACCAAAGAAATACTTGAGCGTTGCTGGTGTGCCGAAGCGAGCTTCCATCGTGTTCGAGCACTTCGCAGGTGCATCCTTCGGGGATGTATTCAGACCACTTGACAAAAGCTCCTTGCGGAACATCTTGGATGTCGAGGGAAACCACGACAGAAGATGGGGCCAACTCCAAGGCCCGGCGTTGGACCTTAGGCGTTTGGTGCGTTGGAGGGTCATTTTGGGCATCCAGCGCCAGGGATCCCAAGGTCCATGAATGACGCTCGCCGCCGCGAACTTGTTCCCATGTGATGGTCAGGGACTCGTCTTTGCCAAAAGAAGATCCGACCGACTCCACCAAAAATTGCACGGACACGTTTTGTGGGTTTCGAGACCACATCCAATGCCATGAGGCATTCTCTTTCCAATGTTTGTCAAAATCAGAAGACCCTTCGTAATGGGAAATCCGCGTGTTGGCATGACTTGAAAAAATGGACAGTTTGCCCAAGTCTACTCTGTCGACACCAAGCAGATCCAATTGAAGGATTTGGTGTCGATCGTCAATGCGCTCTGCGCTCCACTCAGCGACAGGCGCAGGCTGCCCAAGGGTTGCGAACAGAAAGGCCAAAAAGGGGAGAAGGATGGGGGTGATCACGTCTGAAAGGTCCGACGCCTTGTGTGTCTTGTGAGTGCTGGAGCGTGTTGTCTTTCCCCAACGAAATGGGGAAAAGTGAAAGAAAAATCCCGCTCCGACGTTTCGGAGCGGGATCAACTTAACCAAATTATCACTTGATGCTTGGCTTGCGCCAAACTCACTTTAACGTTACCAAATTACCAATGAAAAGTCAATTTTGAGCAACAATGCTGAATCATTTTTTCACCGTTGATTGTCAATTGTGCTTTATTGTCATTGTTGCAATTGGCATCAAATTGTTGCGCCTATTGAAGCGTTGTTAGGTGAATTGTACACTCTTTTGTACATTTGCGCTCCCAAAAGAATAGACCATGAAAGAAGGAATCCATCCCGACAACTACCGCGCTGTTGTTTTCAAAGACATGAGCAACGAGTATGCATTTTTGAGCAAGTCGGCTGCAGAGACGTCAGAAACCATCCAATGGGAGGACGGCAACGAATATCCTTTGGTCAAGGTGGAAGTCAGTCACAAGAGCCATCCCTTTTACACTGGAAAGGCGCAGTTCGTGGACACAGCAGGTCGAATCGACAAGTTCCGCCAGAAGTACTCCAAATTCAAGAAAGACGGGGCCACAGGCGAAGAGAAAGAAGGCTAAACGCCGCGCTTCTTATCCAAAAAAGGCTTGCAATTGCGAGCCTTTTTTTTTGTGCCCCATAAGTTCGAATCCCTTCAAGTCAAGGCCACGACTTCTTGAATCACAAGGCCGTAACCGACCTCTCCTTTGGCATGGTGTGAGTCGGACAGCAACGACATGTTCGTCACTTGGAGATTCCGCAATATTTGCGCGCCAATGCCCCTGTCCTTGGAATCCAGTTTGGGGAAGGCTCCTTCCATTCTTGCCGCTGCAAGGTTGGCATAGGCCGTCAGTTCGTCCGCAAGCCCACCGCCTTGACGCGTCTTGTTCAAGTAGACGATCACCCCTTTGCCTTCTTTCTCGATGTGCCGCAGAGCGGCATGCAATTGGGGCCCTTTCCCAAAATCTTGAATTTGGAAGATGTCGCCCACCATGCTGGACGCATGGACCCGCACAGGGACCGCATCCTCAGGATTCCATTCCCCCATCACCAATGCCAAATGATCGACTTCATTGGTGGTTTGTCGAAAACTGATGGCCTTGAATTGTCCAAAGGACGTGTTGAGAGAAACTTCAGCTGTACGTTCAATCAAGCTTTCATGGGCCAAACGATGCTCGATGAGGTCGGCGATGGACACCAGCTTCATGTTGTGTTGTTCCGCCAATTTCGCGAGTTCAGGCAACCTTGCCATGCTGCCGTCTTCGTTCATGATTTCGACGATGACACCGGCAGGTTCAAAACCGGCCAGACGTGCAAAGTCAACTGCGGCCTCCGTGTGGCCGGGGCGGCGCAGCACACCCCCGGGCTTGGCGCGAAGCGGGAAGATGTGACCTGGTTTGCCCAAGGCATCTGGAGGGGTGGCAGGGTCAATCAATGCTTGGATGGTTTTGGAACGGTCGCTGGCGGAAATCCCAGTGGTGCATCCATGCCCCATCAAATCCACCGAAATGGTGAATGGCGTTTCAAAGGCGGCGTTGTTGGATTGGACCATCAGGTCAAGACCGAGCTCGTCGCATCGCGACTCGAGCATGGGGGCACAAATGAGTCCGCGACCATGCGTGGCCATGAAGTTGACGACTTCGGGCGAAGCATGTCTCGCGGCGATGAGGAAATCCCCTTCGTTTTCTCGATCCTCGTCGTCCACAACGATGATGATTTCACCGCGTTGGATGGCTTCGATGGCCTCTGGGATGGTGTGCAATTGCGACATGGGACAAAGGTACACAGGTGATCGCCTGTGATAGGGTGGACTTGTATCTTTGTCGCATGATTCGACCCATAGTGGCTTACGGCGACCCTGTTCTCAAGAAGGATGCCGACGAAGTGGCTGAAGGCCATCCTGATCTTTCCGGCTTGTTGGAGGACATGTGGGAGACGATGTACGAGGCAGATGGCGTCGGCTTGGCAGCACCCCAAATCGGATTGTCTTTGCGGTTGTTTGTAGCCGATGGCTCTCCATTTGGGGAGGGTGAAAATGGGGACCCAGGCTGTGTTGGATTCAAACGCGTCATGATTAACCCGGTCTTGTTCGATTTGTCTGAAGAAGTTGACAGCATGGAAGAGGGCTGCTTGTCCATTCCAGGAGTGAGGGAGCCAGTAGTACGCCCCGTACGCATCGGGGTTGAATACTACGATGCGGAATGGAACTTGGTGGAAGAGCATCTTGAGGGCCTTGCAGCACGGATCGTGCAGCACGAGAATGACCATCTTGATGGAAAGATGATCCCCGACCACGTTCCTGCCACCAAACGGATGCTTTTGCACGGCAAATTGAGGGACATTGGGTTGGGGAAGGTTTCCGTGGATTACAAGATGAAATTCCCCAAATCTCGGAGACGTTGATGCGCGTTTTGGGGTTGGGCTTCACCGTTTGGGTTGTCCTGCTTTGTGCAGGATGTGCAGGGCCAGGATTGCGCGACCGCATCCATGATCTCGAGGGTCGGGCTTTTGAAGGGATGGTCCTAGACCCGGCGGTGCGTCAAGAATTGTTGACGGAATATGGTAATTTTGCCCGTTTGTTCCCTGAAGACCCATTCGCGGCAGAGGCGCTTTTTCGACGGGCTGATCTTTTGGTGCATGCGGGCAAGTACGAGTTGGCTGTCCTTCAGCTTCAAGATGTCCACGATGGATTCCCAGCCTTTGACAAAAGGCCTGACTGTGCCTTGATGATGGCCTATGTCTACGACGTTCACTTGAAAGACAAATCCCTGGCCCGCCGCGCCTACCTGCGAACGGAGGCCTTGCATCCGGGGACGCCACAGGCAGAGATTGCATTGCAGAGTGTGGCATTGTTGGACCAAGGTGCCCAATGGTTGGTGGCGCCTTCACGTTGAAGTTAGGATGGCGTTGTGCAGCAAGGTATTTTTGCGCTTTCAAAACCACCATGATCATGTCGAAATTTCCCTCAGGCGTATTGACTGGCACCCAAGTGTCTGACGTTTGGGCCCATGCAAAGGCCCATCGCTACGCCCTTCCCGCCGTCAACGTCATTGGCAACAACAGCATCAATGCAGTGCTTGAGACGGCCAAGGCGGTGAACGCCCCAGTCATCATCCAGTTCTCCAACGGTGGGGCCAAGTTCAATGCTGGGAAATCCTTGTCAATGGACCACCAAGGGGCCGCAGTTCTTGGTGCTGTCGCTGGTGCACACCATGTCCATACCATGGCAGAAGCTTATGGTGTCTCCGTCATTCTTCACACCGACCATTGCGCCCGCAAACTTTTGCCTTGGGTGGACGGCTTGCTGGATGCAGGCGAGCGCCACTTCAAGGTCACAGGGAAGCCGCTTTTCAGTTCACACATGATCGACCTCAGCGAAGAAAGCCTTGCCGAAAACCTTGACACATGCGCCGCCTACCTCAAGCGCATGTCCGCGATGGACATGCACCTTGAAATCGAGTTGGGGGTCACGGGCGGTGAGGAGGATGGCGTGGACAACACCGACATTGACAGCAGCCGTTTGTACACCCAGCCAGAGGAGGTGGCAGAGGCGTACAAGATCCTTTCAGCCATCTCGCCAAACTTCACAATCGCGGCCGCCTTTGGCAATGTGCATGGGGTGTACAAGCCTGGGAATGTAGAGTTGAGGCCCAGCATTTTGGACGACTGCCAAAAGCACATTGAAGAGGTCTTTGGCACGGAGCCTCAACCGGTGGAATTTGTCTTCCACGGAGGGAGTGGATCTTCAGTGGAGGAGATCCGAGAGGCCATTGGATATGGCACCATCAAAATGAACATCGACACGGACATGCAGTGGGCCTTCCTGAGTGGCGTGAGGAATTACGTGGAGGAGAAGAAAGCTTATCTCGGGGCCCAAATCGGGAACCCCGATGGCGCGGATGTACCCAACAAAAAGCACTACGACCCCCGGGTTTGGTTGCGCAAGGGAGAAGAGGCTTTTGTCGCCCGCTTGACCAAGGCTTTTGGGGATCTGAATGCCACAGGAGCGCAAGCCAAAACGTCATGACCCCATCCACGGACTGGCGCTCTTTCCGGTTGGATGCATCCGAGGCAGAGAGGGCACTCGAGAAATTGCATGCTTCCAAGGCAGGGATGGACGTGAGGTCGGCGCTGGCCCAGGATCCTCTTCGGGTGGACCAGCTGTCATGGCAATTGGATGGGCTCCACCTCGATACGTCCAAACAGCGATGGGACAAGGAGGCATTGGATGCACTGATCTCTCTTGCGGAAGAAGCGGGGGTGAAGCAAGCCATCGAGGATCAGTTTTCCGGCGCAACCATCAACCAGACGGAGGGAAGGGCGGTGTTGCACATGGCACTGCGGGGCAGGCTGGAGGATGGCTATCAAGTGGATGGAAAAGGGGTGATGGACGAGGTCCTTGCCACCCGTCGTCGTTTGCTCGACTTTGTCGACGAGGTGCATCAGAAAAAAGCCCAGGGCGCGGTGACCGACGTGATCAACATTGGCATTGGAGGGTCTGACTTGGGGCCTGCGATGGCCTGCAAAGCCCTTCGCCGATTTGCATCTGGGCCCAAGGCCCATTTCGTGAGCAACGTCGACGGGGCGCACATTGAATCTGTGCTGGAACAGCTTGATCCTGCCAAAACCATGGTGGTTGTGGTCAGCAAGACGTTCACCACGCAAGAAACCATGGCGAACGCGGAGATTGCGAAGTCGTGGTTGCGGAAGGCCAATTTGGACCTGAACCAACATTTGGTGGCGGTGTCCACCAACCTTGACGCGACGCAAGCTTTTGGGGTGCCACTGGATCGAACGTTTGGCTTTGAGAATTGGGTGGGAGGCAGGTATTCCATGTGGGGGCCGGTGGGAATGTGCATTGCGCTCTCCGTCGGGAGGACGCATTTTGAGGCATTCTTGGAGGGGGCGCGACACGTCGACCAGCATGTGCAGACAGCCGAATTGGAGGACAACCTTCCAGTTGTTTTGGCCATGTTGGGCCATTGGAACCAAAACCATTTGGGCATGCGTTCCCATGCAGTGATTCCATACGCTGAAGACCTCGGAAGGCTGCCCGCTTATCTTCAGCAAGCTGACATGGAGAGCAACGGAAAGAGTGCGGGTCGAACAGGTGAACCTGTGTCGTGGAACACCGGAGCGGTCGTTTGGGGCGAACCTGGGACCAACAGCCAGCATGCCTTCTTTCAACTCTTGCATCAAGGAACAGAAATTCACCCAGTGGACTTCATTGCCTTCCGAAAGCCAACCAGCGGCCATGTTCAAATGCATCACAAGCTTTTGGCCAATGCCGTGGCCCAGGCCGAGGCTTTGCTCATGGGCAAAGACGCTGCAGACGATGAGCCTCATCGAAACTTCCCGGGGAACCGGCCTTCGACGTTTTTCCTGTTCGATGAGTTGTCTCCCTTTTCATTGGGTCAGTTGGTCGCCCTCCATGAACATAGGATTTTCATTCAGGGCGTGATCTGGGGGATCGCCAGTTTTGACCAATGGGGGGTGGAGTTGGGCAAGGCACTGGCCAATGCGCTTTTGCCAGAATTGGAGAGCAAGACCTCCGAGGTGACGCACGACGCTTCCACACAATCGCTGGTGGGGTTGATCCGCGGTTGACCCGCGGTTGAGGTGATTGGCGGTGGAGAAGATTTGTGCTTGACAAGTCGTCGGTTTGTGTCGTTTGATGTATTTTGGGACAAATTATCTCGTTCAATCGCCTTTATGGCCCGACAAAGGGTTTGAGGCAATCGCTTAATTACACCCTTATGAAGCACATTCTATCCTCAATTGTGATGCTGTTCGCCACCAGCTTGGCCTTTGCCAACTTGGTGGGAATGGAATATGAAACTGTCGCAGAGACAGCCCAAGGCACAACGTACCGCGTATACGCTTCTTTCGACAACCCTACGGATGAGCTTGTGGCGGTCTACGCCCTTGAGAATGCCCCAATGGTGGTGGGCGTGAGCACTTCCTTTTACCAAGATGCCGTTGGCGCCAACTTGGCCCAAACGATCAATCCAGCCTTCTTCGCTGCGTTCCCAACGCTGCAATACGACAGCTGGTTCACCATTGGTTCTGAGGATTCGAATGGCACAAGTGACGTGCAGCAGGTGGGGATGGATGCATACTTCTCTTCCTTCGCGGCAGGCGACGGATTCACGGTTGACACCTTCGTAGGAGGTTCGTGGTTCCTCCTTCCCGGCCAGAGTGCCGATGCAGTGGCTGGAAGCGACCTACGCGTTCTGGTAGGCCAATTCACCACAGATGGTGTTGTGAACTTGACCATGAACTTCCAATGGGACAATGCGAATTCCGACACCTTCAACACGGAGGGCTTGAGTTTGTCTTTCCCCGAAGTTCCCGTTCCCGGTTGCACCAACGCAAACGCGGACAACTTCAATCCAATCGCCAACGAGGACGACGGGTCGTGCACCTTTGGTGGAGGTTTGGCAACAGGTTTGAGCTATGACGTTGTCTCCTCAGACCCTCTGGGGACAGGACAATCTACGTACCGCATCTACGCAAATTTTGCATCCTCTGACGTCGAAGTGACCGCGGTGTACGGAACGGATTCTGAGCCTTGGTCTTTGGTCGGAAGCGAGGCGTTTTACCAAGACGGAGTAGGGGGAGATTTTGGTGGTGCCATCAATCCTCTTTTCTACGGAAGCTTTCCTTCATTGGAGTTTGACACGTGGTGGACCATTGGAGCTGAACCCGGAGATGACGACGGATTGAACTCTGCATTTGACCCAGCGCTCACCGCTTTTTCCGACTGGAACAACGGTGGTGATTTCGTCGTGAACACCTTCATTGGAGGTTCCATCTTTATTGTTCCTGGGAACAATGGGCAGGGAGTGCCGATCAATGGCCGTGTGCTCTTGGGCCAGGTCACGACCTCCGGAACCACTGACGCAGTCGTGAATGTGCAATTCCGCGATGCGAACCAAGAATCCTTCTACGCCTCGGGCATGACACTGACCTTCCCCGTGGCAGGTGCCGGTTGCAACGACCCATTGGCTTGCAACTACGATGAGAATGCCGAAGGAGACGGCGATTGCATTTTCCCACAAGAATTCTATGATTGCGACGGCTGCCTCAACGACTCGGATGGTGATGGTGTTTGTGATGAATTGGAAGTGAATGGTTGCACGGACAATGCTGCGTGCAACTTTGACATCAATGCCACGGAAGAGGATGGCTCATGTTTGCAGCTTGACGCTTGTGGCGTTTGCGGTGGAGACAACAGCTCTTGCTCGGGATGCACCAACCCTTCTGCTGACAACTACGACGCCGGCGCCATCTTCGACGATGGTTCATGCATCATCAGCGGTTGCACCAACCCAGCAGCTGACAACTACAACGACGAGGCGAACAACGATGATGGTTCATGCATCATCAGCGGTTGCACCAACCCAGCAGCTGACAACTACGATGCTGAAGCCAACAACGACGATGGCTCATGCATCATCAGTGGTTGCACAAACCCTGCGGCTGACAACTACAATGCCGATGCGAACAACGACGATGGCTCTTGTGTGGTGAGTGGCTGTACCAACCCAAATGCGCAGAACTACAACCCTGAGGCGAACAACGACGACGGCTCTTGCACGGGCATCACAGGTTGCACCTACGCTGGTGCCGACAACTACGATGCCGCGAATACCCTCGAAGATGGTTCTTGTGTGTTCTCTGGTTGTACAGACAGCTCTGCTGAGAACTATAATCCATTCGCCAACAACGACGATGGCTCTTGCGACTTTGAGCCTTGCTCGGGCGGTGGATGTCCATACGATTCCAATGGAGATGGTGAAATTGGATCAGCTGATCTTCTGGACTTCTTGGTGGCCTTTGGACAGGCTTGCTCTGACCTCTGATTGAGACCAACATCGAACGAAAAGCGCCGGCACACGCCGGCGCTTTTTTTTTGGGCAAATCATAAGGTTTACAAGGAAACAAGTTGAGCGCAAGGCCGACATTGGACCACTTTGACCATCGGCACTGCAGCATGATGGGACATTCAATCGTGTTCATTCGACACGTTTCCTCTGTATACGCTATATTTGAGTAGGGAAAATGGCTCCCTAACCCGCCTTGTTGGAGCTCGTGATACATCAATGCTCCAAAACAGACGCCTTATCACCTTATTTCTATCTCTCATGCGATTTTTAGCACTCCTTTGTTTCTCATTGTTTGCATTCGGCACCCATGCCCAGTCAGGCAATGATGTTGCCATTTCATCTTGCAGCCTCTTTGAAGCCGGCTCGAATGCATCGTGGCCTGCTGTATTGACTGCAACGACATCCTCGGACGCTTTGAGCGGGGAGGCTCAAACCCTGTCCATCAATGTCACTTCCTTGCCTGCTGGAGGCGCCCAATACCGGGTGTACAAGACCACGGCCAACGGGAGTGACTTCTTTGGCAATGCCCAGGATCTTGTCGTGGGAGAGAATACGGTGACGGTGGCCGCCGTAGGGTTCACCCGCACTGTCAAGTTCCAATTTTCTTCAGAAGACGTCATGTTTGACGTTCTGTCAATCAACTCTGTGGCGTTGGACGATTGTTTTGCAAGCAACAGCGGGACTGCCATCAGCGCCTGCAGCCTGTTTGAAGGTGGTTCAGTTGAGGCGTGGCCACACGTTTTGACGGCCACCACAGCGGATGATGATGCAAGTGGAGATGCCCAGACGTTGTCCATCCAAGTGACTTCATTGCCCGAAGGGGCACAATACCGGGTGTACAAGACCACCGCCAATGGCAGTGACTTTTTTGGCACCCCTCAAGATTTGGTTTTGGGAGCGAATACGGTCACAGTGTCAGGAGTGGCATTCAACCGAACTGTGAAATTTCAGTTTTCGTCTGGCGCCGTGGAATTCGACGAGTTGGCCATCAATGGCGAAGCGCTGAGCGGTTGCGCTGCCAGCAGCTCTGGCATCGAAATCAGTTCATGCGATGTGTTTGACAGTGGTTCTGCTCCTGCTTGGCCCTATGTCCTGACGGCAGCTTTGTCTTCGGAGGCTTCCAGTGGTGATGCGCAGACCATGTCCATCAACATTACTTCCTTGCCTTCAGGAGCGCAATACCGGGTGTACAAAACCACGGCTAATGGAAGTGATTTCTTTGGAAATCCTCAAGCCCTGGTCATCGGTGAGAATGTGGTGACGGTTTCTGCAGTCGCTTTCCAACGCGCTGTCAAGTTTCAATTTTCCTCAGGAGACATCGCTTACGATGCTTTGTCCATCAATGAAGAAGAACAAATTTGTGATGCCGGATGCACAGATGCTGCTGCTTGCAACTACGATGCTGCTGCGCTTGTGGACGATGGTTCATGCTTGACCAATGACGCTTGTGGCGTCTGCGGAGGGGACGGCAGTTCTTGCGCTGGGACAGACGTCACTTTGACGGTAACAGTCTGCGGCGGCACGGATGGTGAAGTTCGCATGACGGGCCCTTGGTGGGGGTGGGATCCAAATGGAGGACCCATTGCAGATGCCAACGGTGACGGAACCTTCTCCGTCGTGTTGCCAGATGTCTCAGAGAGCTTCGAATACCTGTGGGTGGTCAACAGCGGTACTGAGAACATCATTGGTCAGGGCTGTGCGCCCATTACCGATGGTGTGAACTACGCCAACCGCCAATGGAATGTCGGAGATGCGAACCCATCAGACATCTACAACTACTGCGACGGATGTCCCAGTGTTTTGGAGGGCTGCACGGATGCATCTGCGAACAACTACAACGCAGATGCCGAGGTGGACAACGGAGGTTGTTCGTACGATGTCACCTTGAGTGTTGAGGTCTGCGAAGCAGGCGCAACAGAAGTGCGTATGACAGGTCCATGGTGGGGTTGGGATCCCTTGGGAGGCCCCATTGCCACAGCCAACGGAGACGGAACATACTCGGTGCTTTTGCCAGGTGTTTCTTCAAGTTTTGAGTACCTGTGGGTGGTGGATGGCGTTCAGGAGAACATCATTGGCTTGGGTTGTGCCC
>JBELJW010000013.1:0-8189 GCA_042089975.1 Flavobacteriales bacterium | reverse complement strand
ACGGTTCTTGTCTCCAATTGGACGCTTGCGGCGTCTGCGGAGGGGACGGCAGCTCTTGCACCGAACCTGGCACCACGTTCAATGTGGATGTGTCATGCATCCCGGATGATTTTGAGAATTTGTTCGTCACCGGTCCTTGGTGCGGCTGGTGCGCCAACGACGTGTACAACACGCTCACAGATCTTGACGGTGACGGCATTTACAGTGTGACCGTTGCAGAGCTCACCGGAACGGTGGAATACAAATACGCCATCAATGGTTTTGCAGACCAAGAGAACTTGGTCAATGACATGGTCGACGGTGCGTCTTGTGCGCCCATCACCGACTTCAGTGGATACGCCAACCGCACCACAGAGGCTGGTTCCACCACGAACGATTACTACGGCACATGTGATGGTACATGCAACGATGTGCCTCCCACCAATGTCACTTTCCAAGTGGACATGGCGGGCTACGATGGACCTTTCAGTTCTGTCACGTTGAATGGTGAATTCAATGGATGGTGCGGCAACTGTGCTCCCATGTCAGATGAGGATGGCGATGGAGTGTACGAAATGACACTGCCTTTGACCGGAGACACCTTGGAGTACAAGTTTGCCATTGGTGCCTGGGAAGATCAGGAGGACCTCGAGCCTGAGGGAACCTGTGTGCTGACCACATACGACGAGGGAGCGCCAAATGGCTGTTGCTTTGTCAACCGTTTTGTGGTGCTTGAAGGAGAGACGATGATCCAAGATGTGGTGTGCTGGAATGAGTGCAATGCATGTGGAGCCGTGGTCGAGGTGCCGGGTTGCACGGACCCGTTCTTCTTGGAATTTGATCCTTATGCTACAGAAGACGACGGGTCTTGCAGCAACTTGATTGTGATGGGATGTACCTACGCGGATGCGTCCAATTACAACCAAGTGGCCAATGTCGACGACGGTTCATGTGATTTCGATGGCACTGGAACGAACGATTGCCCAGCTGATTTGGATGGCGATGGGTCCATCACGACCACCGACTTGTTGTCCTTCTTGGCCAGCTTTGGGGCGAATTGCCTCTGATTTTCTGAGATCTTTTTTGAAAGGGAGGCCAAATGGCCTCCCTTTTTTTATGCCTTTGAGCACGCAATGGCGTGTGGCCTGAGCCATTCCGAGAATATCTTTGGAACATGAAACCACTTGTGAAGGCTCAATTGCCAACCGATGCGGGTGCATTTGAAATTCTAGCCTACGAAAGTGGGCATGCGGAATTTCCGCATTTGGTCTTGAAGGCCAAGCAACCGGTGACAGGTGATGCTCTCGTTCGCATCCATTCGGAATGTTGGACCGGTGATGTGGTGGGGTCCTTGCGATGCGACTGCGGACAACAATTGGATGCATCCATGGCACGCGTTGCCAAAGAAGGCGGAGCCGTGTTGTACTTGCGCCAGGAGGGCAGAGGCATTGGACTTGTTGAGAAACTCAAGGCTTACAATCTCCAAGATGCGGGGATGGACACTTACCAAGCCAATGAGGCGTTGGGCCATCAACGAGATTCGAGAAGTTTTGATGTTGCAGCCGCCATCTTGCAAGACCTAAGGTGGTCCAAGGTGCGACTGATGACCAACAATCCCCAAAAAGTCTCCTCCTTGACAAAAGAAGGCATTAAAGTGACAGAGGTTGTCCCCATTGTCTTTGCGGCCAACGCACACAACGAAGCCTACCTCACGGCAAAACGTCAGGAAGAAGCCCGCTGATCTGTCACATGGAGAGCGCATGCATCCACTCCATGCAAACAATGGCGCCGATGGTTCCCACGGCATAACCTAAGACGGCCAGCAGAACGCCAACGGGGGCAAGGGCAGGGGAGAACGCGCTGGCAACAATGGGAGCTGAGGCCGCACCGCCCACATTCGCTTGTGACCCGACCGCCACAAAAAAGAATGGTGCCCTGATGAGTTTGGCCACCACCAAGAGCACGACAATGTGCACAAGCATCCAAAGCAGCCCGATGGTGACAGCCGATCCGTACATGCTCCAATTTTCAATCAGGCTCCCAATGTCCATTTTCATGCCAATGGTTGCCACCAAGACGTAGAGGAAGACAGAGCCCATTTTGCTGGCACCCGCTCCCTCGTAGCTTCTTGCCCGTGTGAAGCTCAAACCAATGCCAATGGCTGTGGCTGTGACCACGAGCCAGAAAAATCCTTTGGTCACAGATGACAAGTAGATGGCTGCAGAATCGGGGTCGTTGGCCATGGTGCGGTCCAGCCAGGCGGTGAAATGGGTGGAAGCTCCATCGGCCACCAAGTGGGACAAGGCTACGGCGCCAAAGGCCAAGGCCACAAGGACCATCCAATCGGGGAAGCTTGCAATGCGAGCAGATTTGGCTTGCAGCTGTTCCACACGATTTTGCAATTCATCCACGGCAGAGGCATCCGCATTGAGCCATCGGTCAATGCGTTCACGGATGCCGGCCCCAAATAGCAGGAAGGGCATCCACAAGTTGGCCACAAAGACATCCACAATGAGCATGATGGAGAACTGTGCATCCAACGTGTCAGAGATTTCCTTCAATGCGGCTTGGTTGGCCCCTCCGCCAATCCAAGAGCCGGCCACTGTCGAGAGCCCCCGCCAATAAGCGTCCGGAGCATCGCCTCCAAGCACGCCAGGGTCACTCTGTCCCACCAGCCAAAGCGCAAAGGGCCCTCCGACGACAATGCCGACAGTGGCGGCAAAGAACATCATGATGGCCTTGGGGCCCAAGTTGTAAATGCCCTTGAGATCGATGGAAAGACAAAGCAGCACCAAACTCGCAGGAAGCAAATAACGAGAGGCGACGAAGTACAATTGGCTTTCTTCTCCATTCACAATGCCCAATGAATTCAGGGCTGCAGGAATGAAGTAACACATCAATAGGGCTGGGACAAACGTGTAGAACTTTTTGAACCGAGGCAGAGAGTTGGTGTAGAACACCAATCCCAGAGCGCCCGTGAGCAAGCCCAATACGACGGCATCGTTGGTCAAAGGAAAGATGGAGGACATGAGAAAGGTGTTTGCGCAAAAATGGACCAAAAAAAGTCGATACAAGAAAAACGGCCCACGCAAAGCGCAGGCCGTCCTCTTCTTTGGTTCCTGGCAGAACCGAACCCTATCACCAGATCATCAATGGGATGTTGCCGGATGGATTGGAGGAGCCTACTTGAATGAAGTAAGTACCTGGTGATACAGATTCTCGAATAGGGTAGGACATCACTCCCGGAGTCGTCATCACTCCGTTCCCCTGCCAAGCCACACGGCCATCGGAAGCCAAAACGCGGATGAATGCCCTTTCGGAGGTCAGTCCGGAAATATGAATCATCGAGTGCTCCGATGTCAAGGGATTGGGGAAGAGTTGCAACTCGGGTTGCTCGTCCAAGCCTGCGATTGAACTTGCCACATCTCCCGCGCAGTCATATCCGGGATCGGGGTATTCACAGCTGAAGTCCTCTTCCGTGGCCATCTCAGAATAGTTGCATGCAACATCGTCTGTGCAACCATTCACTTCCATTTCATCACAGACGCCATCGCCGTCGGCATCTTGCAGACAGTTGCCTGAACAATCCAAGAATGTTTCTGCGTAATCGCAGTTTCCGTCTTCGTCTGTCGCCTGTGCGTCATAGTTGCATGCTTGGTCGTCGGTGCATCCTTGGATCTCCAACTCGTCGCAAATGCCATCGTTGTCTGAGTCGCTCAGGCAGTTGTTGTTGCAGTCGTAGTATGGGACGGAGTAGATGCACTCTCCAGCCTCTTCAGTGGCAAATGCATTGTAGTTGCATGCCGCTTGGTCCATGCATCCAAAATTGTCGTAGGTGCAGCTGCCGTCGTTTTCTGTGGCTTCGGCGTTGTAGTTGTTGGCGCCCTGGTCATCGCAGCCTTGAACCTCAAGCGCATCGCATACACCATCATTGTCGGAGTCCTCCAAGCATGCACCGTTGCAGTCATAATGCTGCTCAGCATACATACAATCCCCCTCATCGGTGGCCAGTGGGTCAAAGTTGCACGCCCCAGCCTCTTGACAGCCTAAGACCTCGAGTGGATCACAAACCCCGTCGCCATCTGAATCGGTCAAGCAAGTTCCATCGCAGTTGAGATGAACTTCGGGGTAGGTGCAGACGATTTCATCGGTTGCATCGGCCACATAGTTGCAGGCTTGATCGTCGCTGCACCCTTCGACCTCCGATTCGTCACAAATGCCATCGCTGTCTGCATCGTTGTTGCAGTTGCCGTTGCAATCCATGAATGCCGCAGCGTAGTTGCAGTTTCCGTCTTCGTCTGTTGCGAACGCGTCATAGTTGCAAGCTTGGTTGTCGGTGCAACCATCGACTTCCAAGGGGTCACAAACTCCATCGCCGTCGGAGTCGTTCAGGCATGCCCCATTGCAGTCGTAGTGCGTTGCTGGGAATTCGCAGGAGCCGTCGTTGTCCGTGGCAGAGGGCACGTAGTTGCAAGCGGATGCGTCCGTGCAGCCCTCGGTTTCAAAGGCATTGCAAATCCCGTCATTGTCCGAATCCAACAAGCATTCTCCATTGCAATCGTAGTGTTGCTCGGCATACGAGCACGAGCCGTTGTCGAGGATGGCGCCAGGAGTGAAGTTGCATGCTGCAACGTCCTGACATCCTTCGACTTCAGCGTCATCGCAGATGCCATTGTCGTTGCTGTCTTCGCAACCTTCCAAGGCCACGACCTGGGCGCAGACTTCAAGCTCAACGCTGGCGCCAAAGTCGTTGTTGTCGGCATTGAATTCGGCCAGCACCTCGCCGCTTGCGGAAATGAGCATCATGGAACCTCCCACGTCGCAGTTGCCATCGCCACCAAAATCAATGGTGCAAAGGCCATCGCCAGCCGTGTCTTCGAACTTCAAGAGGTGACAACCCTCAGGGATGCACATTTCGTAAACCAAGTTGGCAGAACCATTCTCATAGTCGCCGTCTTGGGCAAGGATTTCACCATCGGTGGTTTCAATGCTCCAGCTGGTTTCACTGGCAAACTGATCGGTCTCCAGTTCGAGTGTCCAACGGTCCGATGCCATGACATCAAAGCTGTGGTCGTAAACATTGTTGTCTGCAAAGTCATCATGATCGCCGCCCAACAGGGCCACCTCCAACCTCAAAGAGTTGCTGTTGTCCAAAGACAACTCCGGCAATGTGGCCTCCACAGTGGCGCCGGGCGCAATGGTCATTGCGTGGATGGTGGTGATGGACGCATGGTCGTTCAGGGTCATGCTGATCTGAAATCCATTCACATCGTCCACACCCAAATTGGTCACCAGTGCAACGGGCGCTACCTGCGGGGCACAAGTGGTTTCGCCCACGTTGGTCAGTCCAACCACGGTGAGGTCACGTTCTGTGACGGGCAATCCGCCCAGACTTTCAAGCAAGCTTGAACGCGAGGATTCGAGGCATGCACGCATGCGGTCCGTTTGTCCTTGTGTGAACATGTCCTTGCATTCTTGTGGAGTGTAGTCCATGTAGTTCTCGAGAATGGCATCAGGGCAGTCAGGGGTGTTGCAACTCAAGTTTTTCGTGGTCGAAGGAGTGTCGCAAACAGCGTCCCCAGAATTCTCACAATTCGATTCCGCACTACAGTCATTGGTGTTGTAGAAGGTGTGGAACAGACTGAGGTGGTGGCCCATCTCGTGGGTGATGGTGCGGTTCAAATCACGTCCTGGCTTGAGTTCTCCTACAAGACCAAACGTATTGTAAAGAAGCACGATGCCATCTCTGGCGTCCCCTGTTGGCCCGAGGTAGGCAAACCCTTGGGTGCCACTTCCGCCATCGTTGCCGTTGATTTCCGGAACCACAAAGATGTTGATGTAGTCGTCGCCAAACCAGGTGGTCAACGATTTCACAGCCACCTGATCCGCACCGTCGTATTGGTTGTCGTTGGCAATGCCGTGTTCCTCAAATCCAGGAACCATGTTGCCATTGACACGCACAATGCCATTGGTCGGCGCGCCGTCGGGGGTGCGGCGTGCCATTTCAAATTGGATGTGGGTGTCTGCTCCTGCGCCATCCCCTAAGGTGCCGGGCATTTTTCGGAAGTCTTCGTTCATTCCGTCAATGGCAGAGATGATTTGCGCATCGCTGATGTTCTCATCCTCACCAATGGGGGAGCCGCGGTGGATCACGTGCACGACAACCGGAAGAGTATGCACCTCCATGACGCGCTGGCTCTCATTGCGCATGCGCTCCATGGCCTCACGCACAGCTTCGAAGCTTCTTGCATAAGGTTCGGATTGGGTGAGCTCCAAGGCATGGATGCCGTCGGAGCCACAAGGCTCATCGGATTGCGACCATCCCTGAATGGAGGAGACCAACGCGACAAAGAAGAGAGGAAAGAGAATGGAATAACGCATGGCCATTGGATTTGATGGATTGAGGGTTTGGGATGGCTTTACGCACTTTTGGCAAGCGTGGTTTCATTTTTGCCCACGAAAAACCCCGAGGCCAAATGGACCCCGGGGTCTTCGCAAAAGATTATCAGGAATTATACGCCTCTGTGCATCATGGCTTGGCATTCACCTTGATCAATTCAACCTCAAAAACAAGGGCGGCGTAGGGAGGGATGGCTCCTCCAGGCGCAGGACGGGCGCCATAGGCCAGGTCCTGAGGAATGTAAAATGTGGTTTTGCCGCCCTCCTTCATCAATTGAAGTCCTTCCGTCCAACCGCGAATGACGCCATTCAAAGGAAACGAAATGGGTTCACCGCGCTTGTAGCTGCTGTCGAACTCCTCTCCATTGAGCAAAGTTCCACGGTAGTGAACAGTGACCTCGTCGTTCGCGTCAGGAGAGGCTCCGGAGCCTTCCAAATCGTGCCGGTATTGCAACCCCGATGCGGTGGTTGCAATGCCGTCCTTTTGTCCATTTTCGGCCAAGAAAGTTTCCCCCTCAGTCTTGGTGGCCATGGCCATTTCTTCTTTGATGGACGTCATCTGAGCTTGAACAATGGCATTGGCTTCGTCAGGCGTCATGCTGGAGTTGCCGGCCAAAGCGGCTTCGAAGCCATTTTTGAGGGATTCGCCGTCAACACTGCGAAGGCCTTCGCTCGAGAGATTGGTGGCGAACAATACGCCAAGGGCGTAGGATAAAGAATCCATGGAAAGGGTGGTGGTTTGTTTGGAGGTTTTCCCGCGCCTGCCCTTTTGGGCAAGTCCAGTGGAAGGGAAAGTGGTTCCGAAAAGAAAAAGAAGTCCCAACAGGACTGAAAATTTGCGTTGTGTCATGGCGGCGAAGTTCGGGTGAAAACAAGCAAGTTCTTCTCACTTTTTTCGGCATTGAACGCGTAGCCAAGTCCTTGGAATTGTTGCAGTCTTTCTTTGCTGCGGATTTCCTCGAGAAGGACAAATCTTGCCATGGCTCCACGTGCCGCTTTGGCAAATGCGGAGATGCTTCGAAGGCTGCCATTGCGCTCTTCCAAAAATTGGCAGGTGATGATGTGTTCCTTCGCCATGCCCCGCAAGGCGGTCTGGCTGTACTCTGCACTTGCCAGGTTCAAAATGTGTCCGTGTCCGTGGGCCTTCATGTGGGTCTGGACCAACGAGGGAAGAACATCCTTCCAGTAGGAGTGCATCGAGCCAAATGCTTGGTCGGGCGACCATGATTGGCCCATTTCTAGCCGCACTGGGGAATAGGCGTCCCAAGGTCTGAGCAAGCCGTACACCGCATGCAGAATCCTCACGCGCCGCTGTGCCTCTGCCATGAATGGGCCCGAAAGTGAGGACAGGTCAAGAGACTTGAAGGCATCTCCATGAAATGTCAGGCCCGCCGCATACGGGGAGTCGAGGGTCCACTTCTGATGCCATTCATGCACCTTGCTGGTCAGTGATTCGCTCAGCGACATCTTGACGGCAAGTTCATCGCGGGACCATTTGGAAAGGGCTTCCATAATTTGCTTCGCCTGTGCTGTGGCATCTGGTTCTGAAAGCACGGGAAGACTTGGCCCAGCGGGAGGAAGGCTTGGACGGAGGGTCTTGGCAGGAGAGAGCAAGATGAGCATGAAGGACAAAATTCAACGTCCATCCTTTACCTTCCACCATTCAACAGAGAAAATTTGTCATGAAGAACATTGCAAGAACGGTGTGCATGGTGCTGGGTGGTTTTGGGGTTGTTCTGACAGCCAAATCACAATCCCCTTGTCCTCAATGCTGAAGGTCCGTTGAGGGGAGAACGCATTCGAGTTTTGGA
>JBELJW010000180.1:0-4029 GCA_042089975.1 Flavobacteriales bacterium | reverse complement strand
ATAAAAATAAGGGTACTGCGGTAAGTACATTGTTATCCCCGACTCAGAATACGAAGCGGCTGGCATCGAAGTGGTCCCTTCGCTCGTCGACCAAGGGTGCGACGTGCTTCTCGGCGTCAAGGAAGTGCCTGTGGACCAGTTGATTTCAGACACGACCTACTTGTTCTTCAGCCACACGTACAAACTCCAGCCCTACAATGCCCCCCTGCTCAAAGCCGTGGTGGACAAGCGCATTCGTCTCATCGACTACGAGTTGATCAAGCGCGCCAACGGGAGCCGCGTCATTGGGTTTGGGCGCTGGGCAGGCATCGTGGGAGCCTACAACGCCCTTCGGGCTTGGGGCATGCGCAAGAACAGCTTTCATTTGCCCAAAGCCATCGACTGTGCCCATTTGAAGGAGATGACAGCACATGCCAAAGCCGTGGACCTGCCGTCCGACCTCAAGCTCGTTCTGACGGGCGGAGGACGCGTGGGCATGGGGGCGCATGAACTGCTCACCTCCCTCGGGCTCCGAGAAGTCCATCCCGAAGCCTTCCTCGGCGAGACCTTCAACGAGGCAGTTTTCTGTCGGCTGGACGTTCAGGGGTACAACGCACACAAGGATGGAAGACCCTTTGACATGAAAGCGTTCATCGCGGACCCCACCGACTTCAAAAGCACCTTCCTTCCCTACGCCAAGGTGGCGGACATGTACATCGCAGGCCACTATTGGGGGGAAGGATCTCCTTTCCTGTTCACACGTGACGACATGAAACGTTCGGACTGGCGCATCGAAGTGGTGGCCGATGTCAGCTGCGACATCGACGGCCCTGTCGCTTGCACTTTGCGCCCTAGCACCATTGCCGACCCGCTCTACGGCTACGACCCCCAGACGGAGTCGGTGGTGGCATTCGATGCGGAAGGAGCTGTCACCGTCATGGCGGTGGACAACCTGCCGTGCGAGCTGCCGCGCGATGCCAGCCATGGATTTGGTCAAGACCTGCTCGCGCACGTCGTCCCCTTGCTCGTCGGCGGAGACCGGGACAACATGCTCACCAATGCCACGGAAACCACCCTAGAAGGTGGACTTGCACCCAAGTTCCTTTACCTCAGCGACTACATCCAACAGGCCGCCGGGGCATAAGACGGCGTCACCCAGCTTGTTCCCACGTTATCGAGCTACGTTATTGAGCCACGAAGACGTAAGTCAGCCTCCCGGCCTGGCTCCGCGGCGCCTGCGCATCGGCATTGAACCTCGCCCTTTGCGCGCTCTTCAAGGCGGCCTGTCCAAAGCAGCTCTCCGCATCTCCTTTCACCAAAGACGCCTCCACGACCTGGCCTGTGGGGGACACCGCGATGGCCACCTCCACTTGGGCAGCGCCTTCGCAGGTGTAACCAGGGACGTCCAAGTCTCGGCCGGTTCGGTTTTTCAAGCTGTACCTGACTGTGACGAGCCCATCGTATTGCGCATCCCATGCCTCAAACGTCTCCCCAACCTCTTGCCGCTCCATGGCGGCCTCGCCGGCCGTGTCGAATTCCTTGTCTTCCGCAGCAAGCCTTTCAAACTCCGCCTCTTCCATGGCCCGCAACTCGGCTTCGACCCGGGCTTCCAGTTGGGCCTCGTCCAGCCCTGACGCAGTCGACCGGGCTTCCGAAGAAGACTCCGCTTGGGCATCGGCCCTTAGGTTCGCCACACGTTGCGCCATCTTCTCTTGCAATTGCTCCTCAAAAGACTGTCGTTGCATGGCGTCGTCGTCCGCCTCCACCATGGCGACCTCCGCAAATATTTCGCTGGGCAAAAGACCTTCCCTGACGGGCCAAACCACCATTGCCCCCAGCACCACAACGTGCAAAACGAGGGTGATCAACACTGCTTTTTGGGTCCCCCCCATGGATCAGTCGAAGGACAAGTTGGTTTCCAACATCCAGCGGTCTTTGGTGATGCTTTGGTCCCCGCAGAAGTAATAGGTGCCGGTCTTCATGACCACTTTCCGGTACCGTTGCACGACATCTCCATCGCGGACCGTCCGCATGATGACCAAACCGTTTTGAATCTCGTAACTCGTCTCGTGTACCCCCTGTGGGATGTCGCGGTCTTCAGGAGGCAAGGACAAATCAAAACCGCGCTCTTTGGACGCTGCCACCTTCAAGTCCATCTCCATCAAAGCACTCTGGCCCCTGTTCTTGACTGCCTGGGCTTGGTTGTTTTGTCGGGTCTGGTTGGCGCGCTTGAACGACTCCAGCTCATCCCAGCTTGCAGCCCGCTTGCGGCGATGCTCTGCTTCTCTCCCCTCGTAAGGTTGGTCAATGTCACGGGCCAAAGCCGTTCGTGTCCCATTGTCCAAGGACATCATCTCTTTGCGGGCATTGCGGGCACGTCCTGCGGCCTCTGCCTTCCATCTCTCCGATTGGATCATTTGTCCGTCCTTGACGTCTTGGACGTCGGCGGCCGTGGCCTGACGCTCTGACTCAAGGGCCTTTCGGTAGTAAGCCTCGGCCTCGTCCTCGGCATTGCTTGCCCGTTGGGACCAGTTCTTTGCCCTGGCTTGGGCTTGGGCTTGACGTGCCTTCCGATCGGCTTCAAGTTGGTCCTGCTTGCGCTTCCACTCGGCTTCCGTAGCCTCCAACAACGCAACAGAATTGTCCTCTCTTTCCTCAGGGACCACCTGTGGTTCTGGAACGTTGACCACAGGCTCCGCTTCAAGTTCTTCTTCCTGCAACTCCTCCTCAAGGGCTTGCTGTTCCTCAGGCGCATCAGGTTGGCTTGCCTCGACCTCTGCCTCGCGTGCTGCAGCTTCTTCGGCACGGGCAGCAGCCTCCGCCTGCCGGGCAGCAGCCTCTTCGGCGCGAGCTGCAGCATCCGCAGCAGCGGCTTCTTCCGCCAAGAGAGCCGCAGCCGCGGCCTCCTCTGCAGCCAATGCAGCAGCCTCCTCTGCCGCAGCTTCATCCAGTGCCCGTTGTGCATCTTCCTCGGCTTGGGCCAAAGCGCCCAACGCACGTCCCATCCTGTCCATTCCGGCCTGGGCCCTTTCATCCCCTGGAATGAAGGACAATGCCTTCTCAAATTCCTCGTAGGCATCCTCCCATCGCTCCCGGGCCTCCGCCCGTGCAGCATCCTCCATCGCATTGTCGTAGCGCATCTGAGCACGTTCAAGATCCTCCTCCAGATTGGCCAAACGGTCCAGCTCCTTGTCAATGCGCCTGCGCATGTCGTTGGTGTGGTCCAAGTCAAACTGAATGCGCTCACTTCTGTCGTCGAAGGACGCAATCCCAATGGGCGTGTCCAAAATGCTGGTGTCAAATCCTTCGACGTTGTCAAAAAGGGACATGTCGAGGTCAAACATGAACCCCTCCTCCAAGACGCCTTCGGGCGTGCCTGAGCTGTTGATCTGGACGCGCTTGGACACCATGCCTGCAGTCCCAAATACAATGGTGTAGTCCTGGCCCATAGGCAACTCCAAGAAGTAGCGTCCGTTGCGGTCGGCAGTGATTTCGTCAAAGGGCTCCCCATTCTGCAAAACACTCACCTCCACCTCTGCGAGTTTGGCCTTGGTGTCTTCGTTTCGCAAGGTTCCACTCACAATCAATTCCGATTGTGCCCAAGAGGCATTCATGCAGGCCAAGGTCAAGGCCAGGGAAGCGAAAATCGCTTGAAGGGGTGTCGCGTAGGTTTGCATCATGTCAGGTCAGCCGAAAAATACGGGTTTCTCCGCAAAGGACCCCGACTCCCCTTCGGGATTCAGCTTCTGGGAATCAAAGCATTGGGTTCCAACCCAAGATGCTGTGGTGGTGGGCGCTGGCATTGTGGGCATGAATGCTGCGTTGGCCCTTCGCAAGCGACATCCCTCTTGGACAATTTCCATCTTGGACCGCGCACCCCTTGGGAGCGCTTCCACGAGGAATGCTGGATTCGCCTGTTTTGGCAGTCCCTCCGAGCTCTTGGACGACTGGAAGCAAATGGGACCGGACGCCACCTTGGCAATGGTTGAGATGAGGTGGAAAGGACTCTTGGCGCTCCGAGAAACCTGGGGGGACGAGGCCATTGCCTAC
>JBELJW010000179.1:0-4030 GCA_042089975.1 Flavobacteriales bacterium | reverse complement strand
TATGGCCAACCTCGTTGCTTCAAATATCACCTCGCTTTTTTTTCTTCGTATACATTTGATTTCCAACTATTCATCGGTAAATCATCTCAAAAACTTTTGCATTTCTTGATCTTTGGGTAACAAAAAGCCCGGGACGTTTCCCGGGCTTCTTCTAGATCGTTGAATGAATCCTACAAGGGGCACAAGGCCCTCTGGAGTCCTTGTTTAGTGTTGGATGGTCAAACGACGGACGCTTACGCCGCGCTCGTCTGAAACCATCACATTGTAAGTGCCGCTGCGAAGTGCAGACAAGTCCAAGACCACATTGCCTTGGAGCACCAGGTTTTCAGCCGTCCAAACCACCCGCCCTGCGGCATCCATGATTTGAACTCTGGCTTGGGCGTGGAAACCATCCACTTGCAACGTCACCTCGCCGAAGGTCGGGTTGGGGAACATCGCAAACTTCAACGATGCCTCGGCAATGCCTACGATGGGCGTTCCGACGCAATCGCAATCCGTGTTCAGTGTATCGTTTTCCGTGTTGTCATCGCCATCGTCACAAGCCTCCCCGGGGAATGTGCAGCTGCCATCGTCGTCTGTGGCTTCTGGACTGAAGTTGCACGCCACTGCGTTGGTGCAGCCTGCAATCTCCAACTCGTCACAAATTCCATCTCCGTCTTCATCGTTCAAGCAGTTGCCATCGCAATCGTAGAAATCTTCGGCAAAGACGCACGAGTCATCGTCTGCATCAGTTGCCTCTGGATTGTAGTTGCAAGCCCCTTCTATTGTGCAACCCACAATTTCATCCTCGTCGCAAACTCCGTCACCATCGGCATCACTCAACACCACGGTTCCAGAACCGTCGGTCTCCCCTGAACATGACTCACAATCGGCCGTGGCAAAAGCACACATGCCATCGTCGTCGGTCGCCAAGTCGTTGTAGTTGCAAGCCATCGCATCCGTGCACCCAGGGACTTCAAACTCATCACAAACCCCGTCGCCGTCTGCGTCATCATTGCAGTTGCCGTCGCAATCGTAGCCAGTGTCCGCATACGTGCAAGAGTCGGTGTCGTCGAACACATTGTTCGCATCAAAATTGCAAGCAGTCTCGTCCATGCAACCCGTCTCCTCACTGTCGCAGATCATGTTGGCGTTCACATCTTCACCGAGGCAATTGCCATCACAGTCGTAACCATCCACGGCAAACACGCAGTTGGTGCCATCGTCGATCGTTGCGTCCATGTTGAAGTTGCACGCGGTCATGTCCATGCAGCCATTGCAGGTTTCATACTCGCAAGACCCATCGTCCACAGTGGCGTCAGCATTGTAGTTGCAAGCGCCTGCTTGGGTGCATCCGCAGGTAACTGCATTTTGGGAAAATTCTCCCGCCCCATCAAAATCTGTTGTGATGTTGATGTCTGCATTGGGATTTCCAGAAGGGAAGATTTGGTAATTCAATGTCCCGCTGATGCTGCCCGAAGTTGTGATCTGGCCGATCAAGACTTGACCATTTGCATCTGGCAGCCCATTGATAGCAGTTGACAAGACAAACCAGCTGGAACCGAACTCCGAATCAGAAACCAAATCAGTGGCACCATCGGTGGTGAAGAAATCCGTCACATTCATCGCTGGATCCACAAGCAATGGGTCTGCATAGCCGGCGCCCAATGGAGCAGCAGGGCCATCGAGACCAATGGTCGCGTAGGAATCGTCCACAATCTCAGGGAAGGTGACGAACAAAGCAGGGTTCACCCCTGACGCATTCCATGTCGAGGACTCTGGACTGTTGTAGGCTCCTGAAGCCGCCTGGATGGCTAGTGGGAAATTCGAATCGCCGAAAACGGCGGAAACACGGTCGGAAGGATCGCTGGCATTCACATAGATCCTGTAAGTCGTCAAACCTTCCTGCACTGCAGGTGCGGCGCTGACAGTCAATCCATATTGAAAGTCGCCGCAGGAGCAATAATCACAAGAATCATCATCGTCCGTGGCATCTGCTTGGTAATTGCAGGCAAAAGGGTCTGTGCAACCGCCTACTTCGTCGTCATCACAAACACCATCGTTGTCTGTGTCCAATACGGATGAAGCACAGTCGCAGAAACCCGATTGTATGAAGGTGCAGCTGCCATCATTGACATTTGCTGCGGGATCATAGTTGCAGGCGTCGACAGTGTTGCAACCCAAGACCTCGTCGGGGTCACATATTCCATTGCCGTTGTCATCCATCATGCAGTCACCACCGCATACTCCGATCGCGTCGAGTTGGTTGCCAAGGCAATCGCAATCGCCTTCTGGCACAGGGACGCAAGACCCGTCATCCAAGGTTGCGGAAGGATCGAAGTTGCAAGCCGCTTGGTCGGTGCACCCAAGACAACTAACCAAATCACAAGAACCATCATCTTCTGTAGCCAGTACATTGTAGTTGCAGGCCATGGCATCTGTGCACCCAGGGACTGCGATGCCCGCTGCGAAAGTGGAGGATATTTGAATTTCATCCGCTCCTACCCCAAGCGGAAAGACTTGGTAATTTAAGACACCTGTCACTTCGCCTGAGGTTGTGATTTGAAGGACAAGCACTTTTAAATCGGCGTCAGGCAGGCCGTTGATTGCCGTGTTCAGGATGTACCATGAAGACCCTGTCAAGGTGTTGCTTGCCACAGAGGTGGCACCATCCGTGAGGAAGTAAGGGCTCAATTGTTGGGCAGCATCTTCCACCAAAGATGGATCTGCAGCTCCTGGCACAAGTGAGGCTGGCCCGTCAAGCCCAATCGTTGCATATGAGTCGTCCGCCAATTCTGGAAAAGAGGCAACAAATGCAGGGTTGATGCCTGACGCACTCCAGCTTGAATTGAAGGCACTGTTGAAGGCACCTTCGGGCGTGGAAATCTCTAACGGGGCTTCATCGTTGCCAAACACCGCGCTCATGCGGTCCGTCGCATCTTGCATGTTCACATAGAACCTGTAAGTCGTCAAACCCTCCTGCACAGCTGGAGAAGCCTCAACTGAGAGGTCGTATTGTTGGGCCGTGCCCGAAATTTGGACCCCCATCAAAAGGGCCGCACAAAACGTAAGGTGTTTCATGTTTAAAGTGTTTGTTGAATGATTTGGAGTCGAAGTTAGGACGGTCCATGGTGGCCAAAGGAGAACCCCATTGGAAGGAATCAACATGGGAACCTTGAAAAGCCTCGCAGATGCTGTCCCACTTTTTCTCCACGAATCGCTTGAAGTTCTTGGTGTCCCCAAAGCCTTGCTTGACCTCTCCTCCGTAACTTGCTCGATTGAAGATTCCCTACTTGCATGAACTCACGATTCACCTGCCTCCCCAGTCCCACAAGTGCAAGCCTGCTTGCCTCTTGTTTTTGCCTTTTCGTTGCCTTCTTTACCGGAGCTCCTGTCTTCGCTTCCGACTCGGGCAACCCCTCGGTCGAAGAGGCTGGTTTGCCTGCTACCGATTTGGTGGTGAACAACCTTGCGCCATGTGTCGGTGTTGATGTTGTGACCGTTGATGTGGAGACGCCAGATTTCCCTGGTGACACGCCGGCAGATGTTCCTTGGGAAGTGTTGTTTCAAGGCAGCCCCGCAGAAGAGGGCATCCATTTCGAACTTAATCCCTCCGCTGGGATAGGAGTCGACCTTGAAGACTGGAGCCAGTCTTTGACATTGCAGTTCATCCCAATCGTCCAAGGCTGCTTCGAGGTGGGCATTGGCGAAAGTGCTGAGCCGGGAACAAGTCCAGGGATTTTTTGGGACCCAACTTCGCAGGAGGTCGTCCCAGTGCTGATCAAAGCTTTTGGCGCACCAAGCATCCCTGTGATTGACGGCCTCGACAGCAGCGTTCTTTGCGAGGGAGGTTCGGTCGCCGCTGTGGCTTCGGCCTTCACAGAGGGCGCCTCTGATTTGACCTTGTCGTATGCATTTGTCGCGAACCTCGCTGACGGAACCACAACTGTCCTGACCCAAAACACGACGACAGCTCCGGCATTGGAGTGCAACGGCCTGTTCGTTTACCGCGAAGAATACTACCTGTCGAAGAGCGAGCCTGAACGCCGCG
>JBELJW010000178.1:0-4050 GCA_042089975.1 Flavobacteriales bacterium | reverse complement strand
GCCATCGAACAAGATCAACTCTCGTGGCCCAACCACGTGAGCGATCTGGCCGGATGGCGCAATGCAGCAGCCCGTGAGTACGGTGTCAGCAGCATTCCCCACACCATGCTCATCGACCGAGATGGAAGCATTCTGGCAACACACCTTCGTGGCAACGCTCTGGAATCAACCTTGCGCGGTGTCTTTGGCAAGTGATGGGGCATTGCGTCCACTTCGCATCTGACCTTCATTTGGGCGCCCCAAGCGGGGTCGAGTCCAGGGAGCGCGAACGCACTTTTGTCCAATGGATGCGGGCTGCAGCCGAAGGCACAGGATTTGCCGCAGGTCGGCCCGCCACCGAACTTCATTTGGTGGGGGACATCTTTGATTTTTGGCACGAGTACCGCCATGCGATCCCCAAAGGAGGCACGCGCGTCATGGGGGCCATCGCAGAGTTGACAGACGGCGGAATGCCGATCCACTTCCATGTTGGCAACCACGACATGTGGACCTACGGCTACTTGGAAGAGGAATTGGGTGTACAGGTCCACGATTCGCCCGTGGTCAAAAACTACGACGGCCTCAAGTGCATGATTGGCCATGGAGATGGCTTGGGAAAGGGAGACAAGGGCTACCGCTCCTTGAAGCGTCTCTTCACTTCTTCTGTCGCACGTGGCATGTTCAGAAGGTTGCACCCCGATTTGGGCATCCGCTTGGCACGTGCCTGGTCAGCCCAAAGCCGGGACCACACCGCCACACCAATGGCCAACGTGTCCGACGAGCATCTGTATCAGTATGCCGCCCTTTGGAATGAACAACAGCAAAAAGAGGAGAAGGCAGACCTCTTCATTTTTGGCCACCGCCACCTGCCGCTAGAAGTGGTGCTGCCGGATGGACATACGCGCTACCTCAACACAGGGGATTGGCTGCAACACAAAACGTCTGTGGCCTTGGTGGATGGACAGGCCTCCCTGCTTCACCACCGCTGAATTCAACCACGGCATTTTTGACCAAGAAAAAGGGCCTCCAATTGGAAGCCCTTTCTCATGTGTTGTTCGCGTGAAAGATCAGTGGCGGACCACAAACTTGGCTGCCCGCGCCTTGCCCGTCTGGGACATGCGCACCACGTAGTATCCTGAAGGCAGGGCTTGGACATTCAATCCAAGTTGTTCCACGCCGCTTGCGTTCAACGATTCTATCAGCCAGCGACGTCCGGTCAAGTCGAAAACTTCAACTTGCGATTGACCTTCCCAACCAGCCGTTGGGAGCTGCAAGGTTCCCCCCACCACAGGGTTGGGGAACACATTCCATGAAGCCATTTCTGCTTGAGGCCCCTCTTCTTCCACGTCGGATGCAATGCCGCTGACAAAGATGCCGCGTCCGTGCGTGCCGGCGTAGATGGCCCCACCGTTGGTGACGTTGCTCCAATCGTTGGACGCACGGAATTGCTGTTTCAAGTCGAAGACGGGCGCTGTCAGAACCTCATCGCCCGTGGACATGCCCATGTTGCTGATGGCCCAATCATCCCCACCGTTCTCAGTAACAAAAATGCCGTATTCCGTTCCCACAACCACCGTGGCACCCGATGCATCTGTGGCATCCACCACGACGTCGTAGCAAGGCATGTTGGTGAACTCGCTGTCCCAGATGTTGGTCCATGCCACATTATCGCCCATGGCATTGAACGTCTCGCGCACTTTGCCTAGGTTGGAGGCTCCGTAGCCCCCCAAGGAAATGACCACGTGGTTGGGGTCGTTGGGGTCGACACTCAAACCGGTGACCGCCGTCCCTGCGGGATCCAAAATGTTGACGACTTCAAGCGCACCGTTGTCCACATCCTCTTGGCTGTAGACATCGCGGAGGCCACTGACACGGGTCACTTGGCCATTCCAACCAGTGAAAAACATGACATCGCCTGCACCTTCCCCTTGCTCCACAAATTCGATGGCCTTCGCGCCGGAGAATCCTGCAGGAGCGTCTGCCACACGAATCCACGCCGGGGTCGTATTGAAATTGAGAACATCACGGGTGATCCAAACCCCCAAATCCTCGTTGTCGTAATCGCGTAGACCAATGGCAAACATCGTGCTGTAAGGATCATGCACCCGAATGCGCTCTGGGATGTTGAACAAAGAATCCGCAGCGTAATGGTACACTGTGTCGCACTCTTCATAATTGTCGAACACTGTCTCCACGACATACGTTGTGTCGTACATGCCCGTAGGGACTTCAACCACCGTCAGAATGGTGGTGTCGCCGAGGTCTGTGTACAGGGAGTCAAAAATGACAATCTCCGTCAAGAACATGATGCTGTCCACCCCTACAGAATCCGAGAACTGCTCGCAGACCACCACTTCTTCCTCTTCCTGAACATCGAGCCAGAAGTAATCGGGATCTTCAGTCAAAGGCTCGTCCAAGATGCGCTCTGGACGCTGAATGGTGTCAAAAAACTGCAGCGTCTCCTCCTCGTCCATCGTGTAAGAGAAAGGCAAGTTCTGGCTGGCCGTCTCCAACATGAACGTCCCCCCTGTGGTGTCTTGCCCAAAAGTATTCACCAAAATCACAGTCTGGGAACCAAGCGAATCGTTGAAATTCTCGTACAGTCGAGAACACGAGTAGAACTGACCCAAATCGTTGGCCAGTCCATCGCCGTCCGAATCGAAGTAGAAATCGTCGAAGTTGCCATCAAGAATGGCTCCGCTGTTGTTGATCTCTCCTTGGCCCAATGTTCCCCGAACAAATCCACCATACTGAGAGGCAGCCGTCCAAGCATAACTGTATCCATTGGCCTCTGTCACCTGACTCACGGCGCAATCGAAGCCATCTCCACCGTTCACCTCAACCGCCATTTCATCGCTCAGGAAATATCCATCACCTGGAATGAAAAGACTTCCATTGTCCTGGGTACCCCCCAAAACACCAGATCCTGCGCCATGCGCCATGCCATAAAATTGGGTGACGTTGTAGTTGCGGTTGCAGGCCGTGTAAGAGCCTCCGTTGTTGTCGCTGCGGTAGATGCCCCCATCTCCCGCAATGTACATGGTGCCGTCTTCCAAGAAAAGGACTTCGTGGATGTCCGCGTGGACGCCGTAGGCAAAACCTGGGGCATCAAAAGGTGCTGCAGCAGGCTCAGCCTGCTGGTTGGGACCTGAACGCCACAATTCGATTCCGCCAACAAAAGCGAGTGTGGGATCCGACTTGCTGATCCCCACGGCCAAATCATATTTTCCTTGGTTGCGGGGAAGCGGCGTGGCGGTTTCAATCTCTCCTGGCCATACATTCTCCCACGAATCTGCAACCCCAGCATCCCCGCTAAAGAACAACCCGTAGAAAAAGCCGCCTGAGGTGGCGTACACCGCAAACGCATTGTAAGTACCATTTTCATTGGCCGTCAAGGCAATGTCCACACGGGCGCGGCCAATTCCACTTTGCGGCGGATTGCCTGTCGAACCGTTGCCTTGTGAAATCAACAACAAGTTGCTGAAGTCTCCATTGACCGAGCGGTACACCCGTCCATTCACACCGGCCACCAAACAGTACGAACCGTCTGGCGCGATGGCCACGTCGGACGCCACACTCGGCGCATTGGTGCCGCCTGGCACTTCGACCAGTGCCCCATCGGTGATGCTTCCATAGCCGCTCGTGGAAGCGAACCAAACACGGTTGTCGTTGTTGGGGTCCGGCTCCAGTGCATCGGTCGCATCGAAATTGCCCGAGCCTGGCACGAGCTCCCATGATGCTCCGGAATCTGTCGACCGGTAAATGCCTTCGCCGCGGAACCCTGAGCCGCCTTCACCGCCAGTGCCTTCCCACGCCGTACCCGTTCCTACATAGAGGTCTCCGTTACCTGCAAGTGCGATGGAGGCCACCATCAAATTGGGGAAGGTGGTGATTTGCGTCCAGTTGTCCCCACGGTTGGTAGATTTCCACAAACCACCAGAGACTGAGCCTGCGTACAATCCGTTCATGCTCGAACCCGTGCTGAATGGCTCGATGGCCCTCGTGCGTCCACCAATGTTGTCAGGTCCAAGCTCGTGCCATGACAATCCGGCGGCTTTTTGAGAACCTTGA
>JBELJW010000012.1:10803-23274 GCA_042089975.1 Flavobacteriales bacterium | reverse complement strand
GATCCAAGAGGCCCACAGTGTCAGTGCGGGCCTTGATTATCCGGGTATTGGTCCATTGCACGCTCATCTTGCTGCCATTGGCAGACTCCAAACTGAGGCTGTTTCGGATACGGAAGCCCTTGACGCGGGGACATTGTGCGCTCGACTGGAGGGGATCCTCCCTGCACTTGAAACCTCCCACGCCTTGGCTTGGACCTTACGAGCAGAATGGAAAGGTGACGAATTGGTTCTTCTCAATCTCAGCGGTCGTGGTGACAAAGACCTGGAGACTTACATCACTTATCAGGGACGACATGTCTGACATTTTCAAGAGACTCATGCATGCGGATGATGTAAATCTGTCCGTGTTTCTCACTGCAGGCTATCCCAACATGATCGCTTGTGGTCACTTGATTGAGCTGTTGGCCCGCCATCCAGCGGTCTCCTTTGTGGAGCTCGGGATGCCATTTAGTGACCCTTTGGCAGATGGACCGACCATCCAGCGTGCCTCTGAAATTGCATTGTCTGGAGGCACAAGGTTGGATGATGTGCTTTCGCTTTCGAAGCAATTCCGCTCAATCTGCGACAAGCCCCTAATGCTTATGGGCTATTGCAATCCCGTCTACCGACGGGGCGTTGATCGTTTTGTCAAAGAGGCTAGGGCAGCTGGCGCTTCAGGTTTGATCCTCCCCGATCTTCCATACGAGTCATACTCAAGGGACTTTGCTGAGACACTCGACCAAGAGGGCTTGTCCATGTCGTTTTTTGTGAGTCCGACCAGCACGAAAGAAGGCATTGAACGCGCCTTTGAGACAAGCACAGCATTCGTCTATGGTGTGGCTAACGTTGGCTTGACAGGAGACATTCCATCGATGGACCGAGGGCATTTTTTTCGAGGTCTGAAGCATCACAGAGCGCGTTGTCCGATCGTTGCGGGATTTGGGATTGCCACGCCTGAGGATGTCGCTGGATTGGCGGGATTGGTCGACGGTGCGATTGTCGGTTCGGCCTTTCTCAGAGCTCTCGAACCAAAGAACGAATCATTGCTGGAAACAGCAAGCATCATCCAACGCGCTGAAGATTTTCTTGAACCTTTCAAATTGAACATCCAATGATCATTCAACTTCATCATCCATCATCCACGGACACCATTGATGAGGCCATTCAATTTCTGGAGGCCATGGGGTTGAGTTGTCGCCATGTGTCAACTCCGGACTCAACGCTGCTCGTCGTCTATGCCGGTCAACTTCAAGACCCCCGAAGCGTTCGTCGATGCCCCGGCGTTTCCGATGTTCATCACATTTCTGATGAATTCAAATTGGTCAGCAGTCAATGGAGACAGGGACGGTCAACTGTCAAGATTGGCGAGATTGATTTTGGTCCCGAAAATTTTCATTCCATCATGGGACCTTGCAGTGTTGAGGGGGAGGAACAACTCGAATCGGTTGCCAAGTTCCTTGTATCTCAGGGAGTGTCTTTGATGCGAGGCGGTGTCTTCAAACCTCGCAGCAGTCCGTACTCATTTAGAGGGATGGGCTTGCAAGGACTGAAGCTTTTCAGGGAGGTTGCAGATCGCCATGGCTTGAGCATCGTCACCGAGGTGATGGAAGTGGCGCAGATTGATGCCATGGCCAGTCAGGTGGATGTTTTTCAGATCGGAGCAAGAAACATGCAAAATTTCAACTTGCTCGAGGCAGTTGGAAAATCAGGGGTGCCTGTCTTGTTAAAGCGCAGCATGTCTGGAACAATTGAAGAGTTTCTCCATTGTGCTGAATACGTCTACAATGTTGGAAATGACAAAATCATTCTTTGTGAACGGGGAATTCGGACTTTCGAAGGTGCATATCGGAACACATTGGATGTCAATGCGATTTCCTATTTGCAGGCTCGGACTCATCTGCCGGTGATCGCTGACCCATCACATGGCGTGGGGCTGCGGCGTCATGTTGTTGATGTTGGATTGGCGGCGGTTGCCGCGGGTGCCGATGGACTGCTCGTTGAAATTCATCCTCGACCTGATTCAGCGGTTAGCGATCGCGATCAAACATTGTACTTCGACCAAGCAGCGCATTTGATTGAGGGAGGTAGGAAATTTCGTGCACTGCGCAAAGCGCTGATGCATTGAAGGGCCATGTCGTCACGTTCTCTCGAACCTGGGAACAATGGCAATTTTAGAAGCAGTACGACTTTGCCAAATCAGGGTTGAGGGTGTTCGGCTTCTGTCCTGCTTGGACCCCTGTGCGATGAAGATTTGGCGTTGGCTTAATGGATTCAATGCACAAGGGACACACTAAAGCAACAAGGAGCTCGCACCTTAGGCGATGACTCTCCAAGAACAATCTTTCCCCAGGCGGCCGGTAGAGGTGGCCGTAATTTCGGACTTGCATTTGGGCATGCGCGGGTGCCGGGCGGCAGAGGTCCTGCGCTATTTGAAGTCCATCGATCCCAAAATTCTCGTGTTGAACGGGGACATCATCGACGTTTGGCAATTCAAGAAAAAGTACTTCCCTGGAGCTCACATGCAGGTCGTGCGGGAACTGCTTGGCATGATTGCACAGCAAAAGACCATCTACTACGTCACAGGCAACCACGATGAAGTTCTTCGACGGTTCAATGGATTCGAAACGAGCAACTTCAAAATCGTGAACAAGGTTGTGTTGCCCTTGGATGGCAAAAAAGCCTGGATTTTTCACGGCGATGTTTTCGATGTGACCATGCAGTATTCCAAGTGGTTGGCCATGCTCGGGGGGAAGGGGTACGATGCCTTGATTTGGTTCAATCACTTGATCAACACCGTTTCTCTGTCGCTTGGAAGGGGCCGCATTTCGTTGTCCAAAAAAGTGAAAGAAAGCGTCAAGAGCGCTGTCAAGTTCATCAATCATTTCGAAGAAACGGCCGCCGAAATCGCCATTCGAAACGGTTACGACTACGTCGTGTGTGGCCACATTCACCAGCCCGCAAACCGCGTCATCAAGATGTCAGGGGGGGACGTGTTGTATTTGAACAGCGGAGATTGGGTGGAGAATTGTACGGCGCTGGAATACCTGAATGGGGAGTGGCGGGTTCATTGGCAGGAGGAGGTCGAGGCTCAACAGGGCGCGGAGGACATTAAGATTCGAAGCACAGAGGACTTGTTCCAGGAGTTGCTTGCAGAACTTTCCATGGGTTGAGGTGAAGGTCCTCTACGCTTTCCAAGGCACCGGGAACGGGCACCACACCCGTGCCATCGAATTCCTGCCCATTCTGAGAAGCCTGGCCGACGTCGACGTTTGGGTCAGTGGGGGAGCGCTGGGCCGCACCTACGATGTTGCGGTGGATCGCAGGTTTCAGGGGGTGGGTTTTGCGTTTGGAACAAAAGGGGGCATCAATTGGGGGGCGTCGCTGCGCGCGTTGAAGCCACGGACCTTGATGCGAGATTTGAAGTCGCTTGATGTGCGCGGCTACGACCTTGTGTTGAACGATTTTGAACCCCTGACTGCTTGGGGTGCACGGCGGCAAGGCGTTCCCGTAGTGGGTTTGTCCCACCAAGCCGCGGTCAAACACCCATGCAGTCCCAAGCCCAGCGAGAACGACGCCATCGCCACGCGAATTCTCGAAAACTATGCGTCTGCAGATGTGGAAATCGGCTTTCATTTTCAACGCTACGCTCCTGAAATCAGGACCCCCATCATCCGCCGTCAGGTGCGTGAGGCGACCGTCTCGAATGCAGGCCACATCACGGTGTATTTGCCGGCCTACGGGGAGCAAGCCTTGATGCGGGTGTTGCGCCAGTTCCCCGAGGTGTCTTGGGAGGTGTTCTCTCAGCATTGGACTTTGCCTTCCAGTCACGGCCATGTTCATTTCTTTCCCGCCTCGGCCGAAGGGTTTTTGAAAAGCATGGCGTCGAGTGCAGGTGTGCTATGCGGTGCCGGATTTGAAACTCCTGCTGAAGCGTTGTTCTTGCAGAAGCCCCTGCTTGTGGTCCCCATGCGAGGGCAATTCGAGCAGCAGTGCAATGCTGCGGCGTTGGCCCAAATGGGTGTTCCTTCGGTTTCCGAGTTTGGCGCGGAATCTGTGGAGCCCCTCCGCCAATGGCTGTGCAATCCTCAGGTCGTTGACGTCTCTTACCCCGACGAGAGTCGAGAGGTGCTGATGCAAGCGCTGAGCAAATGCGCTTCCAAGACATGATTCCAGTCTGACCTTAACGTTGAAGCAACACGTATGGCCGAAGTTTGTAGGATGAATCAAGTCCGCAGAATCATTTTGTGTTTGGGGGTGCTGGTGGCCCTCCCCGCGTTCCATGCACAAGTGAATGTGCACCTGATTGGCATCATGCCCACAGTGGACGTAGGGGTGCCATTGGGCGAACACTGGAGTATCGAGAATTACACGTTTGCGTGTGTGTTGCCGTTTGAGCAAACGCGACCTTCTTTTTTGAATCCAACCTCGACGGAAAACTATGGCCCTGGATCGGCTGTGGGAGAGAGTCGTTCAATTCGGACCTTGGTGTTTGCTTACACGGAATTCGACGTCACGCGAACGCTCAGCGAGTCATGGTCACTGACAGGGAGCTACACCCACGAGTGGGTGCCTTTGAACTCTAGTGTTTGGGGAGCGGGGGAGCGGTACATCCGCGACGAGCATCGGATATGGTTGCAGTCGAAATACAAGTCCAAGAGCGATGCTGGTTGGGCATGGTGGTGGCGCATGCGCTGGGACCAGCGATGGATTGAAACCGATCCCTTTGAACAGACGGCAGCGCGTTGGACATCTCGTCCGCGGCTTCGCGAACAGCTTGGCTTCGCTTTGCCCATAGGCGAAACTACTCTCTCCGGGAGCTCGGAGGTCTTTGTGGAGGCATGGGACGGCGGAAGTTCTTTCTCCGGCATCGACCGTTTCACAGAGGCGTGGACAACTTTGCAATACGGGGCTAGCATCAATGAATCGGTGCGATGGGAAGCGGGGCCTTTGGTGGTGAGTTGGAAGCAATTCAGCGAAACCGAAAGCCTCGGTTGGACACATTTTTGGTACCTGCAGGCCACGGCATTTTTCAACCTCGGACGATGACTGCAAAACACCTGTCCTTTCTAGACCGCCACTTGACGTGGTGGATTTTGGCAGCCATGGCGCTCGGGCTGGTCTTGGGCAAATGGTTGCCGATAGTGCCTCAAACCCTTGGAAGAGTGCAGGTTGGGACGACCAATGTCCCCTTGGCCATTGGATTGATTTTGATGATGTATCCGCCGCTGGCAAAGGCCAATTACCGCATGTTGCCAGAGGTGTTTCGCAACACCAAATTGGTCGTCCTGAGCATTGTCCTCAATTGGTTGGTGGGGCCGGTGTTGATGTTTGGTTTGGCAGTGCTCTTTCTCCAGGATGCACCTGGATATTTGAGTGGTTTGATTTTGATTGGTTTGGCGCGTTGCATTGCGATGGTGTTGGTGTGGAACGACTTGGCAGGAGGAAATCGAGAATTGGGCACTGGATTGGTGGCACTCAACAGCTTGTTTCAAGTGGTGGCGTATGGTTTTTACGCGTGGCTATTCATTGCAGAGCTTCCAGCGTGGTTGGGGCTGCCTTCCGTGGCGGTTGCAGTTCCTGTGGCCATGGTGGCACAAAGCGTCGCCATCTACCTCGGCATCCCTTTTTTGGCTGGGTTTGTGAGCCGCGAATGGTTGGTTCGAGTCAAAGGTTTGGTTTGGTACGAGCAGTCGTTCATCCCCCTTATTTCACCTCTGACCTTGGTCGCTTTGCTGTTCACCATCGTAGCGATGTTCAGCCTCAAAGGTGATCAAATCATCTCCCTTCCCCTCGACGTACTCAAGGTTGCCATTCCGCTCGTGCTGTATTTCGTAGGGATGTTCTTCATCAGCATGATGCTTGGGAAGCGGCTGGGGGCAAGCCATGGCGACAACATGGCGGTGGCCTTTACAGCGGCGGGCAACAACTTTGAGCTGGCCATCGCGGTGTCGGTGGCGGTGTTTGGGCTGCAAAGCGACCAGGCATTTGTGGGCGTCATTGGCCCCTTGGTTGAAGTGCCCGCCTTGTTGTTGCTCGTCCGCGTGGCGCAGCGAATGAAGAAGGATCAATCACCAAAGCTGGATTGACGGTATGAGAATGCACTGGCAGGTTTGACCTGCTTCAGGATTTGAAAGAGGCGGTGGTGGCGACCCTCTTTTGGACGATGGATGGATGGATTGGTTACTCCTTTTCGAAACGAAGCAGGAAGCCGTAGTCATACACAGTGACACCTTCCACATATTCACGGAATTGATAGGCTTGAAGGTCATCTTGCTCCAATTCGAGAATTTGCCAGTAAACGTCCATCAATCGCAGGACCTCATCGTAGGTCGTTGAAACTTCAAATTCATTGTTGTCGTTGACGTATCCCACGACTTCGGGTGCCAAGACGTCTTCAGGCGCATCTGTGTACATGATGGGATTCAACCCACAGTTTGCTTGCACTTCGACAACGAGGTTGGGGTCATCCAATCCTGTCAGTACTGGGTTCTTCTGGTTGAAGTAGGAGATTTGGACGCCATAGTCGCTCGCAATGGCATTGGCAATGCCCTCGTAATCTTCTTGGTTTGTGACAATGCCATCATCCACCCAGTCTCCAAGGCTGTCATCGATGATCGATTGCACCCACATGGTAATGGCATCCCCAGGGTAATACGTGTTTCCATCTGCGGACAACGTGCCGTCTGCACCGATGCCCTGTTCCAGCACCCACTGGAAACCCGTCATCGAAAGTGCTGACACACAGGATAAAACGTCTGCGGTGATGTCTGTGTACGTGCCGTTTTCAAAAAAGAGCGTGTCCTCTGTTTGCAACAACAGGAGCGCCTCTTGAAGTTCTTCGCTTCGGTCGACACTGTCGGCATCATAAAAGAAGGGGCCGGTAGGCTTGAAGCTTTCCAAGTCGAGGTGCAACACGGAGTTGTCATCGTTGAAAGACCAAACACCGTTGTAGGTCAATTCCTCTCCAATGTTTTCAAACGTGACGGATCCGTCCTCATTGAACATGGCCTCCAATCGCAGGTTGTTGGACGTCAAGAACTCTGTCACGTTGGTGTCGGCATCTGTGCCGACTTCCGTCACGGAAGCGGAAGACCACGTTCCAAGGATGCGTTTTTCAGGTTTGCGAAATTGCACAAGCGCCCCGTCCTGTTCGTACTTCTTGCAGCCAGTGCTGAAGATCAGGGCAAGAGCGCATGAAAAGCTCAAAAGAGAAAAGAGGGAGGTTCTCATACTTCGATGGGATTTAGATGCTGTAGGACAATGTCACGCTGTAGGTGCGTCCGCGGTTGTTGGCAAGCCAGTTGTAATAAACGTCGTTGAAGAGGTACGTTTTGCGATCCATCGGATTCAACAGATTCCGTGCACGCAAGCGGAGCGAAAAATGGTCGCCAAACCCTTTGGACATGCTGAAGTCCAAGGTTGGTATTGGTTGCTGGTAGATGTCTGGAGCACCTCCTTCTGTGACCAAAAGCAGTTTTTGACCTTGGACGTTGAAGCTTGCTGCAGCATTGATTTTTGCACTGTCATTGGCGTACGTCAACATGGCATTGACGATGTAAGGACTTTGGCCAAAGAGCGGACGTGTCTCAGGGTGCAACGGGTCAGTTGCTCGAATGGACAGGATTTCATCCTCCCAAATGCGCGCTTCCGATTTGATCAACGTGAGGTTTCCTGACACCCCGAATCCATCGAGTGCGGGGCTGAAAGATCCCAGGTTTTTGCGTCCTTCAAGTTCAAGTCCCCAAACGTTTGCAAATGGGACATTGGACCAAGTGTATTCTGTGTTGACCGCTGCCAACACTGAAGTTTGTTCAATGGGGTCCGTGAAGCGTTTGTAAAAAACACTGGCCGAAAGCACTTCTCCCAAACCAGGGAATCGTTCCAAACGAAGGTCGAAGTTGTCAATTTTGGTCTCATCCAATTCGGGATTGCCTTTCAACACTTCAAGCCATTCAAAGTTGAAGGAGCGGAAAGGGGCTTTCTCACGGAACACTGGCCGAGCAATGGTTCGGCTGTAGCTCATTCGAAGGTTGGTCAATTTGATGGGATCCAATTCACCAAGGGCATACGTGAAGTTGAAACTTGGCATGACATCCACTTCATTCAAGGTGCCTTGAAGGTTTCCGATTTGCTCCTCCGTGAGGTCGCTAACGAGGTCAATTTTGCGGCTGCGGATGAACATGTCGGCCACCTCAACACGAACTCCCGCATTGCCTGAGAAGCGTTCGTTTCTTCTGAAGTTGAACATCCCGTACGCTCCCCAAACATTCAAGCTGGCCTCGTCGGTGTTGATCAAATCGGTCAGCAGGGTGGTGGTGATGTAATCAGATTGACCACTCGGATTCACGACAAAGTTGCTGTCCGCGAAAAAGGCGTCAAGGTTGCCATTGGATTCGTCGAAGAAGTTCGCGGAGGTGGCTTCAAAACCAAATTGGTTCTCATACATCGATCTCGTCGTTCTGACCATGCTCAGTCCACCAGTGAGTTTGGCGTCTTCAAACACATCCCAATTCAATGGCTGAATCACGTGGAGCTTGACATCCGTCCGATTTTCGTAGAGGTCTCGATAGTAGCGCGTGGGAGAGGGGTAGAGACTTTGTTGGATGCTGTAGGACGTGTCCAATTCAGTCTCGAGGTCAATGCTCTGCAATGACAGGTCGATACCTTCATCCTCCCAGTACGCGTTGAGCTCGTCGGCCGTGCCAGAGGGATCGTTGGCCCAATCGGCATTCAAAACACCTTCATTGACCAAATAATCGATTTCTCCGAGGATCTCTTCATTGCTGTAAGTGGTGTCAATGCCTGCGAACAAGGTGGACGTGACGACTGTCGCTGTGTCGTAATTGTTGAAAAAGACCCTCAAGTCGGGAGTGTTGAGACGACCGGCTGAGTGAGATACTGTCCAGCGAATTTCGGTCTTCGTGGCAGGCAAGTAGTGCTCACCTCGCATTTGAAAGATGTTCAGTTCACGCCCTTCGTAACGATGCGTGATTTGCTGCTGGAATTCATCCGTATCTCTCGGGTTGAATCCTACTTGCTGTCTCGTTGACGACGTGGCACTCATGTTGGGCATGGCCATCAAGCTGATCTTGTTGAATTCATTCAACTTGTAAGATAGGTTGGCCAATGCATTCCATTTGTAACTGATGTCGGACCGCGTGTCGTCGTAGTAACGCTCCAATCCAAGGCTGTCGGTTCCCTCAATGTTTCCGCCGGCGTACCTCCCATATTCGCCGTTTTCGTAATGCTGTGAGGATTGACCCCACCGCAAGCCGAATATGTAGCCGAGCGGCCGCCCAAACAACTTTGTCTGGCTGCCCAGACTCAAGCTGTGACTGAAGTTTAGAGGTGCTTGCTTCTGGCGAACGGCCCACGAGTTGTTGAAGCTTTGACCAAGCTGAGTCAAGCTGTCGTTCAATTCTGCCGCAACGGGGACAAGACCTGCTTGGTTGAGCAACAGGCTACCATCAGGTCCACTTAAATCAATCAGGCTCGAATCTGAGTAGTTCAAGTCAGACAAAATTTGTCCAATTGGAGTTTGACCCGGGCCTGTGCCAATCCCACCTTGCATGATGCCGGTTCCATAAAGGGTGTCGAGTTGGTCGCTGAAATTCAAGTACTGCAAGGCGTCATAAAAACTGGCGCTTTGCTGGTAAGGCCAATCTTCACTGGTCAAGCCATTCACGTCGTTGGGCACGTTCCTCCGGCCGTCGTCAAATGCCAACCAGTCGGTTTCTCCCACGTCCGATGCCAACACGTTCCGAAATGTGGTTTGATCGTTGAAGCCGACGGTTGAACTGTAGTTCAGCGTGAATTCTTCGGGGAAGTCTTTGGTCTCAATGCTGATGTAGGCGCCCGCCCAGTCTCCAGGCAAATCTGCAGTCTCGGTCTTCACGATGATGAGGTTGTCCACCAAGTTCGTCGGGAAGAGGTCCATTTCGATGCTGTTCCGACGTGGATTCATGGACGGCACTTCCGCGCCATTCAGCGTGGTTTTGATGTATCGGTCGCTGAGGCCTCGAACAAACACGAAGTTCCCTACAGTGCTGACTCCCGGGACACGCTTGATGGCACCAGCTGCGTCGCTGTCACCCGTTTGTTTGATTTGTTGACTGGAAATGAAGTCCATGCTTGACGCACTCTTCTTCTTGATGTTTTCCATGTAGACATCACGGGATCGGTCAATTTTGGCCACAACCTCAGCAGCTTGCTCAATCACGTAGGTCTCAATGTAAAGGTTGAAATTCAACAGGGTGACACCATTGGTCACTTGCACGGTTTCCGTGATGGGGGCATAACCAATGAAGCTTCCCGTGACCTCATACGTTCCAGGCACGAGCCCCTCGAGGCTGTAATTCCCGTCAATGTCAGCCATGGCACCCTTGTAAGGCTCCTTGATGACCACATTCGCACCAATCAACGTTTCGCCGGTTTGAGCGTCTGTCATCTTCCCACGAATGACACCTTGCCCCATGGCTTGCCCCAAGACCAACATCAGAATTGTGGCCAAAAAAGATCGAATCATACCGGCAAATGTTGTCTCAAAGACCGCATTAGTTGACACCCGGTTTGTAAACCCATTGTTAAGGAATTCCTTAACATGAACTGCCGCTCATCCTGATGCGTGTTTCCAAAAACAAGAAAGCCGGGCAAATGCCCGGCTTTCCAGTTTCAAAATCACAGAGACATCAGTCGCAGATCGCACCAAAGGACGACAAGAACGCCAACAAGTCTGATGTTGCCACCGAACCGTCACCATCCAAGTCTGCGGGACAATCATTTGTCTGGACGTTGTCAAAGATGCACGACTGGTCATCGTCATTGGCGATGGGGTTGTAGTTCGTTGCATCTGCATATGTGCAACCCAAAACAAGGAGGTTGGCACATGTTCCGTCATCGATCGTGGCGGTAGGGTCGAATTCCAAGAATTCATAGTTGGTGCAACCGCTGCAAGAGCTGTCGTCACCTCCGCACACACCACACTGGTCAAGCACTGCGCAAGAGCCATCATCGATGGTGGCATCTTCGTCGTAGTTGCACGCTGCAGAGTCGGTGCAGCCTGCACACGTCAAGAACTCGCATGAACCATCGTCTTCAGTGGCAACTTCGTCGTAATTGCAAGCACTTGTGTCGGTGCAACCAGGAGTTCCTGCAGCACCATCAAGGGTAGCAGCGAACATTTCGCGCTCGTCACAGAAGGTCCATCCGAGGGCGAAGCTGTGCCCTGAACCGTTGGAGCCGTCGAGGTAGAGCTTGTCTGTGGCCATCTGACCCGCAGCGTCGAATGCGAACTCGTAGTCGACATCAGCACCTGCATCGAGCACGATGCCTTGTGCGTTTGCGTAAGCGTCGAGTTGTGCATCACCGTCGGCGACGATGGCGCCGTCGTAGTCGATGGCGTCTGTACCACCCACAACCTTGATGTTGTTGAGGTTGAGGTCACCAGCTGCCCAGCGATCGAAAGCGTCTTCTGCTTCGTCCGCCTTGTGCTCAATTTCGATGGCTTCACCTGTACCTGCGATCAACGCGTTGGTGACGTTTCCACCTGAACCATTGCGGAAGAGGAAGCCTTGGTTGTTGCCAGCGCTTACCACAGTCCATCCGGTCACAGTAGGAGTAGAGAAAGGCATCTCGTCTGCAGAGACGTTGCCACTGTCAGAGTCGTCACCGTCGAGCTCACCGCCACGGTCACCGATTCCGTTTGGACGGTCCTGGATGGCGAGCCAGTTGCTGTTGTTCATTCCGCGGTATCCCTGGTCCCAGTCGAAGCTGTCGTCACCACAGAAGGCGACAACTGCATTTGTGATGGAAGCAGTTCCACCGAAGAACTCGATTCCGTCGTCCAAGTTGGAGACGACTTCGATGTGGTCAAGTACCGTTCCGCTTCCGACGCCACCAAGGGTGAGGCCGTTGATTTCGTTGGCAGCCGCGAGCTGTGTTCCACCGTGACGGATGGACACGTAACGCATGATACCTGCGCTGTGGGTGTCGTTCGAACCACCGTAAGATGCACGATCGTTGTCGGCAGGGATGCCTTCAATCTGAGCAACACCACCGAAGTTGGTGGAAGCGTCACCCAAGAGGATGACACCACCCCACTGACCGCGCGTGTCGTAGGACACAGAACCGTCGAGTGGGTCACCGGCGTAGGTGAAGATGATGGGGCACTCAGCGAGGGCTTCAGCGTTCACCGCACCGCCATCGGAAACGATGAATGCAGAGGCGGCTGCTCCGGCACCGGCGGCACCTTTGATGACGGTTCCTGGCTCGATGGTCAAGGTCTGGCCAGAGTTGACGAAGACGTATCCATCGAGGATGTAGGTGTTGTCACAAGACCAAGTGGTTGTACCCGTTCCCTGACCTGCGTCAGAAATGACCACTTCAGTACGGTCTGCCAATGGTGGGCAGTCGCAGCTCAAGTTGTCTGTGTTTGGCGAAGCAGCGAACATTTCGCGCTCGTCACAGAAGGTCCATCCGAGGGCGAAGCTGTGC
>JBELJW010000012.1:0-10703 GCA_042089975.1 Flavobacteriales bacterium | reverse complement strand
TGACGAAGACGTATCCATCGAGGATGTAGGTGTTGTCACAAGACCAAGTGGTTGTGCCCGTTCCTTGTCCGGCGTCGGAAATGATGATTTCAGAGCGATCGGCCAGCGGAGGGCAATCACACTGCGCAGCTGCGGAGAATCCAGAAAAGAGAATCGCAGCAGCAAGAAACAAATGCTTCATGTTAAAAGGGGTTGAGGTTGACATTTTCATCGACAAATTTCATTTCAAGGGCGATGAATCGTGGTTTTCTCGTGTTTACCCTTGAGTGAAGGTCCGCGTCAAGATTTGTTACCAAAGCGCCCTCAAAATGAAGAAGAAGTAAAGGCGTGGTGCATCAAGTGTAAACCCAGTATTATCCCTAGGTAAACAACTCCCAAACTATAAGTAGATGAAAAGTCACTATAAGTTCTTGTATACAGTGAGATAGGGTCATTTTTTTCAGCCTCATGACGCCGCTCAAATCCTTGCAAAAAGTGAACTCCAAGGCCAACATTTTTGGCCACATCGAATTCATTTTCAGTGCCCAAATCAAGTCGGTGCGGTATCGATGGGGGGCGTACTCACCACGCTCATCGTCTTCGGGTCGATTTGCTCGAGCAATCCACCTCCATCAACGTGACAGTGTTCAGACCAAATCCGTGTTGAGGGTATTCGGCATCTGTCCTGCTGGGTCAACACGTAAAGTTGATCTGACATGGGGATGCGTACAGCATCACTCGAACGGCGACGCAAAGGCAGTTTCTGTCGTTAACTCAACGTCGGTCAATGTGATCATGAATGCAATCAAATCGGTCTTGTCTTGATCGGTCAGCATCAACCCGGTGGACATCGTAGCTGCCAAAGCAGGATCGAGCGTGCTTGATGCTTGCAATCCATGGTCGTAGTGATCCAAAACCTCCTCAAGGGTGTTGAAACGCCCATCATGCATGTAGGGCGCGGTCAAGGCGATGTTTCTCAGTGAAGTCACTTTGAATCGCCCGACGTCTTCATTGTTTCCAGTCACGATGAAACGCCCCAAGTCTTCGTGCGCCCCTTCAGCGTCCAATCCGTTATTCATGAATTCGCTGTTGGAGAAATTGATGCCTCCGTGACAATGTTGACAGTCTGCACCGCTGTATTCAGGGAAAAATTCATTGTACTCCGTGTTGAACAACTCCAAACCTCTCATTTCCGATTCGGTCAATTCTGCCTGCCCAGCCAAATAGCGGTCATATTTCGAAGAAAAAGATGTGATGGACAACATGAATTGTTCCATGGCGAGCGACATCCTTTGGGGGGTGATGAGTTCGTCTCCAAAGGCTCGAATGAATGCGTCGATGTAGACTTGGTCAGCAGACAGTTTGGCAATCACATCTTCGAGGGTTTCATCCATCTCAAGCCCATCCTGGATGGGGAGCAAACTCTGATGACGCAACAATTGGGGGCCACCATCCCATAAAAATCCATTTGTATTCCACGCCATATTGAAGACAGCCATGGCATTGCGGTGTCCTTCAAGGCCATTGATTCCTACACTGAATTGGGCGGGGTCGGTGAAAGCTGAGGCCTGCATGTGGCATGTCGCGCAACTCATTGTCCCGTCGCCACTCAATTCAGTTTCATAGAACAGCATTCTCCCAAGATGCACTTTGGTCTCAGTGAGGGCATTGTCGTTGGGCAGAATGGGAGGAGGCACGTGGTCAGGCAAAACGAGGACATACGGCGTCACATCCTGTTCCACAGTTGGCTCTTCTTCCCTGCAGCCACTGAGCAATGTCAACACACTCATTCCGCCAACGATGGCCAACCGTGCATCACTTTGAAATTTCTTAAGAACCGTCATGGAGTCAACTCTTCTGCCCATAATAAAAAGGAGTCGTCAGTCAACGCATGCAGAAATGCCTTGAGATGTTCTTTTTGGGCATCGGTCAGCGTGATGGGTTCAATTTCAGTCGCTTTGTTGGGATGCGATGAACCGCCAGATTCGTAATGGGCCAAAACATCATCAAGGGTGGCGAGGCTCCCATCAAACATGTATGGCGCAGTCATTCCAACGTTTCTCAAACTTGGAACCTTGAATTTTCCGATGTCCTCAGTCATTCCTGTCAATCTCGACAAGCCGGGGTCTTCATACGTTTGGTACAACCCATTGTTCGCAATGCGGTGGTCGGTGAACAGAAACCCACTGTGACATCTGTCACAGCCTATTTCTTCGAAGACCTCCAAGCCAGAAAGCTCAGAAGCAGTCATGGCTTCGGAATTTCCATCAAGCCATTGATCGTAAGGGCTGTTGCCATCCACCATGCCCCGTTGAAAGGCCGCCAACGCCCGGGTGACGACATACGGCGAGGGCTCTTGACCATATGCCTTGATACTGGATGCGACATAGGATTCGTCGTTGGCCAAGTTGTTGGCAATCACAACGATGTTGTGGTGAAACTCGTTTTCCTCCTGTATGGGGACAAGAGCTTGCATTTCCAGGGTTGGTACGCCTCCTTCCCTCAGGAAGTAGGGGAGGTAGCCAACATTTGAAAGCACGGGCACGTTGCGAGTGCCAGGTGCGTTGGCGGCACCCGGAGAAGTGGCAGTGGATGATCCAAAAGCCAAAGACGGGAGGTGGCAACTAGCGCATGACACCGAGCCGTCAATTGACAATTGGGTGTCAAAAAACATACGCTTCCCCAACTCCCATCGGGCAATGTTTAACTCATTGTCTTCAGGCTGAGGCATTTCAGGCCAACATTCAGGTGCTTGCCTCCATGGGACGTCGACTTCAGAAATGGCAACGTCTTTGGAGCATGACATGCACACTACCGCGAAGAAAGGGATCCACCCAATCAACGGTCGGTTCATGGCCATCATGTTCAATGCCTTACGACGTGTGTTATTCCTTCACAAAGCGCTGAGAGGCCAAGGGCACTCCGTGGGCGTCCTGAACAATCAGCACATGTGGTCCAGCTCGCAATGCGTCAACACGAAGGGAAGTTCTGGATTGCATCAATCCCCCCATCACTTTTTGCCCTGTGGCATTGAAAACAACCCATTGATGGGGGCTTTGAAGGGTTTTTGCGTCGATCACGAGACTTTCGGTGGTTGGATTCGGGAACACGTGCAAAGCGGGTTCTTCGAATGGTTCTTTGATGCCCAAAGGAAGTGCTTGTCCAAACACTGAATTCTTCATGTTCCACATCGTCTCCGCGGCTTCATGGGTGTTGGAATGTTCGATGAACCCTTGTTCCAAAGGCAAGCCCAGGAACATGTTCTCGTAATTGGCGTCCAACGTGATGGTCACGGTCCCATCGACGGTCTGAGGATCCAAGATGGTGTGGTCTTGGTGGTGGAAGTTTTGGTCTCCCAATGCGTGGACTTGGCTTGTAGCGGCCAAATTTGCCCCGCTGAAACCCTCAAAGGCCAAAAAACGGTACCCCGAAGCCCAACCCCAATGCATGCTCGGAAATTGTGGTGCGAGTGGGTGATCTCCCGGATACGTCGATGGATCAATGCCAACATTGTGGCCAGAATCAACTCCTACGCCAAACGAAAGAGCCTCCACCTCTTCGATGTTCCATTGTCCCAAGGAGTATGTTCCGTTGTCACCTGCATTCGCGAGAATGTAGACGTCAGTCAACTCGGTTTCTTGGCCGCCATCGTGGGTCACGACAAAATCGCACAAGTAGTACTCCAATCTATCGACGCGCACTTGGGACGATTCGACATTGTATGTTTGACCAAGCACAAAGGACTCCCCATTTATCATGTGGTTCACCTGAAAAACAATCTCGTTTTGCGCATGGGTCGGAAAAGCCAAAACGATGAGAAATGATAAGAGGATGAGATGTGCAAATTTCATGAGAGCAATCTTTTGGGGTGCAATCTGAGTGACGATAGGGATGAATGCAATAAGGTTCTTCGGTTTAGGGCAAGCTGGTCGCGGCTCAAAAGTTACAAATGATTCAGCCCATTCACAACACAGGATGGGGAGGCGCGATTGTGCTGCATTTGCGATGAAGTACTTGATGAAGCCTTCCAGAGCGGTTGCGACTCAGGGCTCAACGATGCTCCTGAGTGTCCACCGCGGACTTGTTGAACTTTCTGAGTGCGTTTGGCGAATCTTGTTGAGGTTCTATCTGCTCGGACGGTCCAAGCCGTGAAATGGCCCATCCCATTGAGGATGGGTCTTTTTTCAAATCAAATCCGTGATGAGGGTATTCTGCTTCTGTTCTGATGGGGCCACGATGGCGGTGGACTTGTCGTTGGGGATGAGACGAGGGTCTCTTAAGATCGTCTGGGCTGCAAGTGTGAAACCGTTGACAAACATCCAGACCTTCAGAAGGGTGAGCCGAAGTTGCACCATGAGGGTGGGTTGTGGCTTGGGACGCCACCGTCATGAGACAGGACGACAAAAAACTTAGGCAGAGGTCCTTGTCCAACTGGAATCGCGGCAAGTGAACGCGGCATGAAGAAGCGCCATCACAGACACCATCCCAATGGGCGACATTTGCCAGCACTCGCGTTCAATGCAAAATTCCAAGGCGAGCAGATGGATGCCCGCCCATGTCAACCTGCCCCACAGCCGACCGTCTGTCATGCCTCCAATGGCGATGGCTGAGGCGGCGCCATAGGTGAGCAGCACATTTCGGTCGAATGACGGCCAAGAGGCTTCGGCATGGATGTAGACAAGCAATATGGCAAAGGAAAGGAGTCCCGCCGTCCAAATCCAGACGCCCTTAAGTGTACGTGCAACAGGCTTGAACTCGGGAAGAGGCCATCCCAACCATGTCAAAATGGGCAGGTTGCTGGCCCAAAAGACATTGTCCGTCGGCACGTGGTCGTCCGTTCCAAATTCGACGGGCACTCCGTCCAGTTCCTTTTGAAACGTGCCGAACAACTTGTCCCAGACCACCAGGGTGCCCCCGAAGTTGCAATTCACGTAGGGCTCGTTCTTTCCGTGATGCGCCCTGTGGTGGGAGGGGGTGATCATGACGCGCTCGAGGAACCCTGATTTGCGGACAAGGGCGTTGTGGTTGTAGAACTGAATGAAGTAGTGAATGCCGCCGACGGCAATAAAGACTTCAGTGGGAATGCCGATCACGGCGAGGACGAGGAAGAAAGGAATGGAGGTGATGCTGCTGTACCAGCTGTTTCGAATGCCCAACGACAAGCTGAAATGCTCCCCTTCGTGATGCACCACATGCACGGCCCAAAGGATGCCCCAAGCGTGATGCAGCCGGTGGAGCCAGTAAAAGCAAAAGTCCCAGAACACCAAGGCCACCACAAACTGAACCGCGGGATGCAGATCGTCCACCAACGCAAGACTGAACCTCGAATGCACGGCGTGAAACACCGCGATCTCCAGCCCTCTGAACAACCACAAAACGGTGTGGCCTGAATTCAAGTTGAACACGACTTCGTTCCATGGCACGTCCTTTTTTTGGACCACGCGAAGCACAAACGCTTCAATGGCCACTAGAACCAGCAAAAGGGCGGAGGGAAGGACCAGTGTCATGAGGCTTGCGATTGGCCAGGTTGCACGGACAACACGGCATGCGATGGCCAAGAGGGCCATGGGTGGCGAAGGACAGCGGTCAATTCGTTGTCGGTCAAAGGGGTGTAGGCCTTCTTCGACCTGTGCGCGTGCAGTTGTTCAAGGGGAGAATACGAGGCCTCGCAATCGAGCCATTGCAGCAATGCGTTGACACTGGCGCCTCGGTCACGCACCAAATCGGTGAATGGCATGACGGCAAATGGCATGACGTGACGGTCGGTCAAGTGTCGTTGAAGGTTGTGGCGAAAATCTTCCAAGATGCTGCAGGTGGCTTGGGTTTCTTCGGCGGACATGGGCACATCCGTTGCCACGGCGATTTGCGTCTCGACCAGCAATCGTGTCGACGGCAAGACGTTGTGCGGAGGCCGTTCGATGACCACGGCCTGACCGTCAGGGAAGTGGTGGGCGATGGCCTCCACTTTGGCGGCCATGGTGGGGTTTTTGCTCAAAAAGCGCATGGACGCTTCGCCTCCTAAGGCATACAGGTGGCGTTGGATCATGCGCTTGTAACGTCTCATGATGCGTGCCTTTTGGCGCTCTGAAATCAGCTCGTCAAATCGAAAGTGATCCCGCATGACCTTGGACTCGGGGTAAAACAACCCCAAATGTGCCGTGGAAAGCGACCAAAACAGAACCATTTCATCTTCCTCAGGGAGGAAGAGGCTGGCATGGTGCACGGTGTTGAGGGATTGGAACACCTTTTGGTCCATGCTGCGAATGCCTTGTTTCAAAGAAAAGGGCAGGCGCTTCCAGCACCAGCGGATGAGCTTTTTCTGCACAATGGACGGGGCGAGCAAACTCTCCCAAAGTTTCATGGACGTGAAAGGCATGCCTGGGGCGTTCAAGGCATGCAAGAGGTTGGTGGTGCCCGTTCGAGGCAGCGACACCACAAACACTGGCTTCTGAATCGCCTGCCGGCTGAACCGCGGATAGAACAGCCAATCCAATGCCAGCGCCACGTTGTTGACCACCATGATGGACGTGAAAAGCGGCAACATGAGGCAGACTTGCCGCATTCTGTGCCATCGCCAAGCCCGCATGCTTTGGCCTTTGAGCGAAAACAGCTGTAGGATGAAATCAGTCATGCTGGTACAAAAGCGCACCGATGGAATAACCAGCAGAGGTGCCAATGAACAAGGCCGACTCGCCCTCTTTGAGACGGTCTGCAGCCATCAAGTGATGGAGGGCCATGGGAATGGAGGCACTGATGCAGTTGCCATAGGTCTCCAAGATGTTGACCACTTGGTCGGGGTGGACCTTGGCGATCTTTGGGATGACGCCGAGTCCTGTTTTGGAGGCTTGGTGAGGAACCGTCCATGACACCTCGCTCCACTGGCTTCCGGTGCCCTCAAAGAAGTTTTGGATGAAGTTGGGCAGGTGTTTCAAGGTGAGGCGCAACAACTCTCGGCCGTCCATTTGAAAGTGGTGCAGCTCGGGAGCAAAGGCATGGTCTTCCAACCATTTGGCCACGCAACCACCAGGGATCTCGGCAGCCCGAAGCCCTTCTGTGTACAGCTTGTGACTGTGCTTGACCAATCCAGATAAGCCTGAAGCACTCTTTTCAAGCACCACAGCCGCCGCACCATCTCCAAACAGGGTCAAGGTCTCCCAGTTCGCGGGTCCAACGCCAAGGCTTGCCACTTCGGACGCCACCACGAGGATGCGATGAATTTCTGGGTCTTGCAGCATGTCTGCGGCCAGACGAAACGCGGTCATGAAGCTCAAGCAGGTGGTGTCCACGTGAAAGGCCTGACATTCGGCGCGTCCCCCTCCTTCCATCAGCGCAAGGGTGAGGGCGGCCTGGCTGGGGATGTGTTGGTCGCTCGTGCCGCCCGCCGTGATCATCACATCGATGTCGGACAAGGTGACATCTGCATCGTTCAAGGCGCGTTGTGCAGCCTGGCTTCCAAGTTCAGCGACGGTTTGGCCGTTGATCCAATGGCGCGACTTCACGCCGCTGTGTTTCAGGGACCATCCTTCGGGCATTCCGTGTTGGGCTTCCAAGGTGCTGGATTCGACCGCGTCAGGGACATGCATCCCGGTGCCCGCGATGCGGCACGGTTTAGTGACGTTGAGCATGAATTCTGCGAAATTTGGTGCCTTGGACATGGGTTTTGGTCGCTGCCTTGCGGACCGTCACACCCAAGATATGCTGTTGTTCAAGAAGCTGCATCAAGGCTTGCGCCGCATCATCCCAATGGTCTTGAGGAGACACGAACATCGACAAGCTGTCGGGGGCTTCTTGGATGATTTGGTAATTGGCAATGTCCCGGTGCGCGCCAATGATGGCGCGACGAATGAAATCGGGGAAAAGCGAGATGTTTCCTGGAAAACGCAGGACGTCGTCGGTGCGGCCCTCAATTTGTGAGACGGCCACCATCTTCGACCCGCATGGACACGTTGTGGCGTGCAAAATGTCGTTCATCTTGTAGCGCACCACAGGCTGGACGGTCCGTCTCATGTCCGTGATGATGGGCTGAAACCGGGTGTCATCAAGCCATTCTTTTTCGACGATGAGTCCATCTTCGTTGAGGTGGAAATTGCCATGGGAGCACGTTTGACCAAACATTCCCTCGTTGCATTGATAGACTTGTTGCACGGCCACCTGAAAGCAAGACTCGATGACTTGTCGGTCCTCGTTGGACAGGACCTCTGCCACGGAAATGACCTTGTTGGGGGCGATGTGCAGTTCGCCGCTTCGTTGGGCGACGACCAACATCATCAACAAACTGGGCTGCCCAACGACGATGTCCGGCTGAAGTTGGTTGAGCTGGTTCAGGTGATGTTCAACAGGGAGGAGAAGGTCAAAGAAGGAAAAGCGAATGAGCTTCGATTGCACCGACGTGTAAAGCTTGCTGTTGGCCCTCAGGAAGAAGGCAACCTTCCTCGGTTTCAGGGAAACCCCCAAAATGCGCTGAATGACCATCGCCACCCAAGAGGCGCGTTCTTCTTCAGACACCAAGAACACCCCACGGTTGCCGGATGTGCCTGACGACAGGCCTACGGTCAACCCTTCTGTTGTGGGGGTGAAGTCTCGGCTGTTTTCAGCTTGCTGAGCCACCTCCATGGCGTGGTCAAATCGGATGCCACGTGTGTTGATGCGGTCGAAGTCTCGGCTGAATTCTGTTTTTCCCTGCACAGGAAAGTCGTCGACCGTGCTGGTGGCGCGATCACGATAGAGTGGAGAATGGGACAAGGTGTTTTGTCCAAACCTTCGCCACATTCGTTCTTGATGGGCGACGGGATCCCGCTCAAACTGGCGTCGCTCCCTTCGAAGCTTGACGAGGGCGAAAAGCACTTGAAGTTTGAAGGGCAATTTCATGACGGATTTGTTTGGCCCACCCACCCTTGCGTGGTGGGGCAGTGGGTCCCGAGTACCGGAACCTCCGGATGCGCGGCATGAAAGGCACGTAGCCTGTCCAACGTATGGTGATATGCTTTCCAGTCGTCAAAGAACAGCCGCACAATGGGATGTGGTGTGCGGTCTTCGGTGATGGCCTTGAGGTTCCAGATGGCATCTGCCGCCAACAGAACTGGCCCGTGGTTGGACGATTGAACCAGCGCCCCATGTTGCCCTGCCGCATGTCCTGGAAAGGAGAACATCACGATGCTTCCGTCGCCAAAGACATCCCAGCCTTGGCCGAGCTGGGCATGGTCGACGGCTTGGCAGGACTCGAAGGTGTTGCAGGTTTCCAGCCAATCGTCTGGCATCAAATCATGAAGAAGTCCCTTGGAAAAGCCTCGCCAACGCGGCAAAGTGGCAAATTCATGCATGCACGCGGAGGAGGTCCAGCATTGGGCATTTGCAAAGTCCCGTAGGCCCCCAACATGGTCGGCATGCAGATGGGAAAGGAGGACGTGTGTGACATTGGTGGCATCGACCTGGACGTTCGCTTCTTCAGCGGGCTCAATCTCCACGGCCGTGAGCTTGGCGTAGATGGAGTTGGGGAATCGGGCAGTGGCCTCGAGAAACCGCGAGGTGTATCCTGTGTCAAACAAAATGGTGCCGTGCTGAGGATGAATCAACTCTGCCCAAGTTGCGTAAAACTGAATGTCCTTTCGTGGCGCACCTTTCATGGTGTGGTGGGCTTGGGCCCAACACAAGCCAGAATTTCGAATGTGCAATTCGATCTCGGTCATGGCTTAGGAGAGGTGTGCCATAGGAGGAATTCATGAATGGCCTCTTCAACGGACTGACGAGGCTCGTAACCCAAAAGTTTGCGGGCTTTGGAAATGTCCATGGCGAACGTCTTGGTCAAGGTGCCAATGCCGTATACGGTCAGCGCGGGTTCTTTGTGGCCATTGAACCACTTGGCGTGCCATTCGAGCAAGCGCGCGATGCCTTTCGCCACGCTCATGGAGATGTCTTTGTTCACAGGCGCAAGCCCGAGTTTGTCAAACACGTCGTCCAGCAGAGGCCACAGCAGTTCAGGGTGTCCATTGGAAATGTTGTAGATCTGATTCAATGCCTCGGGTTTGGCATTCAAGCCCAGGAGGATGGCGTCCACCACATTTGAGACGGGAGTCAAGTCGACCCTGTTTTTTTGAGAGCCCATCCGTCGCAGCCGGCCTTCGGCATGCGCCCGAATCAGCCGTGGCAAAATGACCGTGTCCCCGCGCCCAATCAGCGCTCGGGGTCTCAAGATGATGTGAGGAACACGACTGCCTTGAACAATGCGTTCAGCCTCTCTTTTGGTTTTGGCGTACACATTGATGGGGTCAGGAAGGGGGTCGGACTCTTGGATGTTGGGCTGGTCATTCATTTGGAAATACACGCTTGGCGAGCTGATGAGCACCAACCTCTGCACGCCATGGGCCAAGCAGGCGTCCACCACATGTTGGGTTGCCATGACGTTGGCACGTTCAAACGCACCAGGGGGTCCCATTTGTGAGCTCAGGGCCGCCGCATGCACCACCTTGTCTGCACCACGAAGGACTTCGTTCACGAAAGACACGTTTTCCAAGTCTCCGAGTTCATAGCGAACGCGATCGTGGTCGACGATGTTGCCAGGCTTCAAGGTTCGCCCGACGCCAACCAATTCTGCGTCAGCAGGACCTTCTTGGGTCAACTGTTCGAGCAGTCTGCCTCCGAGAAAACCAGTAGCTCCTGTCACCACAATTTTCATCAGAAATCGTATGTGAATTGGTCTGGGGCAAGACCGTTGTTGTACAGCAGTT
>JBELJW010000011.1:0-23351 GCA_042089975.1 Flavobacteriales bacterium | reverse complement strand
GGGTTTCTTCACCAAGGCAGTGACCACGGCGTTGGCGGAATTCCCAGCCATCAATGCCCAGATCGATGGCAAAGAGCTCATCTTGCACGACTATGCGGACATCTGCATCGCCGTGAGTTCACCCAAGGGCCTTATGGTTCCCGTGGTGCGGAATGCTGAAACGCTGAGTTTGGCAGAGATTGAAGCAGAAATCAAACGCTTGGCCATCCGTGCACGCGACGGAGAGTTGACCATTGATGAAATGCAGGGAGGTACCTTCACGATCACCAACGGTGGGGTGTTTGGCTCCATGCTTTCCACCCCGATCATCAATCCGCCTCAAAGTGCGATTTTGGGGATGCACAACATCGTCGAACGCCCTGTGGCCATCGAAGGAAACGTGGAGATTCGCCCCATCATGTACGTCGCTTTGAGTTACGACCACCGCATTGTCGATGGGAAGGAAAGCGTGGGATTCCTCTACATGATCAAAGAGATGATTGAAAACCCGGAGCGCATGCTCTTTGGCGGCAAGACTCCGACAGAGGTCCTCCTGGGCCTTTGACAGCCGCTTGCTGGCGTCTCAGTACCTCGCCAATGAGGGATTAATTTGGGCTTGCCACTCGAGGATGCCGCCCGTGAGGTTGAGCAAATTGTCGTAACCATGTTCAGCTTCCAACTGTCGAATGGCCTTGGCACTCCTGACGCCTGAACGGCAATGGACCACCACGGGTCGGTCCCGTGGGATTCGTGAGGTGCTTTCATTGACCGCGGCCAACGGGATGAGCTCACCTCCCATTTGAGCGATGCCGTATTCATAGGGCTCTCTGACATCAATGAGCACATGCTCTTTGCCGGATTCTTGCCAGGCTTTGAGGGTCTCCACGCTCAGGGCGTTGACCTCGCGTTCTTGGCTTGAAGGCACACCAATGCCACAGAACTGGTCGTAGTCAATCAATTCGCTTTGCGTAGGGTTGGATCCGTTCAACGGATTCTTAGGGTCTTTCCGAATCTTCATGGTCCGGGTCGAGAACCCTGTGGCATCGAACAGAAACAACCGGCCACTCAAGGTGTCGCCGAGTCCCACGATGACCTTGATGACTTCAAGCGCCTGCAGCGAGCCCAGGATGCCAGGGAGCACCCCAATGACACCTCCCTCGGCACAGCTTGGCACGAGGCCAGGGGGTGGGGGACTGGGAAACAGGTCTCGGTAATTGGGGCCACGGGTGCCGTCTGGCATCAGTTCGTTGAACACGGATGCCTGTCCTTCAAATCGGTAAATGCTGGCGTACACGTTCACCTTGTCCTCCAAGACGCAGGCATCATTCACCAGGTACCGCGTGGGGAAATTGTCGGTGCCATCGGCCACCACATCATAGGCACGCACCAATTCGCGTGCATTGGCACTGGTGAATTTGGTGTTGTGCACCTCCAAGGTGATGTGTGGATTCAACGAGGCCAACCGCTCCTTCGCTGCGACGGCTTTCGCCACCCCCACCGACTCCACCCCAAACAATACTTGTCGCTGGAGGTTGCTGGCATCCACGGTGTCGAAGTCGACAATGCCAATCCTTCCGACGCCAGCGGCGGCCAAGTAAAGGAGAAGAGGAGAGCCAAGACCTCCTGAACCGATGACCAAAACACTTGAGCCTTTCAGCTTGCGTTGTCCCTCGATGTTGAATTCCGGGATGATGAGGTGCCTGCTGTAGCGCTCGAGCTCCTCTTTGTTGAATTGAATCTGTTCCATGGCAATGTCAAAAACCGCAGCCGCCTGCAATCGCAGGGATGATGCTGACTTCGTCAGAGGAGTTCAATGGGGTCTCTTCGCCTTTCAAGGCATGGATGTCTTCGTCTCCGACGTAGACGCGGATGAAGCTGCGCAAGGTTCCTGATTCGTCAAAGAGGTGAGGCTGGAGTCCAGGGTGCTGTTCAGCAAGTCCTTTCAGCAAGGACCCAACGGTGGCGGCTTCTTGGGCAAAGGTGCTTTGACCGTCAGTGAATTTGCGGAGCGGGGTGGGAATGATGAGTTGTGCCATGTGGATAGGATTCAAATGTTGTGGGCCTTCACCCTCCATTTGGTTGGGAGGTGAAGGATGGTTTCTTCGGAAAATTGTCGTTGGTCGTCCAACTGCCAGCTGCGCACGTGGTGTGTACCTTCTGGCTGCACGCTGACGATGATGTAACTGAAAAACGGAAGCGCCACAGCCAAGTCGTGCTCGCTCGGAATTGCCTGATGGAGCGGGTGGCTGTGGTACACGCCAAGAAGGGCCATCCCTGTCTTCGTCGCATGGCGTTCAGCGCGCATGTAGTCGAGGTCGGAGATCAAGAACCTTCTTCGCTGGTCGCCTTCTTTGCTGTTCTCAACCGCTGTGGATGCCAAAATCCGGCGTTCTCCACCTTCTTCATGGCCATAAAAGAAGCCACAACATTCGTTGGGGAAAGCGCGCTCGGCATCTTTTGTCATGGCCAGGAGGGCATCTTGCCCAAGGTTCATCGGTAGAAACATCATGGCAGAAGTTGTTGGATCACTTCACTGTACTTGCCCGCATCGTCGGCGAGGACGGTCACAATGACCCCTTCCTCCATTTCTTGGGCCAATTGGGCAGCTCCGGCGAGGTTGGCGGCGGAAGACGGACTGACGAGCAGCCCTTCTTGACGGGCCACGTTTTTCAGCATCTCGTAGCTCGCTTGGGTGGACACTGGTCGGGTTTGGTCGGGGACCGTAGCGTCAAAAATGGCGGGCACCTTGGCCGTTTCCAGATGCTTCCAACCTTCCAGCCCGTGCAAAGCGGTTTCGGGCTGAAGCGCAACCAACTCGATGTTTTCGTTGCATTCTTTGAGCCGTTTCCCTGTGCCAGTAAAGGTGCCAGTGGTCCCCAATCCCGCAACAAAATGCGTCACTTTGCGATGGGTTTCCTCCCAAATTTCTACACCTGTGTGGTTGTAATGCGCCTGCCAGTTGGCGTCGTTGCCGTACTGGTCCACGTAATGGTAGACGTCGGGTTGCTTCAGGGCCATTTCCTTGGCCACCTCTTGCGCCCCGTCGGTGCTTTCGAACGGGCTCGTCAGCACCAAATCCACACCAAGGGACCGCAGGATGTGTTTGCGTTCTTCGGATGCATTTTCTGGCACACACAAGGTCACAGGGAAGCCAGAAGCTGCAGCGAAGATGGCGTAGGCGATGCCTGTATTTCCCGATGAGGCATCGAGAAGCCGTCGGCCGCGCAGCGCTCCTGAAGCCGCGGCATTCCAAAGAATGTTGTAGGCGGGACGTGCTTTGACACTTCCGCCCAATTGCTGCCATTCCAACTTTGCATAGATCTGCACCTTTGGATTGGCGCTCAAGGAGTCCATGCGGTACAAGGGTGTTTGGCCCACGTGCCAGCGCAGTTCATCCAGCTTGGCAAGTCGGGTGTCGAGGATTGGGGTGGTCATCATAGAGGTACAAAAAGAAGCCCCCGTTACGAACGGAGGCTTCCTGAAGTTGCGATTTCAAGGGGAAATCATTCGCGCATGTGCAGGAGGCTCCGTGAAGGGAGACAACAGCAACACCATGCGTTAGGTCGAATGATCATGTCCTTAAGATAGGCCACCGTTGCGACGTGCGCAAGCTTTTTAGAGACAATCGGATCTTTGGGTCCTCAGCGCAAGACCACAAACCGTTCGGCATCAAGCCTGAGAAGGATGCCCAAAAGAAGGGTGAATCCCATCAGGGAAGACCCGCCATAGCTGAAGAATGGCAGGGGGATGCCAATGACGGGGGCAAGTCCCAACACCATGCCCACGTTGACGAGAAAGTGAAGGAACAAGATGCTGGCCACGGCGTAGGCATAGATCCGGGTGTAGGCGGAACGTTGTCGTTCTGCCAGGTGCAGCACACGGAGGATCAGAAAGACAAAGAGCAACACCACACCTGAACTGCCTAAAAACCCCCATTCTTCGCCCACAGTGCAAAAGATGAAATCGGTCTCTTGTTCTGGGACGAAGCCATAGGCCGTCATGGGTCCTTGGGCCCAACCTCTGCCAGTCCATCCTCCAGAACCGATGGCAGCCTTGGCATGCCGAATGTTGTAGTCGGCGTCTGGGTTGTCCACGTCAATGCCAAAGAGGACGTGGATCCGCTCCCGCTGGTGCTTCTTCAAAACATTCTCCATCCCGAGGTGAAGCCCCACGGAAAACACCATGCCACCCAAGAGCAACAGTGCACCCCATCTGGTGGCCGTGCGTCGCTTTCTGGGCAAGGTGGCGGCACGGGCAATGGCCACGGTGGTGGCGCCCAGGGAAGCCAAGGCAAAGAGGTACCACCAAAAGCCAGATCCCTCGCCCAGAAACGGGTACCAACCCTCCGAGGCGCCAAACAGGATGGTCAAAACAGCGAGCACGATTCCTCCGACCCCAACGAGCAGCACGTTGCCACTCAGGCCCTCCCGGTACAGGACAAACACGAAGCCCCCGAAGACCAGCACCGTCCCGGCATCGGGTTGAAGCAAAATCAATCCCGCCGGCATGGCGATGAGGGCCAAGGTTTGAAGTCGCGTGGCCATGGTTCGCCATGGACGGCCATCTCGACTCAAGAACCAGGCGAGCATGAGGGCTGTGGCCGTTTTGGCAAATTCACTCGGTTGGATGCCAAAACTGCCGACTCCAAACCAAGAACGGGCCCCTCCAACCTTCTTCCCGATCACCAAGACCGCCATCAACATCAACAACACCAGTGCGTAATGAAGCACGGAAGTCCGAATGTAGAACTCTCCCTCCACCGCCAAAAGCCCCACCATCAAGACCGAGCAGACCCCCATCCAAATCAATTGCTTGCCCGCCTTTCCGCCCATGTCCCAAACGACCTCAGCTTCTGCGGTTGCACTGACGATGTTCAACCAACCAAGCACAACAAGCAGCACCATCGTGAGCAAGGTGGGCCAGTCCAAACGGGACAAGATGTTCAATGCGCGGCTGCTCATTGGACAGGTGTGTCAGGCTCAAAATCTGGGTCCAGAGGGTAGGTGGCCCCCAAGATCTTTGACTCGCGTTCGCGGGTTTGAATGTCTCCTTGGAGGTATTGCTCCACCAAAAGTCCTGCAATGGGCGCGGCCCACTCTCCACCCGCTCCCGCATTTTCAACGTACACACTCAATGCAATTTGCGGTTCTTCACGGGGTGCAAACGCCATGAACACGCTGTGGTCTGCGCGGCCAGGGTTTTGGACGGTTCCTGTTTTTCCACATGTGGTGATCCCACGTGTGTAAGCCATCCGCCCTGTGCCCGATCCGTCTTCAATGACACGCTGCATGGCATCGAGCACCGGCTCAAAGTGATGTTCGTCGACCCCCACCTCACGTCGCTGTTGAAGTTCCTCTGGCTTTCCCTTGCCACCGATGTCCCGCACCAAGTGAGGTTCCATGTACCATCCCCGGTTCGCCATGATGGCGGCAAGGTTCGCCATGTGCATGGGGGTCGTCAGCAGCTCACCTTCGCCGATGCTGATGGAGTAGATGGTCCGGAACGTCCAATGCCTCCGTCCATAGAGGTTGTTGTAGTAGGTGGAGTCTGGGACCAAACCAGCCCTTGTTCCAGGGACGTGCCCTCCCAAGTTGCTGCCAAATCCAAAATCTTTGATCCTGTTGGTCCACCAGCCCATGCCCAGACGGGCGTTGTCGAATTTGTCGAGTTTGGGGTGCTGGTTGACCATGCGCCTCATCACATCATAGAAATAGGGGTTGCAGCTGTGCACGATCGCACGACGCAGGTCGTCCTGGGTGTGGGCCCCGTGGCAACCGATGACGTCCCTGTTGCATACGATGTGCGTCCGAGGGGAAATGACCCCTTGTTGAAGTCCTATCAATCCTTGCACCATTTTGAAAATGGACCCGGGGCGGTAGGTGCCTCGAACTGCGCGGTTGTAGAGCGGCTTCCAAGGATGTTTGGCCAAACTGTCGTAGGCCGCACCACGGCTCGTTCCTGTCAAAAGGTTCCCATTGTAGGAGGGTGCTGAAACAAAGGCAAGGATTTCTCCAGTGGCGGGCTCAATGGCCACCACAGCGCCTCGCTTGCCCTCCATCAATTGCTCGGCATAGCGTTGGAGTTCAGCGTCCAGGGTCAGGGTCAAGTCGGCCCCAGGTTGCGGCATGGAATCCAGTTCAGATAGGGTGCTTCGGACGTTGTTTCGGACGTCAACAAGGTGGTGCCGCAGACCTGGGATGCCACGAAGGTCATTTTCGTGAAGACCTTCGAGCCCCGACTTGCCTTTGTAGTCGCCCAAACGGTACCGCGCATCTTCGTTCATGTCCTGTCGGTCCACTTCCCGGTATTCGCCCATGATCTGACTGGCGATCCCGTGGACGTTTTCACGGACGGGCTTGGTGCGAATGGAAAGCCCAGGGTATTTCCAAAGCTCTGCGCTGAGTGCGGCGTATTCTTTGGCATTCAACTGCCGGAGCAATGGGGAGGCCTTGTATCTTGAGTACCGCCTTGCTTTGGACAGCCGGCGGTCCAAATCTTCTCGCTCCACTTTCAAAAGCCTGGCCAGCGCATTGGTGTCGACGTCTGCGAGTTTGCGAGGAACGACCATCAAATCGTAGCTCGGGACATTGCTCACCCACAATTCACCGTTCCTGTCCAAACAAAGGCCCCTAGGGGGTTGAAGCACCTCCTGCTCCTCTGTCAGCCGTTCTGCCCGGTCTTTGTATTCGTGGGTGGTGACCTGCATTTGAAACAAGCGGATCACAAACACCAACCCTACGGCGAGGACCGTGGCCCCCACAATGCGTTGTCTGCCGGCGAGCTGAGATCGGTTCAACTCCACGGGTAGGCACTGACTTTCCTGCCACCGTCGCGGTGGGGCCGATTCAACAATCCTTGCAACAGCATGAACGCCCCCACATTGAGGGTGGTTGAAGTCAGAGTTTGTACCAAGGTCCTCCCCATCAAGCTCCAACCATTTTGAAGGCCAAACATCACCAGCCAGTACAATGCCATCCCAAGGGCGACGAAGATGGCATAGGGCCCCCAGCCATCTTGGTGCGGATCCATCACGTGCCCTTGCCGAAGGCCTGCACGCGATTCCATGGCAGAGGTCAAGGCTGGATAGGCCATGCCCAAGGTGACGGAGGCTGCAAGGTGCATGCCCCCTGTGAAGGAGACCAAGTCAATGCATGCACCGGTGGTGGCGGCGACCAGGAGGTAGGCCATGGGCGACCACCCCACGGGCATGCGCAAGAGTCCATACAAATGCACAGCAAGCAGACCATATCCTCCCCAGAAGATGCCAAACCGAAAGACCAGAACCTGTCCGATCACCGCCCAAAAGAGTGTCCACAGCAAAGGTCCAATTGCGGTCATGGTGCAGCAGGAGATGAAGGGTTGGACAAACTGTCGATTCGGGCGGTCCGCGCCGACCGAAGCCAAGTCACATGACGTGCCGACAGATACTGCGCGCCAAGGGCGATCACCACCGTTTGGAATTCATCCGCTTCGTTGCCTTCCACATCGGCGACCACGCCAACAGGAATGTCTGGGGGAAAGACACCGTCATATCCGGTGGTGGTCACGGTATCTCCTGGCAACACCAATTGGGCACGTGGCATGTCGAGCACCTCCGCCAACTCGACCGATCCTTTTCTGGAAACGAGCCTTCCTGCAGCGCCTTTGTTCCCCATTCTCACGCTCCATTGCGCCTTGGGGTGCGCCAGGGTCAGCACCAAGCTTTCATGCGCAGTGGTGTCGACCACCTTCCCTGCGGCATGGCCCAGGGACACAATGCCCGCGCCAGGGGCGAGGCCGTCGCGTCCTCCTCGGTCGAGGACCATCCATGGCGATTGTCCCCATCCGGGACTTCGCAACACCCTTGCTCTGTTGATCTGCCAACAAGCTTGTTCACCTCCCCTGAGCGACTCGATTTCTGCCCGAAGGCGCACATTCTCCTCCATGACCAAGCGGTTCGTCTCTGAAAGCTGGGCCCAATCGGTGGCATTCCCTAGGGCATTCATCCAAGAACCGGTGAACCACATGGACCATTGGGCCATGGCGGTACGGTGATGGCTGTAAGTGGTGTTCATCCAAAACAACGCCACTCCCCAACACGCCAGAAAGAACAGCCAGCGTTGGGTGCGTGCGAGAAGGTCCAGGAGATTTCGCACGGCCGATGGATCAGTTGCGCATCAAAAAGGGGAAGCGATCGATGTTCTTCAAGGCAATGGCGGTGCCTTTGGCCACGGCGTGCAGAGGGTCATCTGCCACGTGCACAGGCAACTTGGTCTTCAGTGAAATGCGCTTGTCCAAGCCACGTAGTTGGGCCCCGCCTCCTGCCAAGTAGATGCCAGTTTTGAAGATGTCCGCCGAGAGTTCAGGTGGTGTGTTCTCCAAGGCGCTGTGGATGCTTTCTTCAATTTTGCTGATGCTCTTGTCCAGGGCGCCAGCAATCTCTGAGTAGGTCACCACAATCTCCTTGGGGATGCCCGTCATCAAATCCCGTCCGTGGACCGCGTAGTCTTCAGGTGGGTTGACCAGTTCGGTCAACGCAGAGCCCACGGCAATCTTGATTTGCTCCGCTGTGCGCTCTCCGATGAGAATGTTGTGCTGGCGACGCATGTATTCCTCAATGTCGTGGGTGAATTCATCTCCTGCAACCCGGATGTTGGTGTCGGTCACGATGCCTCCCAATGCAATCACGGCAATCTCAGAGGTCCCCCCTCCGATGTCCACAATCATGTTGCCCATGGGTTCTTCGACGTCGATGCCGATGCCGATGGCGGCTGCCATCGGCTCGTGGATGAGGTAGACTTCCTTGCCGCCGGCATGCTCTGCGCTGTCTTTCACAGCCCGTTTCTCGACATCGGTGATGCCCGAGGGGATGCAGATGACCATGCGCAACGATGGGTTGAACCAAGACTTGCGCCCCGAGATCAGCTTGATCATGCCTTTGATCATCTGTTCGGCGGATTCAAAATCCGCGATCACGCCATCTTTGAGCGGACGAATCGTCTCGATGTTTTTGTGCGTCTTTCCGTGCATCTGTTGGGCCAAACGCCCAATCGCGACGACGTTGCCTGTCATACGGTCTTTGGCCACGATGGAAGGCTCGTCCACCACCACCTTGTCTTGGTAGTAGATGATGGTGTTGGCCGTGCCCAAATCCATGGCAATCTCCTGCGTGAAAAAATCAAACAATCCCATTTTCTAAAGGTAGAAGCGTACCCCGCTCTTCCCGCACCAATCAAGGCGAAAGTGGGTGGATGGTTGATAAGTTGCATTTTGCCTCTTTTCCATCCAAAAGGGCCTCACAAAACCTGTGAAATCAGTGCCGGAAGTGGCGCATCCCTGTCGTGTACATCGACAACCCCCTTGCGTTGCAGGCGTCTACGCTCTTCTCGTCGTTGATGGAACCACCGGGCTGGATCACGGCCAACACGCCAGCATCTGCAGCGAGCTCCACACAATCTGGGAAAGGAAAAAATGCGTCAGAAGCCATGCTGGATCCATTCAAGTCAAATCCAAATCGCTTGGCCTTTTCCACGGCTTGGTTCAATGCGTCCACCCGGCTTGTTTGGCCTGTGCCACTTGCAAGCAGTTGTCCATCCTTGGCGAACACCACGGTGTTCGACTTCGTGTGCTTGACCAATTTGAGCGCAAACAGCAGATCCTCTGCGCATTCCGGCCGGAGCTGCGCAGTGGCACATGTCCAGTGGGCCGCCGCCTCCATGGCGTTGTCGCGTTCTTGGACCAAGTAGCCGTTGAGTGCGGAACGCACGGTGGACTTGGGCAACTCCCCAGGCTGTTGTTCGAGAAGGATGCGGTTTTTCTTTTGCGAAAGCACCGCAAAGGCTTCTGCCTCAAATTGGGGCGCGATGACCACCTCGCAAAACAATTCATGGATGCGATGCGCTGTGGCCACATCGATGGGACGGTTGGCGATCAGCACCCCACCAAAGGCACTCGTGGGGTCACCTGCAAGGGCATCGATGTAGGCTTGCTCCAGCGTCTCTCGGGTGGCGCACCCGCAAGCATTGTTGTGCTTCAGGATGGCAAAGGTGGGCGCGTCGTCTTGGAACTCGCTCATCAGCTGGACAGCAGCGTCGACGTCCAACAGGTTGTTGTACGACAGTGCCTTGCCGTGAAGTGGCTTCAAAAGTCCATCCAGGTCCCCAAAGAATTGGCCTTTTTGGTGTGGATTTTCACCGTAGCGCAAGGACCGTCCGTCGGGCGCGCTCAGGTTCAACACCTCCACACTGCCCCTTTGGAGGTCTTCTCCGCTCAGGTGGGCGTGGATCATGGTGTCGTAATGCGAGCTGACCCGGAAGCCTCGCGCCGCCAATTGCTTTCGTTCTTCCAATGAAGTTTCACCGTCGCGCTTCAGAATGTCGACGAGGGTCCCATAATCGTTCATGGAGGGCACCACCACAACGTCTTGGAAATTTTTCGCGGCGCCGCGGATCAATGCGATCCCACCGATGTCGATTTTTTCGACAATGTCTTCCTCAGGCGCCCCACTCGCCACTGTGGCTTCGAAGGGATACAGGTCCACCACGACCAGGTCGATGTTGGGGAGGTCGTATTGGGCCATTTGGGCTTGGTCTCCTTCGTGGTCCCTTCTGTTCAAGATGCCGCCAAACACCTTGGGGTGCAAGGTTTTGACACGTCCGCCAAGGATGGAAGGGTAGTCTGTCACCTGTTCGACAGGCACCACCTCTGCACCAAGGGCTTCGATCGCCGCCTGGGTGCCTCCCGTGGAATAAATGGTGGCCCCAATGCGCTGGAGTTCTTTGACGATGGGTGCGAGCCCCTCCTTGTGATAAACAGAGATCAAGGCAGATTGGATGCTTCGCGTCGTGGACATGGGCAGAGGATAGAGGATTGGAAGCCGCAAATCTACAACGCGCAAAGTGGATTCTACGCCCTTCGATGTAGCTTCGTCTCATGTTGTGGCTTCGCTTGTTACGAGAGAGTTTGTCCTTCGCCTGGCAGGCCATTTGGACGCACCGGCTGCGCACTTTTTTAAGCCTGCTCGGGGTCATGGTGGGCATTTTTGTCATCAGTGCGGTCTTCACGGTGGTGGACTCTTTGGAAACAGAGCTTCGCGACACCTTCAACATGCTGGACGACGATGTTTTGTTCGTCACCAAATGGCCCTGGTCGGCAGGGGAGGACTACCCATGGTGGAAATATGTCCAGCGCAGGCCACCTACAGAGCGTGATTTGGAGCTTTTGATGCCGCGGTTGACCCTTGCTTCGGCTGGAATGTACCAGTCCAAAACCTTTTTGGATGCCGAGGCGGGCAACAACAGAATGCAAGGCGTGGTGGTGGGCGCAGGCTCACATGGATACGATCAGGTGATCAGCTTGAACATTGTGCATGGCCGCTACTTCTCACCGAGTGAAAGTGCGGCAGGCCGACCTGTGGCGGTGATCGGCCATGAGGTCGCCAATCAGTTGTTTGGGCGTTCCGAAGTCGTTGGTCAGACCCTCAAGGTCCGGGGCATCCGCATGGAAGTCATCGGCGTGCTTGCGCAAGAAGGTGAGAGCATCGTGTCCACGGGTCTTGATGAATTCATGCTTGTGCCTTCTGCTTTTGCACCGCGCATCTACGATGCGCGTGCCGACGACAACGCCCAGATTGCCATCAAGGCACAACCTGGTGTCGACCTCGCAGCACTTGAGGATGAGTTGGTCCAACAGCTCCGCGCAGTGCGCCGTGTTCGGCCAGGGAGAGAGGAAGACTTCTCGGTCAACCGCATGGAAATGCTGACCAGCATTTTGGATTCCATTTTCGCCAATTTGGCCAGAGGCGGATGGTTCATTGCCATGTTTGCCATTCTGGTAGGCTGCTTCAGCATCGCCAACATCATGTTTGTCTCTGTTCGTGAACGGACCAAAATGATTGGTGTTCAGAAGGCCATTGGTGCCAAGAATGCCTTCATTTTGATCCAGTTCCTGTTCGAGGCGGTCGCCCTTTGTGTGTTTGGGGCCGTACTCGCCTTGCTCGCCATCCAACTTTTGGTGTGGGGAGTCAATGCCTCAGACTTGGGGCTCACCCTTGAGATTGCGCCCAAACGCGTGGTCTTGGCCCTAGGCGTGGCCGTCACTTCGGGATTGCTCGCGGGCATTGCACCCGCCAGGCAGGCTTCCAAGTTGCCCCCAGTGGAAGCCATGCGCAGCACTTGAGCCGCGCCTGGTGCATCAGAAATTGATGGCCAAGCCTACCCTGACAGAGTAGGGAGGAAGCTCGAGACTCGTCGTGCTTGTGCTGGTCACGGCACCGTTGTCATCCACCGCCAAGCCGCCGGCATCTGCCACTTCCACAATGTTGCCGTCTTCCAAGTGGAACATCTCGGCATACCGGGCCGTCAGGAATGATCGCTTGCCCACCTGAACCCTTGCCCCCAAAGCGAACCCGTAGCTAAAGTTGGCAGAGAAGAAGGGCACATCATTGACGGGCTTTCTGTCGTCCGTGTCGTCCAGAACCAGCCGTGCACCCAACAGAGAACCGCGCATCCCTGCAAAACCCTCGCCAAATGGCTGAATTTTCCCGTTTTGGAACAAGGTCAAACGCAAGAGGTAGTGGGCATGGACAAGCTGGTTGCGCACGGTCAGTGTGCCCATTTTTTCTGTACCATTGTCGTCCACGAAGACCGTGGTGTCAAACCCACCAATGGGTTGAAACCCGAGGTCCAAACCCCCATCGAAAATGCCTTTGCGGTCGTGCTTCATGTAGGTCAATGCGAAGCCGTAGGATGGCTCGTCCAGCACGGTTTCGATGTCTCCGCCCTGCCAGTCGGAAATGAGGTGAAACCCCACATGGCGCCATTTGGCCTTGATCAGGTCATCCTTTTCTTCCAGTTCCACTGCGGCAGGTTCTTTCAATTCCGATTGCCCTGAAACGTTCAGACAAAGGGTCAAACAGAGGACAAACGATAGGAAGAGGGGAGTGAGTTTCATGTGTTCGTCAGTGGTTTCTGATGCACCATTCCAAAGCAAGGATGATGCCAAAAGCTTGATCAGCGTCATTCTTTCAACGCAAACGAGGGGGACAAAATTACGAAGGTTGATATGTTTTGTGCGTTTCGTGCCACAAGTTTGTGGTGTGGAAAGCAAAACGAATCCCCATCCTTGGTTGGTCACGGGTGCCCATGGTCAATTGGGTGCCAGGCTTCTTTGGGCTGCGGCCTCACGAGGTGAAGCAGCGGTGGGCTTGGGTCGGGCGGACTTGGACATCACCCGAGAAGAAGAGGTGGCAAGGGCTTTGGACCACCATCGACCTTCTTTGGTGCTGAACACCGCGGCATTCACAGGCGTGGATGCCGCAGAATCCCAGCAAGAGCTTGCCATGGCTGTGAACGGTCATGGTGTTGGCATCCTTGCAAGGGCATGTGCCTTGAGGGGCATCCCCATGGTCCACCTCAGCACCGACTATGTCTTTGGCGAGGGCGCACGTGCCCCGCGGCAACCGAACGATCCCGTGCAACCTCTGGGGGCGTACGGAAAGTCCAAGCAGTTGGGCGAAGCGCAATTTTTGTCAAGCGGAGTCCAGGGTGCGGTGGTGCGTGTGTCCTGGCTCTACGACGTGGAAGGACGCAATTTTTTGACCACCATGTTGCGCTTGGCCAAGGCCAACGGGGAGTTGAAGGTGGTGGACGACCAATGGGGTGTGCCCACCTCCGCCCCGCTGCTCGCGGGAGCCTTGTTGGACATGGCAAGTCTTGGGGAAAAGATGCCTCAAGGCATCTGGCATTACGCCCACGAAGGCGCCACGACTTGGCATGGCTTCGCCTGTGAAATTGTGGCCTTGGCAGGATGGGACATCCCTGTCCATCGCATGTCTACAGAGGAGTTTCCAACTGCTGCGGAGAGGCCCCAATGGAGTGTGTTGGATGGCACGGCGCTGCAGAAGCGCATGGGTTGGCATGGGGTGCCGTGGCAAGAGGCGCTGAAGTCCTCCTGGAACTTGAGGGGAGATGGCGGACCTTTGCTCCGATGAAGGACGACATGCTTTTGAATGAAGTCATCGCCAAGGCCCGGTCCTGGACCAAGCCACCGCATGACAACGAGACGCGGAACTTGGTCCAAGAATGGCTGGACGGATGCGCCACCGACCCCGAGAGCCGTGAGGCCTTGGTGGATGCTTTTTACACCGATTTGTCTTTTGGAACAGGTGGGCTAAGGGGCAAAATGGGACCAGGCACGAACCGCATCAACCCCACCACAATTGCAAGGGCGACCCAAGGCCTCGCAAACCACCTTCGGAAGGTCCATGGCCCCAATCCTGCATCGGGTCCTTGGCGTGTGGCCATCGCCTGCGACAGCCGTCACCTCAGCCAGACCTTCGCCCAGATCACGGCGGAGGTGCTGGCCGCCAACGGGCTGGAGCCTTGGATGTATGCTGAACTGAGACCTACCCCTCAGTTGTCGTGGACAGTGAGAGAGCTCGGTGCGGTGGCAGGGGTGGTGGTGACAGCCAGCCACAACCCATCCATTTACAATGGTTACAAGGTGTACGCATCTGACGGAGGACAAGTCGTGGCCCCTGAGGATGCCCAGCTGGTGTCGGAGGTCAGGGCGTTGCCGCCCGATGCGAAGGTCCCCAGGTCCCCAGAAGGCATTCATTTGTTGGATGCTTCGTGGGATGAGGGATACCGAAAGTTGCTGACATCATTTCGACTCTCCGAAGATTTGGTGCAGCATGGCTCTGATTTGCCGATTGCATTCACAGGTCTGCATGGCACGGGCGCACTTGCCGTCCCGGCTGCTTTGCACGCTTTTGGGTTCCGGAACGTCCATGAGGTGGCATCTCAAGCGGTGCCAGACGGTGCCTTTCCCACCGTGGAAAGCCCCAATCCAGAAGAGGGAGCGGCATTGGCACAGGCCGTGGATTTGGCCCAAGAATGCAACGCGGCGTTGGTGATGGGCACGGACCCAGATGCAGACAGGGTTGGATTGGCGGTCCCTGACGGGAAAGGGAGCTATCGACTCCTCAATGGAAATGAAACAGGAGCTTTGCTGGTCGATCACGTGCTGTCCAAATGGCAAGAAGCGGGCAAACTTGACCAACCCTCATTTGTGGCCAAAACGGTCGTGACCACTTCTCTTCTCGAAGACCTCGCTTCCCATTATGGCGTGGAGGTGAGGGAGACACTGACGGGATTCAAATTCATCGCGGAAGCCATTCGGAAGGAAGAAGGGAAGTTGCAATACGTGGCCGGGGGCGAGGAGAGCTATGGGTACTTGGTGGGCGACGCCGTGCGCGACAAGGATGCTGTTCAAAGCTGTTGCCTTCTCGCGGAATTGGCCCATGAGTTGGAACGCAATGGACACACCATGTTGGACCGACTGGCGGCCATCCACAAACGTCACAAGGCCTACAAGGAGGGGTTGGTGAGTTTGGTGAAAGAAGGCAGGGAGGGCAAGGCCCAAATCGATGCCATGATGAAGGGTTTCCGTACGTCCCCTCCCCATGCACTGGCGGGAGAAAAGGTCGTCGAGGTGTTGGATTTCCAAAGGCAAAAAGCCCTCACGCCTGAGGGATTGGTCTTGAGGTCCCTACCTCAAGCCGTCTCCAACGTCATGCAATTTGTGACGGAGGCGGGATCGAGGGTGACGGTCAGGCCTTCTGGAACCGAGCCCAAGATCAAGTGTTATGCTAGCGTATCAGAACCATGGGATGGATCGGAAAGCCACGACGACGTCATGGCACGACTTCAGGAGCGGGTGAATGCTCATTTTCGAGCCCTTGGGGTGACGTAAAACCAACGTCTTGGGCGGCATCTTTGATGCTCCCAAAGGTGGGCGCCAGCAAGGGCGCCAAGGATTCGACAGGACCCAACAAAACGCTTGGTGGTTCGCTTGGAGGCAGCCAAGAGCGCGACCCCATGATTTGGTGGGCCATCATCAGCAGGAACGAAAGGATGAGCCATGTTTTGAGTCCACCGAACACCGCCCCAGCCAATTTGTTGACCAGCCCCAAGGCCACCATGGCCAATACCTTTTCAAGCAATTTGGCCAAAAGGTGAACCACCAAAACGACGGCCAGAAAGGTCAAGGCCAAAGACGCCATTTGGAGAGAGTTGACGGACCAAGTGACGTGTTCTGAGAGCTGTTCAGCGGCCAGATGAGAAAATTGGGAAGCGCCCCATATGCCCCCCACCAACCCAACAAAGGACGCGACCGAGAGGACCAAACCCTTGGTGAAGCCACGGAAGGCTCCTGCGACCAGAAGCAAGAGCAAGACGATGTCCACGGGCGCCATGGGGAGGTTATCCATATTCGTGCAGGTTGTGGTGGAAAGTTAGGGGGAAAAACTGCCTGTCGAAAGGGTACCTTCGCTTTCTACATGGAACCCATCGCTTCTCCCTTTTCCGTGCGAAAGGCCCGCCCATCTGATGCAGCCTTTGTGCATCAGTTGGTGGTTGAATTGGCCCGTTATGAGGAAGCCGAGGAGGAGGTCACCTTGACAGTGCATCAATTGGAGGCGGATGCCCAGGCGGGATGTTTTGAGTGCACGGTGGCAGAGGACGCAAATGGACAGGTCGTGGGCATGGCGCTTCATCATGCGCGCTACAGCACTTGGAAGGGAAAGACTTGGTACTTGGAAGACTTGGTGGTGACGGAGACTTGGCGTGGGCGTGGGGTGGGCCGCGCCCTTTTTGAATCTGTGGCCGCCCATGCACGGTCCAAGTTTGCGCAACGATTGGAATGGCAAGTGTTGGATTGGAATGCGCCAGCCATCGGATTTTACAAGCGATTGGGCGCAGATTTGGATGGCAAATGGCTCAACGGTCGACTCACCGCCAAGGCATTGGAAACGATGGCCTCCAACCATGAAGAGCCATGATCAAGGAAACAGGCCCATCCCCACTTCGGACCGTTCACAAGTTTGGTGGCGCCTCCGTGAAAGACGCCGACGCCATCCGTCGCATTGGCGATCTCTTGGGGGAACATCTCTCCATTGGAGAGCAAGCGGTTGTTGTGGTGTCTGCCATGGGGAAAACGACCAATGCCCTCGAGGCCATCTTGGAGGCTCCGTCCCATGGCCGTGAGGTCCTTTGGCAAAACCTTGTCTCTGGTCATTTGGCGGTGTCGAATGCGCTCGAACTTGGTCCAGAATGCGCCCGTCGTATCCAAAGCGTGATGGAAGGCTCATGGCAAGAATTCTTGCAGGCCACAGACCCTGAAATGCAATACGACGCACTTGTGGCCGCAGGAGAACTCGCGAGCACCACCTTGGTGCAGGCGTCATTGGCGGCGTCAGGCGCGAAGGCGCTCTGGTGGGATGTCAGGGACACGTTGCAAACAGAAGGACCCCACCGTTTTGCCCGTGTGGATGAATCGGGCTTGACGGCCATGGGGCAGACGCTGCGTGGACAGTGGGACGGTCCAGAGCCGCCTCGCATTGTGGTCACCCAAGGGTTCATCGGCCGCCACAGCGACGGCCGCACTTCCACGCTCGGCCGAGAGGGATCGGACTACAGCGCGGCCTTGCTCGCCGTGGCCGCCCATTGTGCATCGGTGACCATTTGGAAGGATGTCCCGGGCATGATGAACGCCGATCCCAAGCGGCACCCAGAAGCGGTCACTGTCCCCCGAGTGGACCATGCGGAGGCGGTTGAGCTGAGTTACTATGGTGCAGGGGTCATTCACCCCCGAACGATCAAGCCTCTCCAACAAACTGGCATGCCCTTGAAGGTCCGTTCCTTTGTCCACCCCACTGGCCCCAGCACGCACATCGACGCGTTCCCGGGATTGGTCCCAGACGTGCCGATGTTCATTTGGAGAGACAATCAGGTTTGGCTTGAGGTGTCCACTGCCGACCAGAGCTTTTTGGCAGAGGACCATTTGAAGACACTTTTTGAAGCGCTTCACCACGTGGGCCTTCACGTGCGTTTGATGCAGCAAAGTGCGACCCATTTTGGTTTGGTCATGGACAGGGACGATGCCCGCCTCTCCAGATTGGAACAAGATCTTGCTCCAGTCTTGGTGGCCCAGCGGACGGAAGGCCTGCAATTGCTGACGGTCCGCCATGGCGATGCAGCGGTGCTCGAACGGTTGACAGAAGGCAAGGACGTGTTGATTGAGCAGCGCACGCAAGCGACATGGCGTCGCCTTTTGCGCTGAAAGTCAATAAAATAGAGGGTCGTTTGGGCCAGAAATTTGGTTTTCCCAAACATTTGATTCACATTGCCAGAACCAAAGGATTGGTCTCCTTTGGTATTGGTACGAGCGGCTCTTCGGAACCGTTCGAGTTCAATGTCAAGTGGGGCGGGACGCAAGTCCCGCCTTTTCTTTTGGAAAAAAGTGGGGCCGGCGAAGGGTTGATTGTTCCGCGAGTGAGGTCAATATTCGTCTTCGTTGAAGAAGAAATCCTCCTTTGAAGGATAGTCGGGCCAAATGTCTTCGATGGTCTCGAAAGACTCGCCGTCGTCCTCCAATTGTTGCAAGTTCTCCACCACCTCCAAGGGCGCACCCGTCCTCATCGAGTAATCGATGAGCTCATCCTTGGTGGCGGGCCAGGGAGCATCTTCCAAGTAGGAAGCCAATTCAAGTGTCCAATACATGCTGTGGGTCTTGCTTCAGCGGGCAAAAATAACCGAAACTCGATGCGAGTCAAGTTTGAGGCGGTTTTTCCTTCAATCGATTCCATTTTTGGTCGGGACGTTGGGCATCCAAACCTTGTCGCCCGCCCCGGTTTCATGGGACAGCCAGCGGCTCAAAATAAACAAGGCATCGGACAAACGGTTGAGGTACGTCAAACCCATGGGGTCGATTGGTTCTGCACGGTGAAGGGCCACGCAGCAGCGTTCTGCGCGACGGCAGACCGTGCGTGCCACGTGGGCATCTGCTGCAGATGGATGGCCTCCTGGGAGCACAAAGTTTGTCAATGGTGGAAGTTGGGCTTCCCACGCATCCATCCAACGCTCCAATTTGGCGGATCCTTCTGGGTCCAAACCGGGCAGTTTTTTTTGCATTCCTTCGTCGGTGGTGGCCAGGTGGCTGCCAAAGGTGAACAGTTCATTTTGCATCGTTTGCAAGTGTTCCCTCGCAGGCTCTGCAACGTCGTGCGTGGCCACCTTTCCCAGCCAAGCGTTCAATTCATCCACCGTGCCGTAGGCTTCGATGCGGAGGTCGTCCTTGCCGATGCGGCGGCCACCGAACAATCCTGTGGTGCCGTCGTCTCCTGTTCGGGTGTAAATGCGCATGCCGCAAGCTACGACGCGACTGGCTGAAGGCCTTTCATCCGGGTGTACCTTTGGCCTTCATGGACGCAAAACAAAAGCGCTACGACGCTGCCTACATGCGCATGGCCAAGGAATGGGCCAAGCTCTCTCACTGTGTGCGGAAGCAGGTGGGTGCACTCATTGTGAAGGACCAAATGATCATTGCCGACGGTTACAATGGCACCCCGAGCGGTTTTCCCAATGCATGCGAGGCAGAGGACGGCACCACCCAGTGGTACGTGCTTCACGCAGAGGCGAATGCCATCACCAAAATGGCCAAAAGCAACAACCGCGCCCAAGGAGCAACCCTCTACATCACGCTGTCCCCGTGCAGGGAATGTGCCAAACTGATCCACCAGGCCGGCATCGTTCGCGTGGTGTATGCGGAGGCGTACAAGGACCAAAGCGGATTGGCCTTTTTGAACCAAGCGGGGGTTGAATGCGTTGCTCTATCTGAATGAAACAATGGCAACCTTTGGGATTGGCGATTGCGCTCGTGCTTGGCCTTTGGCTGGGACGGGGCTGTGGTGCTTGGCAACCTGATCTCGATGCTGGGGATCGACTTGCACTTCCTTCGAACTGGGGCAAGTCTGGGGACCAAGCCAGGCTCCTGAATGTCTTTCACCGCATTGAAGACTTGTACGTGGACAGTTTCGATCGCGAGGCTCTCGTGGACGCCGCCATTGAGGCAATGTTGGAGGAACTCGACCCCCACACCGTGTATTTTTCTGGGGAGGAATTGGCGGCCATGTCGGAAAACATGGAAGGGAATTTTGAAGGGATTGGGGTGGAGTTTTTGATCCAGAAAGATTCCTTGATGGTGGTGGCGGCCATTCCAGGAGGACCTTCTGAGGCAGCCGGCATCCGAGCAGGAGACCGAATTGTGGAGGTGGAAGGGGAGCCCATTTCAGGCTCCACCCTCACCAACAGCAGGGTCATGGCACTGTTGAAAGGCCCGCGAGGAACGAAAGTGCATCTGGCGGTCCATCGCCGGGGACGCACCTTGGACATCCATTTGGAGCGCGACCGAATCCCCATCCAAAGCGTGGTGGCGGCCTTTCTTCTCGAGGAAGAGGTTGGGTACATCAAGGCCATCCGTTTTGCGGCCAACACCGCACAGGAGTTTGAGGAGGCAATGGACCTTTTGGCCCAACAGGGCGCGTCTTCGGTCATCGTGGACTTGCGGGGGAACGGAGGAGGATACCTCAATGCCGTTGTGGAGATGGTCGATTTGTTTCTCGACAAGGACCAGCCCATTGTCTACACCGAGGGAAAGTCCTCTCCAAGACGCGACTACACCAGCAGGCGCAAGGGTCGCTATGCAGGTTGGCCCCTTGCGGTCCTCGTGGACGAAGGCTCGGCTTCTGCAAGTGAGATCTTTGCAGGTGCCATCCAGGACAATGACCGTGGTTTGGTGGTGGGCCGACGGTCCTTTGGCAAGGGTCTCGTCCAAGAAGAATTCCCCGTTCCTGGATCGGGTGCACTGCGGCTCACGGTGGCACGCTTCTACACCCCCACAGGCCGGGCCATCCAGAAGCCCTATGCAGCCTACGAGGAGGATTTTGACACCCGACTTGCCAGCGGCGAATTGTACCATGCCGACTCCATGCCGTTGGTGGATTCCTTGCGCTACGTCACCCCCATGGGGCGTGAAGTGTTTGGCGGAGGCGGCATCGCCCCTGATGTGTTTGTGCCTTGGGACAGCTCAGGGACAAGCGTATGGGTCAGCGAATGGATTTGGTCTGGTGTCCTTCGCGATGCCGTGTTCCAATGGATGGATGAGCACCGAGGTTCCTTGGACGCATGCTCCCGCCCCAGCGACATTGAGGCCCTGCCCAACTGGAAGGAAGGCGTGTTGCAAGCCGTCAACCGTGAAGCCCAGTTGTTGGGATGGGATTGGCGAGAGCCCAATGCAGAAGAAGCCGCCAAACTAGAGCACCGTTTTTTGGCCCAAGTGGTCCGGGCCTTGTGGGGGGAGTCCTCCTCTTACGAAGTCCTGATGGAAGGCGATGCAGGCGTGGCACGCGCCCTTCACCCCTTGTTGGATTCCACCACCTTCACGTCCGCAAATGGGGCCGTATCTTTGGGCCCGACAAGCAACGAAACATCAACCCAAACCGATTCTTATGGCTTTTGAGCTCCCCCAACTTCCCTACGCGTACGACGCGTTGGAACCGCACATCGATGCGCGCACGATGGAAATCCACCACGGCAAGCACCACGCGGGTTACACAAGCAAATTGAACGCTGCCCTCGAAGGCACCGACATGGCCGGGAAGGACATTGAGTCCTTGTTGCGCGACCACAGTGACCACGGTGGCGTCCGCAACAACGGCGGAGGTTTTTGGAACCACACCTTGTTCTGGAACTGCATGTCCCCCAACGGTGGAGGCCAGCCGGCTGGCGCCTTGGGCGATGCCATTGCCCGTGATTTTGGAAGCTTTGAAGGCTTCAAGGATGCTTTTGCGAAGGCTGCGGCCACTCGTTTTGGGTCAGGATGGGCATGGTTGTGCGTCAAGGACGGCAAGCTCGAGGTTTGCAGCAGTGCCAACCAGGACAACCCCATGATGCCAGGAGTGGGATGCGGTGGGAACCCCATCTTGGGATTGGACGTTTGGGAGCACGCCTACTACTTGAATTACCAAAACCGCCGTCCCGACTACATCAACGCCTTCTTTGAGGTGGTGGATTGGGAAGCTGTGGGATCTCGTTTCAACGGATGAAGCAACATGTCGTGATCGTCGCCGGGGGCACAGGCACCCGCATGCGTCGGACCACGGCGAAACAGTTTTTGAATGTGCAGGGTCTGCCACTGATGTGGTGGACCCTTCGTCGTTTCAAAGAGGCCTTGCCTGAGGCGGAGGTGACCTTGGTCTTGCACCACAGTTTGTTCGAAGAGTTTGCGGCGTTGGAAACGAAACATGGACCTTGCGGCGCCCGACAAGTCGTCCCCGGAGGGGCTGAGCGTTTTCACTCTGTGGCGGCCGGTCTAGCGACCTTGGAAGGAGATGGCGTGGTGGGGGTGCACGATGCTGTCCGTCCGTTTCCTTCCGTGGAGACCATCCAACGGTGCTTTGCCCTGGCGGCGGAGAGAGGCAATGCCATTCCTGTGGTTCCCGTCAAGGACAGCATCCGACGAATGGATGAGGCCGGAACCAGCAAGGCAGAGGACCGAAGTACGCTGTGTGCAGTGCAAACCCCTCAATGCTTTCAATTGGCCGCATTGAAGGCTGCATTTGAGACGCCGTACCGCGAGGCGTTCACCGACGATGCGAGCGTGATGGAATTTGCAGGCCATGAGATCCACCTTTGCGATGGGGACCCCTGGAATGTCAAAGTCACCACCCCAGAAGATTTGTTGATTGCGGAGGCCTTCGTTGAGGAGGCATGGGGAGGAACTCCCTGAACAGGTCAGGCTGCTGTGTCCAATGCCTCGAGGTACGCCTCAGGTTGCCCCAAAGCGAAAAGCCGTTTGCCTGCCCAGCCCAGCGCCAGGAGTGCAGCGGCTGCTTGTCCCCAGTCGTATGCATCCCACGTCGAAAGTGGCTGAGGCTCGAGACCTTGTTCCAACCACTCCGGACCCATCCAAGCTGCGGCAATGACCACGCCGGCGTTGTTGACCAAATGTCCTGTCACTGCCGGCCAAATGCTTCCGCTGTGCACCACGAGATACCCAAAGGCTGCGCCCAAAAGCATCCGGGGGATGAACCCAAAAAACTGCATATGGATTGCACTGAAGAGCGCTGCGGAGATCCAAATGCCCACGTGAATGTTGCCAGAGGCCCTAATGAGGAGGGGCTGCAATGTGCCCCGAAAGAGCCATTCCTCGCACAGCGCCGGCAAGAAGGCCACTGAGACCAGCACCATGCCGAGACCTGCGCCCTCTGAAAATGCAAGAATGGAACGGGTCATCGCCATGGCCTGGGCTTCAAGACTGCCTGCCCAAGCATGCAATGCAGAGCCTGGCACAAGTGCCCATTCGTTCAGCCGGTAGGACCAGTCCATCAATGGGCTCATGCCAAGGGCGATGACGGCGGCCAACAGCCAAAAGATGGGCCGAGGGGGCTTCATGAAGAAGCGGCCAAGAAAGCCAAGTCCCACGATGCCCGCAAAGGCCCATCCCGCACCTAGAAAGGCCAACAGTTGGTTCATGTTGTTCATGACCAAGAGCGT
>JBELJW010000010.1:1411-23399 GCA_042089975.1 Flavobacteriales bacterium | reverse complement strand
AACAAGGGATGCCGTCATGGTCGAGCGTTGAAACGCCAATCCTTTTGTGGAACCAGCGTTGGTCCTGGGACAAAGGAGCCGATGCTTGGATGCATTTGGTGGACAGCATCCTCGAACGGGACCTCCCCGCTGAATTTGTCGTGATGGGCAAACCCTTTGAACGCGTTCCTGACGGATGGGAATCGATGAAGGAAAAGATGGGTCGACGATGCTTGCATTGGGGCTTTGTCGAATCCGATCGGGCATACATCGAATGGCTTTGGCGCTCCACGATCGTTCCCTTGTCGCCCAAACAGGAGTACTTCGGATTGGCCGTCGTGGAGGCAATGCGCTGCCAAACCTTGCCTTGGGTGCCCCAGGAGCATGCGTATCCGGAAACCATGCCTGAGGGACATCTGTTTCTGTCTGAAGGGCAATGGATGGGTGCATTGGAAAAGCGTCAATGGCAGGACTGGCCGTTGAATGAGGAGGCCTATGAATCTAAGGCCCTGCAATTTGAATGGTCACAAATCCAAGGCCTCCTCAACGACACGGTCCAGGCACTCCTTCGTGACGAGCTGTAGCCCCAACTACCGGATCAAATGATGCCGAACCAAGGCTTCATTGAATCCTTGCGGAGCGCGCCTCGGCTTCCCAGTGGCATGGTCAACAAACACCAAAGTCACCTCTCCCCGCACCAGCAGTTCCCCTTGGGATCTGACTTCACAAACCAATGAAAGCTTGGAGGTCGGTGGCGCCGTAACATGTGACCATACCTCAAGGACAGCATCGTATCGCCCGGGACGCTTGTATGCCATGTTCAACTGGACCACAGGAAGCAAGATGCCATCGGACTCCATTTCAGCGTACACCCAGCCCGCATCACGCAGCATTTCCACCCTTGCCGCTTCCAAGTAAGCCGCATAGGTACCGTGGTACACCATGTCCATTCGATCGGTGTCGGCATATCTGACCCTGAGGTCATGAACATGCCACCAATGACCACCTTCTTCTCGAAATGTCCCCATGCTGTAAAATTCCTGAACTGGGACATTTATCTCGGATTATACCTCCCGAAATTCTCTTCTGAATCGCGTAAGTTGTTGACAACGTATGGCCCTATGGCCTAAGCCTTCAAGAAGTGGTTCCTGTTGCACCAATGACATAACCAATTGTCTTCATGGCAGCGACTTTTGACATGTCAGAAATCGTCAAAAATCAAGGCCTCGAAAATTTTTTTTTAAGAAAGTTTCTCTGAACATTCGCAGACTGCATGAAGGAACCACGAAGGACGCAAAGCGCCCTTGAAAAGTTGCTTCAAGTGTCAACTCTTCACCTGGAACGAAAATGAACAAAGACCACGCAAACGTCTGGGCGCAATGCCTGTCTGTCATCCAAGACAACATCAGCGCTCAAGCCTTCAAAACGTGGTTTGCGCCCATCAAACCGGTGAAATTGGACGGAACCGTCTTGACGATTCAAGTTCCCTCCCAGTTCTTTTATGAATGGCTCGAGGAGCATTACGTCTCCCTTTTAAGGAAAACAGTGCGTAAAGAATTGGGTGCGGAAGCTCGCTTGGAATACAGCATCATCATGGAACACGCCCATGATGGTGCTTCGAACAGCCCCTACACCATCAACGTGCCCACTTCAGAAGTTCGCGCAACGCGAAATGCTGCAGTGGCCATGCCGGTGGTTGGAGAGCCTGCCCCCATCAAGAATCCATTTGTGATTCCTGGACTGCGCAAGCTGAACATCGATTCCAACTTGAACCCCAATTACGCGTTCGAGAATTTCATCGAAGGGGAATGCAACCGCCTAGCGCGAAGCGCCGGATTCGCAGTCGCGAACAAACCTGGAGGCACAGCCTTCAACCCTCTCCTCATTTATGGTGGAGTGGGCTTGGGCAAAACGCACCTCGCCCATGCCATTGGACTTGAGATCAAGAACCGCCAGCCCGACAAGACGGTGTTGTACGTGAGCTCCGAGCGGTTCACACACCAATTCATCGACGCTGTCAGAAACAACACCGTCAACGATTTCAGCCACTTCTATCAAATGATGGATGTGCTGATCATCGACGACGTGCAGTTCTTTAGTGGGAAGGAAAAGACACAAGATGTGTTCTTCCACATTTTCAATCACCTGCACCAGACAGGCAAACAAATTGTCCTGACTTCCGACAAGCCCCCTGTAGAGATGCAAGGAATGGAGCAGCGCTTGCTCTCGCGCTTCAAGTGGGGACTAAGCGCAGATCTTCAGGTGCCTTCCCTTGAAACAAGGATGGCCATTTTGGAGAAGAAGATGTATAGCGATGGCATTGAGTTGCCCCGCGAAGTCATTGAGTACCTTGCGTACAGCATCACCACAAATGTTCGAGAATTGGAGGGTGCATTGATTTCCTTGGTGGCCCAGGCCAGCTTGAACCGCAAAGCCATCACCCTGGACTTGGCAAAGCACATGATTGACAAGTTTGTCAAGAACACGGCGCGCGAAGTGAGCATCGATTACATCCAGAAAGTGGTCTGCGATTACTTTGACCTTCCCATTGAATTGCTGAAGAGCAAAACCCGGAAGCGTGAAATTGTGCAAGCCCGCCAGATTTCCATGTACTTCGCCAAGAAGATGACGAAATCGTCCCTCGCGAACATTGGCTTGCATTGCGGAGGCAAGGACCACGCCACCGTGCTCCATGCCTGCAGGACGGTCAACAATTTGAGCGAAACGGACAAGCACTTCCGCAAGTACCTCGAGGATTTGGAGAAGAAGTTGGCCATCCACTGAGGCCTCGTTTCACAACGACGAATCACAATGATAAAAAAGCCTCCCGCTTGGGGGGCTTTTTTTTTGACATCTTCGCACCATGAACAAGAACATGCCCAGCCGCGCATTGGTCGTTTGTCTTGGAAACATTTGCCGGTCCCCCATGGCCGAGGGGGTCTTGCGACATCACATCCAATCGATGGGGCTTTGCATCAAGGTGGACTCAGCAGGCACTTCTGGCCACCACCAAAACGAACCACCTGACCTCCGCGCCCAGCATGAAATGCGTCGCAGGGGCATGGACATTTCATCGCAAAGGTCCCGCCCTCTCGTACAAAAGGACTTTGAACGTTTTGATGTGATTTTGGTGATGGACCACGCCAACTTGGAAGACGCCCTTGCAATTGCAGGTCCACGCACAGAATGGCGCAACAAAGTGGGTCTTTTCGTGGAAGACAGCGAAGTGCCTGACCCTTACTATGGAGGCGCCTCAGGCTTTGCCCAGGTGCACGACTTGGTGGACGGCGCCGCAAAGCGATGGGTGGAACAATGGAAGGAGGATCGCGACCAACTTTAAGGACTGAGGACTGAAGGCCAAGGATCGAGTCAACGTGTCCAGCGCAGGTCAAAGCGCACCGGGGTCCGCGCCTTGATGCCTGATTCAGGGACCCCATCGGTGCCGAAAGCCCAATCAGAAGTGCAAAACACCGTCAGTGCCTGAGCTTCTGGGTGGAGGGAGGTGCTGATTTCAAGGGCCTTCACCAACTGGTCGGGAGTGCCCACTCTCCAGTCAAGCAATTGCCCAACAGCATCGTCCGTGGGACCCGTGCCAACCCACGACACCGGGTGGGTTTGGATCTCCAAAACCACGGTTTCGCCAAACTGCAGAGGAAGACCCTCTTCATGAATCTGCACCCAGACATGGCCAGGCTCAACTTCCTTCAAACCTGGCACTTCAACTTCTTCAAGCCATGCCTTCAGCGAAGCCGATTCATCAGTCTTCCCCTCTTGCACGTCCACGAGCCATTGGTCTTCTGCCAAAGGGCGCGTTTGTCGAACTTCAAAGCGCAACGGAGCAAATGGCCGGATCTCCCCTGGAATGCCTGTGGAGCCAAACGCCGCCAAGGAGGGCGACCAAACGTGGAAGGAGTCGTCGAAACACGAGGCCTTGGCAGCTTCGTGAAAGACCATGGGCAACGCGTCTTTGCCCACCAAAAAGGACTGCCTTTCTTTGGTCAACAACCGACCGTCCAAGGCAAAGGCCTTCCAATCCCAATGCACCCAGTCCCCCTGAATGGGACGGTCTTCGCAAGCGTTGTCTTCACGAACAGAACGGATCCACATGCCAGCCAGCATTGGCTCTACGACCGCATCTTTCGCATGGGCCAAAGAATCCACCAATGAGGTCTCCCACTCAAAGCGCGAGGCGTTGAATTCCGTCATGGATTTCATTGCAACACGGTCTTTTTGAGCGGCACTTGGAAGCAGCAACGGCTTGGGTGGAGGAGGCTTGCACCCCAAGAGCAGCATGACCCACCACCCCAAATGCCGCCAATGTCGTGGTTCCATCATGGGCACTGAACAGGATCAATCCTCATATTGGAGGGCACTGGAAAAACTTGGAAGCAACCCCACAAGACGATCCACCACCTCCTCCAAAGACTCGTCCGCGCATGCACCCCCGGCAGCGTTGTGGTGACCACCGCCATGAAAGTGGACGTCTGCCACATCGCGCACACTGAATGAACCTCGCGACCGCAAACTCAATTTCACAAGATCCACATCCTCTTTGACGAATGCCGCAAAGTTGATGCCCTCAATGCTCAAGGCACGGTTCACCAACCCCTCCGTGTCCCCCTTTTGGGCATTGTACCGACGGAGTTCCTCTTGTGAAAGCGAAACGATCGCGCTGCGGTGTTCTGGGAATACTTGAAGTTTTTGGCTCAAAGCGTAGGCAGTAAGCTGGATTTGATCCAGACGACATGCGTCGTAAATCAAACTGTGCACCCTGCTGTGGTCCATGCCAGTCCCCAGCAAATGGGAGGCCATCTCATGTGTGGAAGGCTGAACAGAAGGGAACCGAAAGCTTCCAGTGTCCGTGATCAGTCCGCAATACAGGCATGCCGCCATTTGGGCGTCCAGCACATCACTCATCTCCCACGCCTTCATCAAACGGTACACCAATTCAGCCGTGCTTGCTGTGGAAGGATCTGAAACCAACAAATCAGCGAAGGCCTCAGGCTGTTGGTGGTGATCCAAAACGGCCACAAAACAGGTGTCCCGTTGGCTTGCTGCCTCGACAGCTGGACCCAGCCGACCTGCCCGGCTTGGGGCATTGTAGTCCAAGCAAAACACAACTTGGGCCTCGCGCATCGCCTGCTCGCAGGCCTCCGGCGAACGCTCGTGGAACCAAACCTCGTCATGGCCGGGAAGCCACTGCAAGAACTTGGCATAGGCATCTGGCATGATGACTTGAGCGTCTACATCGAGGTGTGCCAACAGGTGCTTCATGGCAAGGGAGGAGCCAATGGCATCCCCATCAGGCGAACGGTGCGCTGTGATCACAACGCGGTTGCCTTGCTTCATCCTACCTTTCAATGCCAATACCTCCGGGTTCCGGAACACATCTTCCATGCAAGCAAGATACATTTGCACCATGCCCGAAGCAGCCCCAACCATCGAGAAAGCATTCACAAATCGAAGACGTGTGTTGTGGGCATTCGCCACCATCGCAATTTGCACGGCCATTTCTGCCATGGGATTCTTTCACGATTTTCATTTTTCGAGAACCGATGTTCGATGGAACCCTGAAAGCCAAACCTTGCAGACCACCGTACGTGTCTTCACGGACGACCTTGAACTTGCCATGAAAAACCACGGAAAACTGGACGAGGGCTTCGTGCTTTGGTTGGGTGAGGAACGGGAATGGGCAGAGTCGGATGCAACACTACTGGACTGGTCAAGGGTCCATCTGCAAGTGTGGGTGGACAGTGTGCCCGTGACATGGCAGTGGGTCGGCAAAGAAGTGGAATTGGATGTGTCCTACCTCTACCTCGAATCTCAGCCCTTGGATTTTGGCCCACAACTTTGGCAAGTGACGCATTCTGGCATGTTCAAGGAGTATGCTGACCAAGTGAACGAGGTGCAACTTCAAGGCACAACGTCCTCTGGCAGGCCTTGCGACAGGAGGGAAATGCTTTCCTTCGGTGAACCGGAATTGGTGTGGACCTGCAAGCATTTCAAATGAGATCTCAGCCATGACAAACACATTGACCACCAAAGCCCAGCGAGTGGCATGGATCATGGACGAGCTTCAAAGGCTGTACCCTGAAACCCCCGTGCCACTTGACCACAAGGACCCCTTCACCCTTTTGGTGGCTGTGCTCTTGTCCGCGCAGTGCACCGATGCCCGCGTGAACACCGTCACCCCTGCCCTGTTCGCGCTGGCCGATCACCCTGCTGCCATGCGCAGGCAATCGGTCGAAGACATCCGAAGCATCATTCGACCTTGCGGTTTGTCCCCCAAAAAGAGCAAGGCCATCCACGAACTGAGTGGGATTTTGGTGGACCAACACGGCGGCGAAGTTCCGGCAGATTTTGACGCCTTGGAAGCGCTTCCCGGGGTAGGCCACAAAACGGCGGGTGTTGTGATGAGCCAAGCTTTTGGCATTCCGGCATTTCCTGTGGACACCCACATCCACCGCCTCATGCACCGCTGGAATTTGAGCAATGGCAAAAATGTGGACCAAACAGAGAGGGACGCCAAGCGTCTTTTCCCCGAGGACCGATGGAACGCCCTTCATCTGCAAATCATCTTCTATGGACGGGAATTCTCTCCCGCCAGAGGGTGGTCTCTCGAAAAAGACTTCATTTCAGCCAAGGTGGGCCGCAAGAGTTTGTGGAAGCACGCCAGCAAGTCCTGACCAGGGATGGGCTTGGGGACAAAAAAAGGCTTCCCGCAGGAAGCCTTTTTTGAAGAGGAAAGGCCGTTGAGACTCAATCGGCGTCTGGGCCAAATTTTGAAATGACTTCCATGGACACCCCCGTGTTGGAGAAACCTCCATCGTGGAACAGGTTCTGCATGGTCACGTAACGGGTCAAATCGCTGAAGAGCGTGATGCAATATTCCGCACAGGACTGGGCATCGGCATTCCCCAAAGGTGACATGGACTCGCTGTAGCTGATGAACTCGTCAAAGCCCTTGACGCCGCTGCCCGCGGTCGTGACCGTAGGCGATTGGCTCACAGTGTTCACGCGAATCTTTTTGGCAACGCCGTAGTGGTATCCAAAGCTTCTGGTGATGCTCTCAAGCAACGACTTTGCATCTGCCATGTCCCCGTAATCCGGAAAAATGCGTTGGGCGGCGATGTAAGAAAGGGCCACCACACTTCCCCATTCGTTCAATGCATCGAGCTTTTTGGCTGTGGCCAAAGTCTTGTGCAATGAAATGGCACTGACGTCCAACGTGGTTTGCAAGAACTTGTAGTTGATGTCCGTGTAGTGCCTTCCCTTGCGAACATTGGGGCTCATCCCAATGCTGTGGAGCACGAAGTCCACCTTGCCCTCAAAGTGCTCCATGGCACCTTCAAACAGCCCTTGAAGGTCTTCCTCGTTGGTCGCGTCGGCTGGGATAACAGGAGCGTCCCCGCAAAGTTTGGCAAGGTTGTGGATTTCCCCCATGCGCATGGCCACGGGGGCGTTGGTCAAGACAATCTCTGCACCTTGAGCGTGGGCCTCGAGGGCCACCTTCCACGCAATGGACATGTCATTGAGGGCCCCAAAAACAATGCCCTTTTTTCCTTTCAAAAGATCGTGCGCCATGGCTCGCGGTTCGTGTTGGTTTGAGTGGCCAAACTACTCCTCCAAAGCACTCACCTTGCAGCGGCGAACCGCAGTTCTTCACAAGTGGACGTGGGCTGTATTACTGTTGGAACACCCTCACATAGTCCACCACCATGGTCTGCGGGAACTGGGTGCTGGCATCAGGATATCCAGGCCAATTGCCGCCAACAGCAATGTTCATGATGAAAAAGAACTGTGCGTTGAATGGATAAGGCTGGCCATTCATTTGGCTCGAGTTGATGGTGTAAAACAACTGATCGTCCAAGTACCACGAGATGTTGTTCTCTTCCCAAAGGACAGAGAACAAATGGAAGGAATCGCTGAATTTTTCTCCACCAGACAGCGTCGAAGAGCTTCCCTGGTATTGGTGCACACTGAAGTTGCTTCCCCAGTGGGCTGTGCCATGGGTGGTGGAAGGCTGATGTCCAATCAACTCCATCACGTCAATTTCGCCACACGCAGGCCAGCTCACCGAATTGATGTTTTCACCCAACATCCACAATGCAGGCCAAATGCCCTGTCCTTCTGGCATTTTCGCTCTGAAATCGATGCGGCCGTACTGAAAGGTTTGCAGGCCTTGCGACTTCATTCGTGCAGAGGTGTAGCCTCCACCTGGCTCCTGGCGTGCGGTGATGGTCAGGAAGCCGTCCGACACCGAGCTGTTGTTGGAGGACGACGTATAATTCTGCCACTCATTGTTGCCCCATCCGCTCGCACCTAGGTCGTATGTCCAGTTGCTGGAGTTGATGGTGGACCCGTCGAATTCGTCGGCCCAAACAAGGTTCATCCCAGGGTAGTTGTCCGCTCCCTGGTAGCCGTCTTCACCGTCCACACCTCCCCCAGTGTCTCCACCATTGACGCGAACGAAAATGAAGCTGGCATAGCTGGAGCCTGGCTGGCAAGAAGCATTGTCCGAACGGGAATGGATCCGCAGTGTGTTGCTGGTCAACTCCACGATGTCGTATTCCAAGCCTGCATCGTTGGTGCCCATAAAGGGACAACTGCATTCTCCCGCCAACGGAGCCAAGGAAAACGCATCCTCCCCTGTGGTGCCCCCTCCAGGGAGGAATGCCAGTTCGGCGCCAGAACAATTGTATCCCTGCTCGCTGTAATCCAAAAAAGCATCAATGATGCTGCCATTGTAATCTGTGGTGAACGTCCCGTCGTCGTGGAAGGTGTAGACGTCGTCGTATTGGGCCGATTGAAGGCTGTTGGGCGGGCTCGAAAAAAATGCTGAACTGTACGGGTCTGGGCCAAAGGCCACCGCTCCTGCCGATGTACTCAATCTCCAAGACCCCACCAACAATTCAGGCAAGGCACCCCCGCCTCCGCAAATGCCAAAAGCATCGAGGTACAAACATTCTTCACTTGGGTTGGCGTCGTAGTTGCATGCTTGCGGGTCGGTGCACAAGTCCGCATTGTCCCAGATGTAGTCTTGGTCGGAGTCGACCTCTCCAAAAAGCCCCAAAATGCTCAAAACATCACTGACCCCAATGCTCCAGTCTGGCTCCACGTCAGGTTGGTACCCGCAATCTGATTGGCCATGTGCGACTGCATTGGCTCCCAAAAACACGAGCGCTGTGAGTAGATGTTTCATCCTTCCAAGATAAGAACCACTGCCGACACTGCCTAAGCTTCGCGATCGGGAAGAACCTTTCCGGGGTTCAGAATGCCTTGGGGGTCAAAGACCGCCTTGATGGAGCGCATCAAATCAAGCTGGGCTGGGCTGCAAGCAAGGTCCATGTAACCGCGCTGCACCCAGCCAATGCCATGTTCTCCGCTCAAAGTTCCGCCCAAGCGTACGACCTCTTGGAACAATTCGCGGATGGCTGAAGGCAGCATGCGCTCCCACTCCTCCAAGCCCAGGTCATCTCTCAAAATGTTGACATGGAGGTTGCCGTCTCCCGCATGGCCGTAGCACACGGTTCGGAAACCGTGTTTGACCCCCACCGATTTCACCTTCCTCAGAAGGGCAGGCAGCTCCCCACGTGGCACCACAGTGTCTTCTTCCTTGTAGACACTTTCTGCCTTGACGGCCTCTCCCACCCGGCGGCGAAGAAACCACAACTTTTCTTTTTCAGAAGCAGACTCTGCAAAGAGCACTTCCCCGCACCGGTGGGCCTCCAACACCGGCATGATGCGCTCGCATTGAGGCATCAAATCCTGGGCTGAAAAACCGTCCACCTCGACAATCAAGTGTGCAGCATCCCCTGGGGACAGCACCGGCTCAGAGACGCCGGCATAGGTTTGGGCCAAGACAATGGCATCGCGCTCCATGAATTCCAAGGCGCTGGGCATCGCACCTGACTGAAAGATGGCCGCCACTGCGGCACAGGCGTCCTCTGCCGAAGAAAAAGGCACGAGCATCAGCGCTTGGTGTCGAGGCAATGGAAGCAGTTTCAAAGTGGCTTTGGTCACAATGCCAAGGGTTCCTTCGCTGCCCACCATCAACTGGGTCAAATTGTACCCCGTGGAGTTTTTGAGGGTGTTGGCACCTGTTTCAATGACACGGCCATCGGCCAACACCACCTCGAGGTTCAACACCCAATCCTTGGTCACGCCATACTTCACGGCACGTGGGCCCCCACTGTTCTCCGCAATGTTCCCGCCAATGGTGCAGGTCCCTCTTGATGCGGGGTCGACCGCATACATCAATCCATGGGCCTCCGCCGCGTTCGACAATTCCTCTGTGATGACCCCTGGTCCAACAATGGCTTGGTGGTTGAGGGTGTCGATGGACCAAATGCGGTTCATACGACGCATGGACATGGCCATGCCGCCATTTACGGGCAGGGCGCCCCCACTCAGGCCTGTCCTCGCTCCTGCCGCAGTCACGGGGAAAGCATGTCGATTGGCCCAGGCCAGAACCTTGGACACCTCCTCTGTGCTTTCTGGCTCCACGACAACATCCGGTGGAAACGACAAATCTTCTGTTTCATCTGAGCCATGAAGCAAGAGCCGATCCTTCGACCATTGGATCCGATCGGCATCCAACAAAAGAGGCAATTCCTTCTCAGCAGCTTCCAATACTTCCTTCTTCCGTTCCATTCGCGTTGCGTTATCTTGTGCGCTTGTCAAAAGTAACTTGGCACCCGAACACCCTTTCGCACCTGTACATGGAACTTATGAAATACGGATGGCTCGCCCTGTTGGCATCGGCCACTTTGGTCACCTCAGCCCAAACCGCAGAGGACAGCGCAACATTCAGCAACGAATTGATTTGGGCCAGCGGCACCTTTCAATCCGAGTATGTGTGGGGCATCCGTTCCATGGCAGACGGCAAGCATTACACCACCCAAGAAATGGACCCCAAGAAAGGGTCGTGCATCGTGAAGTGGTCCTACAAGTCAGGCAAAGCCGTCGACACATTGCTCACGTCGGTCATGGCGTTTGACGATCCCAGGGAGCGCTTCAGCGGCTACGAGTTCAGCAGCGACGAGCGCTTTGTGGTGCTCACCACCGCGACAGAAGGGCTGTACCGACACTCGTTTTACGCGCACTTTTACGTCTACGATTTCCAGGCCAATGGCGAGTCGCGTCCCATCACAGATTTTGGCATGGGCAAGCAGCGCTTGGCACAGCTCTCTCCTGCGGGCGACAAAGTGGCCTTTGTCAGGGACAACAACATTTTCATCTCGAACCTTGGTTCAGGTGAAGAAGTCCAAGTGACCACCGATGGGGAAGTGAACCGCATCATCAATGGCGCCACCGACTGGGTGTACGAAGAGGAGTTCGGCGACGACAAAGCCCTTTTTTGGTCGGGCGATGGAGAACGTTTGGCATACCTCCGATTCGACGAGACGGCTGTGCGCGAGTTCCACATGCCTGTGTACGGGTCCCTTTACCCCGACCCCTACACCTTCAAGTACCCCAAAGCAGGGGAGCAAAACAGCGACGTGTCCGTGCACATCTACCACGTGGAGGACCGCCAAAACCATGAAGTGGCCGTCCCCAAAACCGCACATTACATTCCACGCATCAAATGGACAAATGACCCTGATGTATTGTGCATCTTCACCATGAACCGCCACCAGAGCGACCTCCGGTTGCTTCTGACCGAAGGCACTTTCCCCAACAACAGGCTCGGTACGCGCGAAGTCTTCAAAGAGTTGAGCTACACCTACATTGACATCAACGACAACTTGACCTTTTTGAACGATGGCAAGTCCTTTGTCATGACCTCTGAGCGGGATGGCTTCAACCACGTGTACAAGTTTGACTTTGACGGCAAAAGCACCCAATTGACCCAGGGCGAGTGGGACGTGATCGACATCCTCGGTTTCGACAAGAAGCGGGGACGCGTGTACTTCAGCTCTTCCAAGCAGGGGGCCACACAAAAGCACGTGGGCCACGTGGACATGAAGGGCAAGACCACCACCTTGGACCTCACCCCTGGCACCCACAGCGATGATTTTTCCCAGAGCTTCGATTACAGCATCCACAGCCACAGCACAGCCAACACCCCTCCAGTGTACACCCTACGAAACAGCTCTGGCAAAGTCATTCGGACGCTGAAGGACAACGCAAGGCTCCAAGAAACCATGCGCACTTACGGCGCAGTGGAAAAGGAATTCTTCACCTTCACAAACGATGCCGGGGTGGAGTTGAATTGCTGGAAGATGTTGCCCCAAAACCACGACCCCTCCAGGAAGCATCCTGTCTACGTTGCCATCTATGGAGGCCCCGGGGCCAACACGGTGAACGACAGCTGGGGAGGCTCCACCTTCCTTTGGCACCAATACCTCGCACAAGAAGGCTACATCGTGGTTTCCTGTGACCCTCGGGGAACGCAATTTCGCGGGCGAAAGTTTGAGCACAGCACCTACAAGGAGTTGGGCAAACTGGAGACCGAGGACTTCATCGATTTGGCCCAACACCTCGGGACATGGGAAGACGTGGACGCAGAACGCATTGGCATCCAAGGATGGAGCTATGGGGGCTTCATGACGTTGCTTTGCATGACCAAGGGTGCGGACGTCTACAGTGCAGGCATTTCTGTGGCACCGGTGACGAACTGGCGCTACTACGACACCATTTACACGGAGCGATTCATGCAGACGCCTCAAGAAAATGAAAGCGGCTACGACGAGAACAGCCCTGTCAACCATGCTGACAAACTGGAGGGGTCCCTCCTCTTGGTCCACGGATCGGGAGACGACAATGTCCACTACCAAAATTCCATGGAAATGATCCATGCGTTGGTGGACGCCAACAAAGACTTTGACTTCTTTGTCTACCCCGACCGCAACCATGGAATCTACGGGGGCAACACAAGATTGCACCTCTTCAACATGATGATGGACTTTGTCGAGGATCACTTCTGATTCCAGACCTATCCCAGAACACACCAATCACCTTCAACACACTCAATTTCATGGCCCTGCCAACGCCCAACTTCGGGCATTTACAAGGCTTGATGTCGAACCCAACAACACCTTACTGACATGTCCACAGCAACCCTAGAATCACACCAAAAAGAACTGTTTGGCCATCCCATTGGCCTTTTCATTTTGTTCTTCACTGAAATGTGGGAGCGTTTCTCCTACTACGGCATGAGGGCCATCTTGGTGCTTTACCTCGTGGCAGAAACCACAGCAGCCAATCCAGGCATGGGTTGGACGAGTGGCGAAGCCCTCGCACTCTATGGCTGGTACACCATGATGGTGTACGTCATGTCTGTACCTGGCGGATACATCGCAGACAAGTTCTTGGGCCAACGAAAATCGGTCACCATCGGAGGGGTTCTGCTTCTCATTGGCCACAGCATCTTGGCCATCGAACATCTGACTGCCTTCTACGCAGGCTTGGTCTTCATTGTGTTGGGTGTGGGCATGCTCAAGCCCAACATTTCCACCATGGTGGGAGGACTATACAAGCAAGGCGATGTGCGCAGAGACAAGGGATTCACCATCTTCTACATCGGCATCAATGTGGGCGCTTTTCTGTCCAGCTTGATCGTAGGCTATGTGGGTGAAACTTACGGGTGGCACTACGGCTTTGGCCTTGCTGGCATTGGCATGGCTCTGGGGGTGACCCAGTACCTTTTGGGACAAAAGTATTTGTCACAAGTGGGCAACTTCTTGGGCGACTCTTCCGAGACTTCACAAGTCATGGATGCCCCGTTGACCAAGGTGGAAAAGGACCGAATTGTGGTCCTCTTGATTTCCTTTTTGTTGGTCATCCTCTTTTGGGGGGCCTTTGAACAGGCTGGCGGGCTGATGAACATTTACACGATGGAAAAGACCAACCGCATGATTGGGGACTGGATGGTTCCTGCGTCTTGGTTCCAATCCATCAATGCCATGTTCATCATTTTCTTTGGATCCTCAGTGGCGGCCTATTGGGCCAGCAGAAAGCTCAAGGGCAAGACGTCATCGTCCTTGTTCAAGATGATCATTGGATTGATCATCATGGGCACTGGCTTCTTCTTCATGACGGCGGCCACCGCACAATACGAATCCACAGGATCTTCCGCGATGTACTGGCTGGTGTTGGCCTACCTGTTCCACACGATAGGCGAGCTCTGCTTGTCTCCTGTGGCGTTGTCCTACATCACCAAACTGGCCCCCGTGAAGTATGCCTCCATCATGATGGGTGTCTACTTCGCCATGACTGGATTTGGCAGCAAATTGGCCGGCTTGCTTGGGGAGTGGTCCCAGTCTCTCGGTGAGATGACCATCTTCACGGGCATTGCAGCCACAAGCGTCGGCGTGGGGTTGTTGGTCTTGCTCGTGCGCAACAAGCTCGAACCATTGACCCACGGCGTGGAAGACCAAGAAGGGTAAGCTGTCGCAGGCCCTCCACCCCATGGAGGAGTTGATGCTCACTCCTTGCTCCGCCCCAATGTGCCTCTGGCCATTGGGGCGGTCGCTTTGGCATGGATTTGGTGCGACCGACCAACTGTGGCATTCCCAAAACAACTTCATCGGTACAAACCCAACGGGGTGAAATGAGGACATGGCGCCAGAAGTAATGTGAAAGAAACCGTTGGTCCCCTCATTCTTTGCGATATTGCAGCATGAGGAATTTCGTCTTGACCTGCATGGCATTGGCCATGGCCCATTTGACCTTTGGACAAGCTGCTGGCATCCAGTGGATGTCCATCGAAGAAGCTGTCGAAGCCCAGAAAAAGGAACCCAGAAAGATCATGATGGACGTTTACACCAAATGGTGCGGACCGTGCAAGATGATGATGGCCAATACTTTTACCAACGCGGATGTCATCGAATACCTCAATGCCAACTACTACGCCGTCAAGTTCGATGCCGAGTCTCCAGATCCTGTTTCTTTCAAAGACAATGTCTACAGCAACCCCACCTATGACCCGAACCGGAGGGGCCGCAATGGGGTCCATGAATTGTCAAGGGCGTTGGGTGTAAGCGCCTACCCAACCCTGGTGTACATGGATGAAGAGGCCAACATCATCGCCCCCATCAGCGGCTACAAACAGCCGGGACAATTGGAGCTTTATCTCAAGTTCTTCCGTGATGCATACCAACCCAATGTGGATCAAGGCGTTTGGGAAGAGTTCCGCGACAGCTTCACAGCGACCTGGAGATAACCAGCCGCATAGACTTTGCACTTCTTGAAGGAGGTTCCGGGAGTGCCTTCCCCTATCTTTGGCCTCCCTGTTTGGCCATCCTCTTCGGAAGGCCCGGGCACCAGGAACTCGTCGAACATCAATTTTCTCGAACAGCGAAGCCATGAGTGAGACCGCACGCATCATTTTGAACGGACAGGAACACGAATTCCCTGTCGTCACAGGGTCTGAAAATGAAAAGGCCATTGACATCTCCAAGCTTCGTGGATCTACGGGATATATCACCTTGGACCCAGGGTTCAAGAACACGGGATCCACACAAAGCGGCATCACCTACTTGGACGGCGAAAATGGGATCCTGCGTTACCGTGGTTACGCCATTGAAGATTTGGCGGAAAAGGCATCGTTCATGGAGGTGGCTTACCTCCTCATCTATGGCGACTTGCCCAACGAGAAAGAACTGAACTATTTCAACGACAGCATCACGCACCATACCCTCGTGCATGAAAACATGAAGCGCTTCTTTGATGCGTTTCCGCTAAGGGCCCACCCCATGGGCATGTTGAGCAGCATGGTGGCTTCCTTGTCGACATTTTACCCGGAATCCCAAAACCCAAACCGGGACATCATCGACATTGACTTGACCATTCACCGCTTGGTCGCCAAAATCCCCACGCTTGCTGCGCAAGCCTACAAACACAACATGGGTCTGCCTACGATGTACCCCAAGAACAACTTGAGTTACGTGGGGAACTTCATGCACATGATGTGGGGGGTTCCAGCCGAGGATTACGTGGTGGATCCCATCATCGAGTCGGCCCTGAACAAGTTGTTCATCCTTCACGCGGACCACGAGCAAAACTGCTCCACCTCCACCGTACGGATTGTTGGCTCCTCGCAAGCAAACCTGTACAGTTCCATTTCGGCTGGTGTTTCCGCACTTTGGGGGCCCCTTCACGGCGGAGCCAACCAAGCGGTCATCGAAATGCTCGAGACCATCCGTGCGGAAGGCACTCCTCTTCAATCTTGGATTGACCGAGCGAAGGACAAAACGGACAGCTTCCGTCTCATGGGTTTTGGACACCGTGTCTACAAGAACTTTGACCCTCGTGCCCGCATCATCAAAAAGGCCGCAGACGATGTTTTGGCACAATTGGGGGTCGACGACCCGGTGCTTGACATCGCCAAGCAATTGGAAGAAGTAGCCTTGAACGATGAGTACTTCATTCAGCGTGGATTGTATCCCAATGTTGATTTCTACAGTGGCATCATCTACCGCGCGCTCGGCATCCCAACCGACATGTTCACGGTCATGTTTGCCCTCGGAAGGCTGCCAGGATGGATTGGCCAGTGGAAAGAGATGAGCGAAAACAGAGAGCCCATTGGTCGACCACGCCAAGTGTTCACTGGTTCGCCAGCCCGCGATTACGCCGACATCAAGAAACGCTGACCCTTGGCACCTGAGATGGACCCGTTCGTGCGAACACAGGTGGATGCCCATGGCATTGCCACAGTGACGTTTTTTCATCCTGCCAGCAACAGCTTGCCTGCATCCCTCCTGGCAGATTTGGCTGGGAAAATCGACGAAGCTGGCAAGGACGCTGCGGTCAAAGTGATTGTGCTGAAGTCGGCCGGCAACCGGGCGTTTTGCGCAGGCGCCAGTTTTAACGAATTGATGGCCATCGAAACCCCCGAAGAAGGGCTTTCTTTCTTCAAGGGATTCGCACTTGTGATCAATGCCATTCGCACTTGTCCCAAGTTTGTGTTGGGTCGGGTGCAAGGAAAGACGGTCGGCGGAGGTGTGGGACTCGCGGCGGCTGTGGACCATTGTTTGGCCACCCAACACGCATCCGTCAAGTTGTCCGAACTTGCAGTCGGTATTGGACCTTTTGTTGTTGGACCTGCTGTAGAACGCAAAATTGGGACCTCTGGAATGGGCATGTTGGCCATTGACGCCACCAGCTGGAAGCCAGCTTCTTGGGCTGCTGAGCAGGGTCTCTATGCGGAGGTCTTTGACGACGCAGAGGCCCTTGATGCAGGGGTAGAAACCCTGGCCCTTCGATTGGCCCAAAGCAATCCAGAGGCCATGGCGCAGTTGAAGCGCGTCCTTTGGGAAGGGACAGAGCACTGGGACAAATTGCTCGCTGAACGCGCTGCCATTTCAGGCAAGTTGGTATTGAGTGACTTTACGAGAAGAGCCATTGCGGCATTCAAGCGTTGAGTGTAGGCAAGGCCTTGACTTTCAGAACCCCCGACCTCTTGCGAGGCCGGGGGTTCCTTTTGGGGTTTTGGTTGGTCTTTTGATCAGTGTTGCACCATGAACTGGGCATGTGCGACACGTTTGGAGGTCGACACTTGGACGTGGTAAGTGCCACTCGCCCAGCTCGCCACATCCACGCTGAACCGTCCTGTCCAATGGTCGCTCGTCCGGCTCCAAATCACCCTTCCCGAGGCGTCAAACACTTGCATCACGGCATCCATCACCGTGTCGCTCAACTCCAAGTGCATCTGTTGCGATGCCGGGTTGGGATACAGGGCGAACACCCATTCTCCAAGCTCATCCACACCGTAGACGTCGTCAATGGTGTAGGGACCACTTTGGACTTCACACCCTCGGTCATCTGTCACCAACACCGTGTAATCCGCAGGAGCCTCCAATCCTTCGATGTCCTCTTCTTCAGAAGTGAAGGTGGTCGAACTGGTCCATGAGAAGTTGTACGGCGGTGTGCCGCCTGCCACCACCAAATCAATGGCGCCTTGGCCGGAAACAGCTGCATCTGTAAGGTTGGCTCCGACCACCAGTGCGGCGGGCTCTCCGATGCTCAACTCATAGGAAGTCTGACAGCCCAGACCATCGGTAACCAACAACACATAGTTGCCAGGAGGCAAGTCATCGTATTGCCCCATGTTGTTGACTTCAGAAACAGGGCCTGTGAGTTCGTACGTGATGGGCAAGGTGCCTGACAATGCCACGGCAGAAATCACACCATTTTCGTCACCAAAACAACTGACGTCCGTCGTTTGGACGTTCAACTCCAAACTTTGGCCTTCGTCAATGTCGAAGTTGATCAATGCCTCACAAGTTGTTCCTTGGTTGACCACCGCGGTGTAAGATCCCGCAGCCAATCCTTCAAATAGTGTGCTGTCCTGAAGGACACCGTTGAGGACAATCACAATGCTGTCCGGGAAAACCACACCTGTCATGCTCAAGGAGGCGACCGCTGTGCTGTCGCCAGCACAAATCAGACCCTGCTCAATGACAATGGCAAGCTCAAGGTCACAGTATTGGCAATTCCCACCAGCTTCTGTCGCCAAATCATTGTAGTTCGAAGCCAACGGGTCAGTGCAGCCCACAATTTCGAGTTCATTGCAGATCCCGTCACCGTCCGTGTCTGCCAGACAATCCCCCTGACAATCGTAGAAAGCTACAGGGTAATCACAAGATCCGTTTTCCAAGGTCGCAGCAGGATCAAAGTTGCAAGCCTCTTCATCCGTGCATCCAGGTTGCACGCACTCCAATCCAACCTCAAAGCTTCCAGCCTCGCCAAACACACCTTGCACAAGCACATGGTAAATCACACCAAGTTGCGAGTCCACATTGACCGTGCTTGCGGTGAATGATGTAGGACATAGGTCGTCATAGTCTGGTTCACTCTGGTCGTCGTTGCCTCCGATGCAAACCAAACCATTGCAGCCACCCTCGAATACACTCATGTAGGTGTCGATCAAGGTTCCCGGATAACAGGTTGTCACATCGATCGGATAACCAGTGCCTGCAAACGTGAACCAAAGTCCAGCTGTCGGGTTCGAAGCCAAATCTCCAGCACACCCTTCAACGTCATCTTCATTGGCACAGTCTGAATTGTCCGCCATCAGAGTCATGCCGCAAGTGATTTGAAGGGCTCCTTCACAGGTGTCATTGACTTGATCGTCCTCGCCACACGATCCATCATCTTCAGTGGCTTCAGGATTGAAATTGCAGAAGGAGTCATCGGTGCATCCTAAGACTTCCAATTCATCGCAGGTGCCATCCCCGTCGAGGTCGCTGAGGCAATTTCCATCGCAGCCGTAGTACTCCTCAGGATAGTAACAATTGCCTGCATCGTCCGTGTAAATGGGGTCGAAGTTGCAAGCGACGGGATCCGTGCACCCAGGGAATTCCAAACAATCGCAAACACCATCCATGTCGTTGTCGGCAAGGCAATTGTCCTCACAGTCAACACAAAGGAATTCAGGATAAACGCAACTGCCATCCTCCACGGTGGCTTCTTCTTCGAAGTTGCAAGCCTCAAGATCGGTGCAACCCAAGCAAGACTCAAATTCACAAGAGCCATCCTCGTTGTTCGCCTCTTCATTGAAATTGCATGCGGTCGGATCCATGCACCCGCATACAATGTCACTTGACCCTTGCACCCATCCAATTCCGTCAAATGGAATGGATGGTTTTTTGGCATTGTTTTGATCGCCCTCACTGAACATCTGAAGGTTCACGACACCAGACATCACGCCATCAGTAGTGAATTGTCCGATGAGGATCCTTTGGTCCAGACCAGATACAATGTTGGGGGCGCCATCGTTGACGACATAGACGGCACCACCTACGGCATCATCAATGTTAATGTCTTGACCTGCCTCAAAATTGGTCAACCACGGATTTTCAGCATTTTCGATCACCGACGGAGCCTGCTCACCGACTTGTGCCGGGGCATCCAAGCCAATGGTCAACCAGCTGTCGAATGCCACTTCAGGGAAAGTCGGGAACAGCAAAGGGCTGATGTTGGACCCCAATGAAGAGCCGAGTGAATTTTGGTAGAAATCAGTGGTCGATGCAATGACCAAGGTCGTGTCCGAATCTCCAAAGATGGCACTGATGACATCTGTGCTCGTCGGTGTCGTGACATACATGCGGTAGGTCGTCATGCCCGCGAGCTCGCCGGCATCGTGCACGGCATGTTGCTCCAGCAGCAAGCCATAGCCGTCGAATTCATCCTCCTGACAAGAACAGTACTCGCATGTGCCATCGTCCTCCGTGGCCAATGCCAAGAAGTTGCAAGCAAGCTCATCGGTGCAACCGACCACCTCAGGATCACAAAATCCGTCACCGTCCACATCCGAAAGGCAGTTTCCGTCGCAATCTTCTCCAACAACTGGATACAAACATGCACCATCGTCCACATTTGCTTCAGGGTCGAAGTTGCAGGCTTCAGCATCGAGACATCCACCAAAGGCCTGAATGACCGTCAAGATTTGCACAAACTCAGCAACGTTCCCACAAGCATCCGAAGCGTTGAAAGTGCGCTGGATCATCATCACACCGTCTTCGTTTTCGATGGTGTCCGATTGTGCAGTGTACTCCGCATTGATGTCACAGTTGTCGATGACAAATGCCTCGAGCCCTGGCACCACTTCACCTTCGACCTCATTGATGATCAACGACGCGTCCGTTGGGTACAAGAAGTTGGGTGCAATCGTGTCGAGGACGGCAATCTGCAAAGTATCCACAAGGACATTCCCTGCCGCGTCAGTCGCCTGATAGACCCTTGGGCACAGATAGCTCTGTGAGCATCCAAACGGATACTCAAAAGGTCCATCGCTCAGCCAAACCACGTCCACAGGCCCACAATCGTCTTGGGCAATGGGCATGGTTTCCTCCACGGATGGCATGATTTCAGAGCAAGAAATGGTGTCGTTTGCGGGGAAGTAGAACCAAGTTGGCGCCTCCATGTCCACGCAATCGTCTTCGTCGTCGCAGATGCCATCGGCATCCGCATCTGCAGCGCAATCTCCACCACAAACGCCCAAGGCGTCGAGCTGGTTGCCGGCACAATCACAGTCGCCTTCAGCGATGTCTTCGCAACCGCACTCATAGATGTCACCCGGTCCGTTGCAGATGCCACAAGCATCAAGCGTGCCTACACAATCGTCCACGTCGTCGCAGATGCCATCGGCATCCGCGTCCTCGGCGCAATCGCCGCCACAGGCGCCCAAGGCGTCAAGCTGGTTGCCGTCGCAGTCGCAGTCTCCTTCGGGGATGTCAGCACATCCACAATCGTAGATGTCACCTGGTCCGTTGCAGATGCCACAAGTGTCAAGCTCTCCTACACAATCGTCCTCGTCGTCGCAAATGCCATCGGCATCCGCGTCCTCGGAGCAATCGCCGCCACAGACGCCCAAGGCGTCAAGCTGGTTGCCGTCACAGTCGCAATCCCCTTCTGGGAACGAAGTGCAACCGCAGGTGAATACAGCACCTGGGCCATTGCAAACCCCGCATTCGTCAAGTGCGCCAACGCATTCGTCCACGTCGTCGCAAATGCCATCGGCATCCGCATCATTTTCACAAGAACCTCCGCACTCACCAAGGGCGTCTTCTTGGTTGCCATCACAGTCGCATTCCCCTGCAGGGATGTCGGCGCAGCCGCACCCGTAGATCGCTCCAGGGCCGTTGCAAACGCCACAGCCATCTAGTGCGCCAATGCATTCATCCACATCGTCGCAAATGCCATCGGCATCTGCATCGGCGGCGCAAGCACCACCACATACACCCAATGCATCCAGTTGGTTTCCATCACAGTCGCAATCCCCCTCTGGGATGTCGGCGCAGCCGCACTCGTAGATAGCTCCAGGGCCGTTGCAAACGCCACAATTATCTGGTGCGCCAACGCATTCGTCCACATCGTCGCAAATGCCATCGGCATCCAAGTCCTCGGCGCATTCGCCACCGCAAACGCCCAAGGCGTCAAGCTGGTTGCCATCACAATCGCAATCCCCTTCGGGAATCGCAGTGCAACCGCACGTGAATACAGCACCTGGGCCATTGCAAACGCCGCATTCGTCAAGTTCGCCAACGCATTCGTCCACGTCGTC
>JBELJW010000010.1:0-1311 GCA_042089975.1 Flavobacteriales bacterium | reverse complement strand
AAATGCCATCGGCATCCGCATCGGCTGCGCAATCGCCACCACAGACACCCAAGGCATCCTCGTAAAGACATGTTGCGTCATCGGTGTTGGCATCCATGTTGTAGTTGCAAGCCATCGAATCCAAGCAGCCTACAACAACATCAATGCACGATCCGTCCTCGTACTCCGCATTTGAGTTGTAATTGAACGCACCTGGATCCGTACAACCACAAACATTGTTGGTGGGGTCATTGTCCCCAGCCCCCTCCATCGCCAGGTTGAAAATTTGAGCATTGGAGGCATGGCCACCCAAGAGCATCACTGCCTGGAAAGACACTGAGACCTCACCCGCAGTGGTGAGTTGGGCGAGGAACACCTTGCCGTCCGTTCCTACAGTTGCATTCATGCCATCAGCAGAAGTCCACCCCCCACCAACTGGTCCGTCAAACAACAGATCATTGCCATTCTCAAAATCCTGCCAATGCAGACTGTTCCCCTGGAACTGAACCCCCTGGTCGTCCCAGCTGACAAAACTATCGTAGTCAGAAGCCGGATCTTGAAAGAACGTGGTGGTGGTGCCCAAGAGCATTGTTTGGCCACTTTTGCCCATCACCGAGGCCAAAACATCGGAAGGTTCGTTGGACACAACGTACAAACGATAGCTGGTCATCCCGTTGGGCAAACCTGTGGCATAGGACTCTAGCACCAAACCAACAGGAGCCCCCTCTCCCCCTGCACAACTGCAATATTCACATGCCTCGTTCGATTCGTCTCCAAAGTTGCAGGCGTCCAAGTCAATGCACATGTCAATGGAATCGCAAACACCATCCGAATCAAAATCCGCCGTACAATCCCCTCCACAATTGCCAAGAATGTCATCTTGGTTGCCGTTGCAATCACAGTCACCGGCGGGGATGTCTGAACAGCCACACTCGTAAATATCCCCTGGGCCGTTGCAGATGCCACAAGCATCCAAGGTGTCACCATCACAATTGCAAGCTCCATCGGCAATGCCGTCTCCACCGCACACGCCGCACTCGTCCAATTGCAAACAAGAACCGTCGTCATAATTCGCAGAAGCCTGGTAGTTGCAAGCCGTTGCATCCGTGCACCCGCAAGCGTTGCCTTCTCCTTCAGGGGCAAAGGCTCCTGTTCCATCAAAAGTGAAGGATTTGATCAGTCCCGAGTCAGGGTCTTGACCAGTGGAGGCATCTTGGCCCTCTGGCAAAATTTGAACATTCAACTCGCCATTGATGCTGCCCGTGGTGGTGATCTGAAGAATCAACACCCGGCCCTCTGCGTCAGGCAGAGCATTCGCCGCATCGCTCAAAA
>JBELJW010000177.1:0-4120 GCA_042089975.1 Flavobacteriales bacterium | reverse complement strand
CAATACCGTCCTGCAACAATTTCGAGCAACAATTTCGGATATATATTTGGCGTTAGTGGTGCCCAACATCTTTACCCCTGGTACAGGCAGTGCCGGAGTCAACGACGATTTCCGTTTGCGCGGACTGGGTGGCTTTGCGGGCTCCCAATTGATCATCTACAACCGCTACGGGTCGGTGGTGTTCTCGCGAGAGACCGCGAACGACATCGAATTTGAATTGGTCTGGAATGGGGACTATCCCAATGGGAACCCGGCTCCTTCAGGCCACTATCAATGGGTTTTGCTTCGGTCCGACGGCTTCAAGGATGCGGGCGAACTGACCCTTGTCCGCTAAGATTGACTCAGCCCACCAAGGAACGGCCTGTCATCTCCTTGGGTTGGGGAAGCCCCATCAAAGACAAAATGGTTGGAGCGACGTCGGCCAAAATGCCATCACGAACCTCAGAATGCCCGCTGCCGCTCACCCAAATGGGCACTGGGTTGGTGGTATGGGCCGTATGAGGGGTGCCATCTGAATTGCGCGCAAGGTCTGCGTTACCATGGTCCGCAATGACCACAACGGCATAGCCCTCACCAAGGGCGGTCTCCATCACTTCCTTCAAACATCGGTCTGTGGTCTCCACGGCCTGTACGACAGCGTCAAACACCCCAGTGTGCCCCACCATGTCAGGGTTGGCAAAGTTGAGACAGAGAAAGTCGGGCTTCCAACTTGCCAAGGCCTCCTTGGCCTTGGCTGTCAACTCATGCGCTGACATCTCGGGCTGCAGGTCGTAGGTGGCGACCTTGGGGCTCGCGGCCATCGCGCGTTGTTCGCCTGCAAAGGGCTCTTCACGGCCACCACTTAAAAAGAAGGTCACATGCGGGTACTTCTCCGTTTCCGCCATGCGCAGTTGCGTTTGTCCCGACTGACTCACCGCTTCGCCAAGGGTGTTCACCAAATTGGGCTTGTCGTACAGCACATGGACTCCCTTGTAACTGTCGTCGTAATTGGTCATGGTCACATAGTGCAAATCCAAGGGAGCCATGCCGTGCTCAGGAAAGGCTTGCTGGGTCAATGCCTCTGTGATCTCCCGGCACCGGTCGGTTCTGAAATTGAAGCACAACACGACATCTCCGGAACGCATCGTCCCCTCCACTCCCTTCACCTGAAATGGCTCCACAAATTCATCCGTGATGTCCATGTCGTAATGCGCTTGCACACCAGACACCGCGTCGATCCATTGGAGGTCCACCTCCGATGTCAACGCCTCAAAAGACTTGGCAATCCGAGGCCAGCGTTTGTCCCGATCCATGGCATAGTACCGGCCGTGCACCGATGCTATGCGCACTGAAGTCCCTTGCAAATGAGTCTCCAAATCCGCCAAGTAACTCGTGCCCATTTGAGGAGCCGTATCTCTACCGTCCGTGAACGCATGGACCACACAATCCTGGACGCCATGGGCAACCACCTCGTTCACAAGCGCATGAAGATGGGCTTGCTGGCTGTGAACCCCACCACGAGAGACCAAACCCATGAGATGAAGCCGAACCCCCGGCGCTTTGGCCTTGTTCAAAGCCTCTCTCAAAACCTTCTCCTGGCCCAAATCACCAGAGGCCACAGCACGGTCAATGCGCAACAAGTCTTGGTAGACAATGCGCCCAGCACCAATGTTCATGTGGCCCACTTCACTGTTGCCCATTTGCCCGACGGGCAGCCCCACATGCTCGCCATCTGTGCGCAATGAAGCGCATGGCGTGCTTTCGTTCAGGGCATCCACAAAAGGGGTGTGTGCCACATGGATGGCATTGTCTTTGTCAGGGTTTCCGTGTCCCCAACCGTCCAAAATGATGAGCGCCGTTTTCATGCGGCAAAGGTAGCCGAAGACTCAATGCTTGTGGGGCCAAACCACGCGCACCACAAAACCTGACGGGCTTTTCTGGTCCATTTCCAACTGGGCACCGTGCCTGTCCACCGTTTGGGCGACCAGATGCAGGCCTAGGCCCGTGCCACCTCCCTCGTCATGGAGCCGTGAGAATGGCTTGAGGGCGCGGTCGCGGTCCGCCGGTTGAATGCCCTTGCCTTGGTCCCTGACTTCAAAGGAGGCCAAAAGGCCATCACATTGCCAGGACACTTGGACCTCACCTTCACCATGCGTCAGTGCGTTTTCCATCACATTGGTCAAGGCAAGCATCCAAAGCTCCTTGTCCCCTTCCACGACGTGATCTTCAGAACCCGGCTCGATCAAGCTCAAACGGCCTTGGGCCAAAGGCTCCAACCTCAAGGCCACCGCGCGCATGGTCTCATTCCAGGAAAAGGGAACCGACTGAACCTGCGAAGATTGTTGAAGGCGCGTTGCCGTAAGCATGTCCGTGACACGTCGTTCGAGGTCTTGCACGCCACGCTGCATGTTCCCAAGGACAGAAGCCCTGTCCTCCTCATCGAGCTCCACCCTGCGAAGGGTGTCCACGCCCAACTGCACAGCGGCAAGAGGTGTTTTGAGCTCATGGGTGACCCCAAGGAGCAAGTGACGCTCCCGCTCCAACCGATCGCGCTCCTTGCGCAGGCCCTTCTCCAGTCGGACAAGACCAAACACCAAGATGCATGCAAAAACCGCACCCTCGCCCAATACCATGTGAATTGCGGTTTCACCCCGCGATTGGATCAATAGATAAGCCCACCAAACAAATTGCAGCATGACGTAGGCCCCCAAGGCCCTCACCAACCATACTCCTCGATGCGGTGCGTTCACTTTTTCCCGTCAGCCCTTTTGCCACGGTCAAGCCACGGCGAATAAGGCTGGGTGATTTCAATACTTCGGACCATCACAAAATGCGTCTCGTCCCCAGTTCGCCCGCGAGTAACGTACGTGGACCGCAATTCCCAACCATGCGACGCGGCGGTGTTCATGGCCTCCATCGCGTTGCGGAATCTGAAGGTGGAAGCCGCTTCCACAGACTTGATGACATCTTGGTCCCGGGTCAACATCTTGTACGACTCATCCACAATGAAACGAACCAACGTGGTATTGGACTGCTGCCTCGCGACGACTTCGGCATGGATTTCCATGGTTCGCGCCTTGGTCCGGTACACGCCACCTTGCCGACCTTCCTCCATGGTGCTCAACCCCGCTCCTTTCTGGCCCATGACAGTCGCAGTCATCAAACAAAGCCCCATGGTCATCATCAATTGTTTCATCTGTCGTCGTTTTGAGATTGCAAGTTAGGCCAAACGCCATTTCTGGCGGCGCATGCCAGGTACCTTGACAAGAAACCCCCTTCCTCTCCATGAAAAAGAGAGGTCCCAACGGACATCTTGCTGAAGCGACCGCCAAGCGCGGTGCATGCCCGGACTCCATGCAATGTCATCCACAACCAACGCGGTCGTGGTGTGCTGGGCCAATCTGTCTGCCAAGTGCACCGTGGCCTCAAAGGAGTGGTGGCCATCCAAAAAGACAACGTCCCAGCATTCGTCCGGCGAGCTGCGGGCGAGCAAATCTGCAAAGTCCCCTTGCCGTCCCAGGACAGAAGATTCACAGCCCAAGGCGCGCCATGACTTGCGCGCAAAATCGAGGGTCGCGGGACACCCTTCCCATGTTTCGACCTCCCAGCCCGATTGTGCGAAATGTGCTGCCGTGACCCCCAAGGATGTCCCCAATTCCAAGACCCTACCGCGGGATGAAATGGTCCTCAGCCACCGGACCATGCCTTGGACATCATTCAACGGAGTCAAGGCATGCTGAGCCAGTTGAGAGATTTTCACCTCTTGCAAATCAAGCGATGACCTGCGGCCACGTCTTGAACCCGCTCCAAGGTCCAGCCTTTGCAGGGACCCTTGGTCCGACAACAATTGCTTTCGATGGGCCAACAAGTCATGATTGTTCACCACAGGTTGGAACACACCCTCGACTTCGGGCCAGTGCTTGGGCTGGCCCTGCAAGGCCCGGCCCCACATGTAGAGCATTGGAGAATGCAAACGCCTCCACGAACGCCCCGACCAAGGCGACACCCAACGGTTGTCCACCAAACAACCCCACCAATCGCGCCACATGCTCATGGGTCAAATGTACGTGCGCTATCTTCGCGGTCCCGGGCGGTTAGCTCAGCTGGTTCAGAGCACCTCGTTTACACCGAGGGGGTCGGG
>JBELJW010000176.1:0-4136 GCA_042089975.1 Flavobacteriales bacterium | reverse complement strand
GAGACGTCTAGGTTTGGAGGCCAAAATACGGACCACCCGGCAATCCCGTCACAGAGGGGCGCCGCAATGCTTGCAATGGAACGCGTCCTCGTCGTGTCCTTCCTTGCCACAACTCGGACAGGCCTGTGTGCTGGAGGAGGCGAAGGAGCTCCTGGCCAATTCTGCGCCCACAATGCCCGTGGGGACGGCGAGGATGGCGTAGCCCAGGATCATCATCAGGGAGGCGAGGATTTGGCCGGGAATGGTTTGTGGGGCGATGTCGCCATAGCCTACCGTGGTCACGGTCACAATGGCCCAATAGATGGAACGTGGGATGCTGGTGAATCCAGCCTCCGGATCTTCCACCATGTACACCACCGTGCCCAGAAGGGTGACCAAGACGAGCACGGCAGACAAGAAGACGACGATTTTGCGTCGGCTTGCGTAGAGGGCGGTGCGGAGGGTTTGGGCTTCTTGTAGGAACCCGACCAACTTCAAGACGCGGAACACACGCAAGAGGCGCAGCATGCGCACAATCCTCAGGCTTGCGGCGCCAGGCACCAAGACCTCCACAAAGGTGGGCAAGATGCTCAGCAAGTCCACCCATCCGTAGAAGCTCCACGCGTATTTCAGGGGGCGTCGCACCGCGAGAAGCCGCAGGATATACTCGAGTGTGAACAGCGCGGTGAACACGAATTCAGCCACGCGAAGCTCCTCCCCCCACGTTGCTCTGACCGACTCTACGCTCTCGGCCAGCACGGCGGCCACGCTCAGGAGGATGGCCCAAAGCAAAGCCACATCGAAGCGCTTGCCCGCAGGGGTGTCCGCCTCAAAGATGACGACATGCAGGCGCTCTCGCCAATCGGAAAGACGTTTGGGATGGGCCATGGGCCCAAGGTAGGAAGGAAGGACTTACTTGGTGAAAGTCGGCGCCACGACGAGGTCCTTGGACCCCCTTGTGTGCATGTAGAAACCCTCGCCCGATTTGACCCCGAGTTTGCCGGCGGTCACCATGTTGACGAGCAGGGGACAGGGTGCGTACTTGTCCATGCCCAATCCTTCGTGCAACACACGCAGGATGCTCAGACAAACGTCGAGCCCGATGAAGTCGGCCAATTGAAGAGGCCCCATGGGATGCGCCATGCCCAGCTTCATGACCGTGTCGATTTCCGTCACGCCTGCCACGCCCTCGTGCAGTGTGAGGATGGCTTCGTTGATCATCGGCATCAAAATCCGATTCGCCACGAAACCCGGGTAGTCGTTCACCTCCACAGGTACTTTGCCCAATTGTGCACTCAGCGCCATGACCTTCTCACATATGGCGTCGCTGGTCGCATAGCCACGGATGACTTCGACGAGCTTCATCACCGGCACAGGATTCATGAAGTGCATGCCAATCACTTTGTCCGGACGTTGGGTCGCCGCTGCAATTTGCGTGATGGAAATGGAGCTTGTGTTCGTGGCCAAAATGCACCCTTCCGGCGCCGCAGCATCGAGGTCTGCGAAGATCTTGAGCTTGAGCTCGGTGTTTTCGGTGGCGGCTTCCACCACCAATTCTGCTTGGGTCACTGCCGTGTCGAGGTCCGTGGAGGTGGTCAAGCGCTCGAGCGCACCGTCCTTGTCCGCCTCGGAAATCCTCTCTTTGGCGACCATGCGGTCCAAATTCTTGCCGATGGTGCCCATGGCACGTTCAAGCGCATCGGCGGAACGGTCCATCAGAATGACGTCGTGGCCAGCTTGTGCAAAGACATGGGCGATCCCGTTGCCCATGGTTCCCGCCCCAATGACCGTCACCTTCACGCTCATACTTTGCCCTTTTTGGTGGCTTTCGCTGCAGGCTTTTTCCCGGCTGAGGTTTTGGGCTTCGCCTTGCTGGCTGCCTTCGACGCTGCTGCTTTTTTCTTCGCTGCGGGCTTCTTTTTCTTGTCCGCTTCTTCCTTCTCTGCAGGCTCTGCTTCTTCCAATGGGAAGGCGGCCTGAGCGGTCAAGAGGTTGTACCACTGCACCAACTTTTTGAGGTCGCTCTGGTACACGCGGTCGTGGTCCAATTCAGGTACAATGCCGTCGACAAAGTCGCGGATGGCCTGCGCGCTTTCTTTGTGGGAAGGTCCGGCCTCTCCCTTTTGGCTTTCGTGGATGCGGTTCAAAATCTCCCGCAAGGGGACATCGTTCTCCTTTGAGTACATGGTGATGTCGGCCAAATTGCTGACCCTCGCTGTGCCTGGCACGCTGGAGCGCTTTTGGTCCATCATGCTTTCAACAACGATGCTGGCACTGCCTGAGGCAAGCACCTTGTACAAGCCGGGCTTGCCGGCGATGGCGAGAATGTCTGTGATCTTCATTGCGGTGCGAAAGTACGCAAGGAGGCCCGCTCAGACGGAAGGACATGCAGGAAGCATCTTCAAAGGGGTGGCTCGGCCCTCAGCATCGACTGCGAAAGCGATGTGTTTTTGGCCATTGGTGACGAGAAGGACCGGGACCTTCAGGACCAAATTGTACCGTGCCGCTTGGGACACAGCGTCTTGTTGAATGGGCACCTCCGGGGCCTTGCATTCCACAAGCAAACGGGGCTTCCCGTCCGTCGTGAAGCACACGATGTCTGCCCTGCGTTCCATCCCGTTGAGTTGAAGCCTGTGTTCCACTGCAATGCAACCAAGGGGGTAGCCCAGGACTTCAGCGCAGTGGTGGATGACGTGCTGGCGGACCCATTCTTCGGGTTCCAACTTCACCCAACTGCGGCGGGCCAAACACAAGACCTCCTTTTTCCCCGTGGAATTGGTCCGGGTCTGAAGGGGTGCCGGAGGCCATTGCAAGGATGGAGGGCTGTGGTCCATGGCACGAAACTACTTCTGAAACTTGCCCGACAGTACCTTCGTGCCATGCCGCATCGTCAGATTTTGAGAAACATCCAATCGGAACAGTGGTCCCCGGTGTATGTGCTGCATGGTGAAGAGCCCTTCTTCATTTCGGAAATTGTCGAGGCCTTGCTCGCGAGCGTGGTGGAAGAGAGTTTCAAGGATTTCAACGAAACGGTTCTTTACGGCAGGGACACCAGTGTGGACGAGGTCCTCGCAGCCGCGCGTCGCTTCCCGATGATGGCCGACCGGCAGTTGGTCCTCGTGAAGGAAGCCCAGGACATGCGGATGTGGAAGCGCAAGGAAGACATGGCCAAGCTCGAAGCGTATGCAAGCGACCCTGTGCCGTCGACCATCTTGGTCTTTGCCCATCCGCACAAAAAGGTCGACAGTCGACTGAAGGCCGTCAAGACCATGTCCCGCATGGGCACCCTGTTTCTGAGCGACAAAGTCCGGGAGTACAAGCTGCCCCAATGGATTGCTGGCTTCGCCAGTTCAAAGGGACTCAAGGTGGACGGCCAAGTCTCACAATTGTTGGCAGAAAGCCTGGGCAACGACCTCCAAAAGGTCGCCAACGAGTTGGCCAAACTTCAGATTTTGTTGCCGGAAGGCACCCAAGTCACGACCGCGCATGTCGAGGCCCACATTGGCATCAGCAAGGATTACAACGTCTTTGAACTGCAGCGGGCCTTGGGGCGCAAAGACGTGGCGCGTGCCAACCGCATCGTGAACTACTTCGAGGCGAATCCCAAGAACGCACCTTTGGCCATGGTCGTCCCCGTGCTGCACGCCTATTTCGCCAGGGTCATGGTCTACCAAACCCTCAAAGACCGAAGCGAATCGGCCGCGGCCAAGGCCTTGCGGTGCAGTCCCTATGCGGTCAAGGACTATGCCCGGGCTGCCGGGACGTTTGGACCCGACAAGGTGGAGCGCATCTTTGGCTACTTGCGGGATGCCGACAAAAAAGCCAAGGGCCGAGACAATGCCACTGTCAGCGACGGCATGCTGCTGCGCGAGGCCGTTTTCAAAATCTTGCATTGAATTTGGCACAGTTCGTGCACCTGATGCAGAGTGCCCGTTGGGCATCCGGCCCAACCTCGCTACCTTCGTCCCTCCTGAAACCTGCATTCCAAGAATCATGAAATACTTCCTTCAAAGCGCCGCACTGACGGCATCTCTGATGTTCTTCCTGGTCATCACGCCCCAGGCTTTGGCCCAAAACCTTGTTCCCAACGCCAGCTTTGAGCAGGTTTCTGATGAAACCCGTGAAAAGGACATCAAGGCCTTTGGGTTGGTCAATGT
>JBELJW010000009.1:0-23746 GCA_042089975.1 Flavobacteriales bacterium | reverse complement strand
GGCGGCGATTTGTCCAACGATCGCCTCCTCGCCGCCTACAAGCACGGTGCCTTTCCATGGTTCATGGAAGAGGATCCCCTGCTCTGGTGGGCACCGGAGGAACGGGCTGTTTTGCCGTTGGATGCATTGCGCATCTCCAAAAGCATGAGAAATGAATTGAACCGCAACCGTTACCGGGTCACCATGGACCGTGCCTTTGACCAAGTCGTTCGAAGATGCCAATCGGCACCTAGAGATGGAGAAGGGACTTGGATCAGCAACGACATCGTCCAAGCCTATCAATCGTTGCATGAGTTGGGCTATGCCCACTCCGTAGAAGCTTGGAAAGAGGATGTCTTGGTCGGCGGGCTTTACGGAGTGTCCCTTGGGCGCATGTTCTTTGGCGAAAGCATGTTCACCGACGCCACAAATGCGTCGAAGGTGTGCTTTGTGAAATTGGTGACATGGCTCAAGCAGCGTGGATTTGGTCCTGTAGATTGCCAAATCATGAACCCACATTTGGCCTCCATGGGTGCGGAGTCGTGGCCACGAGAGGTCTTTCAGAAACAACTGGACCACTTTCTTGCCGCTGGCGCAACATTGCAAGGCAAGTGGACCGACCATGCCTCCGAACTTTGACCCCATCATGACCGGCGAGCGGCCCCCTCATCGAACTCCCCCACATCCAGGGTGCCAGCGTGCACCATGGAAGACGGCCCTGGCCCGTGCGGTTGTCCGCATGTTGGGTTGGCAAATCCGAGGCAAGTTGCCACCCCAATTTTGGCGCTCTACTTTGGTCGTTTGGGCGCCAAAGCCCTGGCAACTCATGGCCATCACTTGGATCATGCCGATGAAGGTGGTCTCGATGCAAGCATCCCCAGAGGATGCTGAATCGAGGGCCAGGGAAACCCTTGAGCACTTCGTCCACGGCAAAGCCATGGCCACAGCCACCAATGGCAGCGAGGACGACCTGTTGAACATTCAGCAAGCCGCCGCAGAAGCCAAAAGCCGCCTTGCACTCTGCGCTTGGGAGCCCCGAAGAAGGTTTGTGCATGTGCATGCTCCCTTCAAAACATCTGCTTTTGCCGACCGGGATGTCCACTACATGAGGCGGTATTTCCGCTATTTCATGCAATCAAAACGCTGATTGCAAAGACATTGCAATTTGTTTGAACATGTTGTCCACAATTGCCCAAAACCCGTTCAAAACGCGTTGAAAACGGGGAGGACATTTTCGCACATTGCTTGGAGAAAACTTCCTTTCTTGTGTGCAGAACTTTTTCACCTCTCAAAGCCTGATCCATGAATTCTCTTGACAAGTACGACCACATGATTCTGGACATCATCCAGCAACACAAAATCGAGAATCAATGCCACATTCGCCTCGCGGTCTTGGAACGTAATTTTTGGAAGCGAATCGAAGAGGACACCGATCTGCATGTTGGCAAGGCGCGCATTGGAGAGCGCATCACCAACCTATACTTGGATGGCCTCATTCAAAACAAAGACGGATACGCCTTGACGAAAAAAGGACGCGAGCAGCTGCCGCACGCCCCATGGAAGCAGGAAGTGGCCGCGGGCTGATTCACGCGAAGTCTTCCAATGAAAAAGGCGACCCTTAGGTCGCCTTTTTCATGCACTGAGTTTGGGCGCTTCAAGCGCCAGACATCAGGATTCTTCCAAGATCTCGAGACCAGGGAATTTCTCCTTCCAGTACGCCAATTTGCTCTGGTCGCGCACAGTGATCACCGTGCGTCGGTCCAAGCGGACCTTGATGTTGGGCTGCAGCTCCTTCGCTGCCTTTTTTCTTCTTGCCATAAGGATCTTATTAGGTGCCAGTGTAGCACATGCCAAAAGAACACCTTCCTCATCAAAAAAGTTGCCTGTTGTGCAAAAAGTTGTGCCTCTCGTTAAGGAATCTTGACGAATGGACTCACTTGGAGACGCTGGGGACAAGCCGGCCCGAATACCACGCGATGTAGCCATAGCAAAGCATGGGCAGCAGAAATGCCAAGGCAAAGCCTGATCCATCGGCAATGGCACCTACTGCCGGTGGGATGAAGGCCCCTCCCACAATGGCCGTGCAAAGCACACCTGAGCCTTGGGGCTTTCCATCTCCGAGATCTTCAATCGCCAAGGTGAAAATGGTCGGAAACATGATGCTGTTGCAGAAACCTACCCCAAGCAAAAGCAGGATGGCCGCAACACCAGAGCTTGTGACTGAGGCAACGATGAGGACCAGCGCCAACAGCGCGGCCATCGACAACAAGCGGAACGGCTTGATTTTCTGCATCAATCCCGAGCCCGCAAACCTACCAAGCATCGCTCCTCCCCAATAAAAAGTCAACAAAGCGCCTAACACGCCCTTTGCATCCAACCCGGAGACATCCACGCCTTTGATCATTGCAGCAACACCTGCCATGGCGCTCAAGACTCTGCTCGACTTGATTTCCTCCACGATGTCCAAAGACAATCCGTAGTTCACCATGTAGGAACCAAGGGCAACTTCCGCCCCGACGTACACAAAAATGGCAATGGCCCCAAAACGAAGCTTGGGGTTGTTCAACACCCCCAAATAACTCGCCTCACTTGTGGCACTTTCCCCCAGAATTTTGGGGAGTTTGATGGCCGCAACAATGCCTGCCAAAACAAAGAATGCCAGCGCCAGCATCACGAATGGCACCTGAACAGCCGAGGCCTCCGATTGATAATAGGCCAAACGATCTGCGCTGGCCAAAGCACCAATCTCCTCACTTCCTAGAATTTGATCCCCCAACAAAAAGCTGGCAGCCACAACAGGTGCAATCGTGGTGCCAAAAGAATTGAACGCCTGAGACAGGTTCAAACGAGCAGAGGCAGATTCATCGGGGCCCAATACACTGATGTAAGGGTTGGCTGCCACTTGCAGGATGGTGATTCCACCGGCCACCACGAAAAGGGCCAACAAAAACAAAGGATACATCCGGGTCGCAGCTGCTGGATAAAACAACAAGCAGCCCATGCCAGCGGTGGCAAGGCCCACCAAAATGCCACGCTGGTAGCCAATTTTGGAAATCAAGTTTCCCCCTGGGATGGACAGCAACCCATAGGCGGCAAACCAGGCAAATTGAACAAGACCAGCTTGAAGGAAGGTCAATTCAAAAACTTCTTTGAGCCGAGGAATCAAAGCGTCGACCAAGACAGTGATGAAGCCCCACATGAAAAACAAGGATGTCACCGCCACAAAAGCACCCCGCAATGAGCGGCCAGCAGAAGATTGAGTCATGATTTCAGAATCAGATGTTTAACGCATCAAGTGTACGAAGCCCCGAAACTCTTGGGCTTCAATGTCAAATCCAGTGGCTTTGATGACCCAGTGGTACACACCATTGGCGGCAAAATGGGTGCCACCGTCCACATCCCCTACCCAAGGGGAGTCCATGTCCGTGGAATGGTGCACCAATTCGCCCCATCGGTTGTAAATCCAGATTTCATACAGACGGATCTGCCTCCCTGTGATTTCAAACGCATCGTTGAGGCCATCGTTGTCAGGCGTAAAGGCGGAAGGGATGTAGAACAAGACGTCCCCAAAGACATCCATGACCGCATCGTCCGAGCAGCCAATGTCCGTAGTCACAAAAACCTGTGCCTCATAAGTGGACAAGCCATCATAAGTGTGTGTGGGACTCTTTTCGTAAGCCACATTGCCATCGCCAAAGTCCCAAGCATAGAAATAGGCATTGTCGTAGGGCTCGGCGGGGTCCACCAACACGTCGAACTCATACGTGTCGTCGCCCAAACTCTCTCGCACAATGGTCGACTTCACTGTTTGGACATCCACCATGGTGGATTCAAATTTGGCATAGTCACAATTGTCGACCACCACCACCTCATATTCCGCACTGACATCAGGGTCCACAATGTGGATCAAATCCTCATCCGTAAAGTCATCCCATTGCACCTGAAATGGCGGCTGTCCGCCCTCTATCTCCAGCTCCAAAACTGCAGCAGCCCCGTTGCAAAGAAGGGTGTCGTTGGGCATCGTCAATTGAAGCTCATCGTAGGGGACGTCAAACAAGCTTTGCAAATACACTTCCCTGCCACATCCGTCTTCCATGTACACCTCCATCAAGGAACTCGTCAAAGAACCATAGGTAACGCATTGTTCGTTCCCAAAATCCACACCATTCACCGTCCATTGGTATTCCACTGGAGGATAGGAATAACCTGGGTCCTGCAGCAATTCGATGCACACTTCTGCCGTTTCATCACAAGGAACTGTGACCAACTCGGGCATGGTGGCTTCAAACGCAGGCGTGTCGTAAATGATGATGGTGATCTCGCTCTCAATGGTCCCACTTTGCACCTTCAACACGAGCGTCTCTGTGCCCTCGTCGAGGTTGTCTTGGGGGACTTCAAACGTCAGTGAAATGCCATATTCTCCAACAGGAACGGCTGCTGAACTTGGCAATCCCAGCAAATCCTCGTTCAAGGTGGCCTCAGAACCCGGGGCTGCAATCAAATCAAACGGGAAAGGAAACAGCGAGGACACCGCACAAGGACGACTGATGGTGATGGTGGCAGGGCCGCAATCCTCCCAAGCGCAGTATATCACCTGGTCGTCATCTGGGTCAGGGTCACACTCAGGAGAGGCCTGCGATTCATAGGTGGTTGGAATGGGGGAGCCAAAGCTGCCCTCTTCCAAAATCACAACAGAGTCCAATATCGTGTCAGACCCATCGCCGATCGCAAGTTTGATGTGGTATGTTTCGCCGCATATGACAGGGTACACCGCAGTCAATACTGTCGTGTAGCCATTCATGCAAACGTCGGCTGGAGCGTCATTCAAAATGTAATACTCAGCATTCAATGCCCCATTGACCGAGCTGATGGTGATGGGCAAGGCGGGGTCAGAATCGGGCACACTTGCAATGTTGATGGCCTGCCCAGGGAAAGTTGCCGGGGCATTGTAAGGGCCATTGATTCCTTCGCCTGAGAGGAAGAAAGCAAAAATGTCATTGTATTGACTGTTCTCCCATGCCTCGTATTCGCTGGAACCGAAAACGTAGTTGAATGACACGAAATCCCCCGCAGGATCAAAATCAAACTCGAGTGCACACAAATCATTCACGCTGGTCACTGAAAAGTCTTGGCCAATCAATGGCGGCACGCTGTTGGCAATCTCCAGCAAGTCGTTGTCTGTTGGTGTTGGGCCAGAGCAGGTCGCACAACCTAGACCAGCACAAAATGCGTCTGCGGCATTTCCAGAACTCAGGACAAGCCCTCCAGCTACTGGAAACCCAACATCGTCGCCACCAGTCATGTACCCAATCTGTTCGGGGGACCCTATGAAATTGATGTTTGTCGCTGACACCCCTTCTCCGAGCAATACGTCGTTCACATACTCGGCAATGGTAAGGCTCTGGTCCACATCGACCTGACCATGTAAGGTGCCAAAAAGGCACCAAACAAAAAGGAGCCCAAGACCGCTTCCGCGAGGCTTTGAGCTCCTTTTGGCAATATGTTCGTCATTGACGTTCATTGCCTCGAAAGATACGAGAAGATTTTCAGGCAGTCTCAGTCCTGATAATCCACCAGGGATGCGGCCAATTTCTTTCGAGCGTGGAAAATGCGGGACTTCACTGTGCCCATTGGGATTTGCATCTCCTCGGCAATCTCGTCATAGTGATATCCGTCCAAAAACATGGTGAACGGCTTTCGGAAATCTGGCTTCAAATCATGGATCGCACCGAGGATGTCCGACTGGTTGATTTCAGTTGTTACAGTGTCAACGGTGTAGTCCTGGCTTGCATTGATGAAGTATTGGTTCTCTGTGCTGTCCAACACCGTATTCTGGAACTTCTTGCGCTTGTAATTGTTGATAAAGATGTTCCGCATGATGGTGTAAAGCCATCCTTTCATGTTGGTTCCCTCCTTGAAGTTGTTCTTGTACCTCAGCGCCTTGACCATGGTGTCTTGGACCAAATCGTCTGCGTCCGCTCCGTTCCGCGTGAAACCAAGGGCAAAACCGCGGAGGAAGTCCGACTGGCTTACGAGGAGGTGGTTGAATTCGAGAGTGCTCATGATTCGTTTTGTTTAACGATGTGACCCAAAGATTGAACAAAAATTCCATTCAATGCAAATTTTTGTTCAACAATTTCTGCAAAACGTTCCACAACGAGTGTCAATGTACACTCAATCAGCGGTTTCGACCACTGCTATTTCTTCACAATCATCTGAAGACATCTTGCATGAGGCCACCTCCGTGGGTGCTCACGCTCACATTCGGCTGTCCTTCGACGCCGGCAAACACCCCTCCTCCAAGACAAAATCTCACCGCTGACGCATCAAAGGTTCTGCCGATTCTGTCCACATATTCTTGCGCATGTCCTTCAGCTGGGTAGGTGGTGCAATAAGAAACAAAGCAAACCTTCTCGAATTGCGAAGCCACAGCCACCAAATCGTCGAAGGGAACGCTTTGGCCCAAGAAAATGCTTCGGAGGCCGTGCTCTCTGCAGAGTTGATGCACGAACAACAAGGAAATGTCATGGATCTCGCGCTCAGGCAAATACAGCACAAACACCTCATGCTCATCCGTGGTCTCTGGCACCTGGGCTTTGTGCACCTGGGCAAAGAGTATTTGCCGCAACAGGTTGCTCATGAAATGTTCGTGCGCAGGACAAATAGAATCCGTCAACCACAGGACCCCCACTTCTGCGAGGAAGGGAAGACAAACGTTCAAAACTGTGGTTGCAAAGCCCAAGCGATCGCTGCATTCGTCCAACGTTTTGCGGAAGAGCGCCTCGTCGTAGGTCATCATGGCCACCTTCAACCGCTGCTTCGCCAGCTGTTCTCCTCCTTTGTCTTGAGCGGAAGGCCCACCCTGCACCGCCTCCAAAATTTGGGCTGGCGCCATCGCGGCGATCTTGGAGATCTTCAAACCTCGGTCGAGCAGCAATGCCACGTTCAGCAGTTTCTTCAGGTCGTTGCCTGAATAGGTGCGGATGTTGGTGGCCGAGCGCGTGGGGCTCAACAAGCTGTAGCGCTGCTCCCACACCCTGATGGTGTGTGCCTTGACCCCGGAGAGGTTTTCGAGGTCTTTGATGGAGAATTCTTGCTTCACGCGATCTTCTTGGAAATTGTGGACAGGTGTTCTCAATAGAACAGGGTCACGCGCGCTTTGGTTCACACTATATGTTTGTGACATGACTGATTCTTCGTTCCTCGATGGTGGCGATTCTGCCGATTTCTACCCACTGAATGCACTCAAAGGAGCACAACACCTTCATTTTGGGGTACGGTCCATTGCAAAACAATGGAAAGATTTGTTGTCATCCAAGCCTGATGTTCGCGTTCATAGCCAGCTTTTGCCCACCGAGCATGCGGCAAGCATTGTCCTTGGACTGAAAAACGGACAAGCTTGGAAGGACAATGGATTGGTGGTGGCGCAATGTGGTGACAACATTGGGTCCATTCATGAAGCCCCCGTGGCCAAAGACTGGTTGGTGGATGCAGCCTCCCTTTTTGAAAAATGTGGCGAAGGTCTCGCGGCAGATTTGCCGAGGTTGAAATTGTCGTGGCGGCTCCGGTCTTTGGAGGAGGAAGAGCGCGCCGCGTGGGCACAGCGTGGCGTGGTGGTGCATGGTCCGATGGGCCGCATCCACTTGGGGCCCGGCGCATTGCTTCGCGACGTCTCGCTGAACACCGAAGAAGGTGACATCCTGCTGGGGCCCGGCGCAGAAATCATGGAAGGTTCTCGGGTGCGCGGTCCCTTTGCACTGGGCGAAAACTCACAACTGCGAATGGGCACACTTGTCTACGGCCCAGCATCTGTGGGTCAAGGCTGCAAAGTCGGCGGAGAAATCAGCAATGTCGTGGTGCATGATTGGTCCAACAAGGCCCATGGAGGCTTCTTGGGCAATGCCGTGATTGGCGAGTGGTGCAACCTTGGGGCTGAAACCACCTGCAGCAATTTGAAGAACACCTACGGAGAGATTGCAGAGTGGGATGAGGGCCGTCAGGGCTTTCATGCAAAAGGCCGTCAATTTTGTGGCTTGATCATGGGGGACCATAGCAAAACGGCCATCCACACTGCCTTTTCCACCGCCACTGTCGTGGGAAGCATGGCCCAGGTGTTTGGCCCTGGGGTGCCCCCAAGGCATGTGCCTTCCTTTTCATGGGGCCATGAAGGAAACGAGGTGCTCGTCTTGGAGAAAGCGTTGTCCACAGCCAGAAAGGTCATGGCGCGGAGAAATCAAACCCTCTCGCCTGATCAGGAACGGGCCATCCGTCAACTGCACGAAGAGCGCACCTGACATCCTGTCGCACTTGCTTGCGTCAACTGGGCACAACATGCCGCGTCTTTGAACGTTCTGTCAGCATCCGGACGGCAATGGGGTGTGGCATGAGATTTGACCTTAGCCTCCCACGACAATGAAGACCATGAACATCAAATTGAGCGACGCGCAGGATCAGGAGTTCATCCCCATCCTAACTGAGGAGGACGAACAGGCCATGCAAGAGAAAGACATCCCCGAGGTTCTTCCTCTTCTCTCTCTCCGAAACACAGTGCTCTTTCCCGGTGTGGTCATCCCCATCAGCGTAGGCAGGGACCGCTCGGTTCGGTTGATCAAGGAATCGAACAAAGCTGAAGCGGTGATCGGGGTCGTGAGCCAAAAGGAAGACGACACCGAAGTGCCCGGTCCGGACGACCTGAACAAAGTGGGCACGGTCGCCAGAATCCTCAAGATGCTCAAGATGCCTGACGGCACCAACACGGTGATCCTGCAAGGACAACAGCGTTTCAAGTGGCAGGAGGTGGTGCAAGAGGAGCCTTACTTGAAAGCCAAAGTGGAGGCGTATGGCGGCATTGAAGAACCCTTGCCCGAGGAAGAAGGCCAAGCCATGATGGAAAGCCTGCGGGATCTTTCTGTAGAGCTCATCGAAATGAACCCCAACATTCCGACGGAAGCGGCCGACGCCATCAAAGGCATCGACAGGCTCGGCTTTTTGGTCAATTTCATCGGCAGCAACATGCAGGTGGGCGTGGAAGAAAAACAGGGCATTCTCGAAGAGGTGCAGCTGGAGAAGCGCTCTCAAATGGTGCTCGCCTTGCTGCACAAAGAAAAGCAAATGCTCTCCTTGAAGCAGGACATTCACCGCAAAGTCAAGACCGACCTCGACCAACAGCAGCGGGAATTCTTCCTTCATCAACAAATGAAAACCATTCAAGAGGAATTGGGTGCCAATCCCTTGAAAGAAGAAATCCAAGAAAAGCGTGCCAAGGCAGCAAAGAAAGATTGGCCCGACCACGCCAAGGAAGCCTTCTCAAAGGAAATCGGAAAACTTGAGCGGATGAATCCCCAGGCGAGCGAATACAGCGTTCAAGCCAATTACCTCGACGTGCTTTTGGAGTTGCCTTGGGGCACGATTTCAAAGGACAATTTTGACCTGGTTCACGCGCAGGCCGTTTTGGACCAAGACCACTACGGCTTGGACAAGGTGAAAGACCGCATCATCGAGCACCTCGCCGTCCTGAAAATCAAGGGGGACATGAAGGCCCCCATCCTTTGCCTGTATGGACCTCCCGGAGTAGGCAAAACCTCCCTTGGAAAAAGCATTGCTGAGGCGCTCGGAAGAAAATATGTGCGCATGAGCCTTGGTGGGCTTCGGGATGAAGCTGAAATCAGGGGGCACCGCAAGACGTACATCGGGGCCATGCCTGGACGGGTGCTGCAAAATTTGAAAAAGGCTGGAACGAGCAATCCCTTGTTCATCCTCGATGAAGTCGACAAGCTTGGCCGGGACCACCATGGGGACCCCTCCTCTGCCCTTTTGGAAGTCCTCGACCCCGAGCAGAACCACACCTTCCACGACAATTACCTCGATTTGGACTACGACCTAAGCAAGGTCATGTTCATTGCCACGTGCAACGACTTGAGCGCCATCCAACCTGCATTGCGGGACCGAATGGAAATCATTGATGTCAGCGGCTACACCTTGGAGGAAAAGGTGCAGATCGGCAAACGTCATTTGTTGCCCAAGCACCTGGATGCCTCAGGGCTTGACCCCAAAAGCGTCAAAGTGCCCACTTCGACCATCGAGTCGGTGGTGGAACAGTACACCAATGAAAGTGGGGTCCGCGGATTGGACAAACGACTGGCCAAATTGATTCGCCACCGCGCCAAGCAGTTGGCCCTCGCCGAGCCGCATGAGTTGGAGATTGCTTCCAAGGATTTGCATGACATTTTGGGCATTGCAAGAGAAAAGGACAGGTACGAAGGCAACGACGTGGCGGGGGTGGTCACGGGCTTGGCGTGGACCCCTCGAGGAGGAGACATCCTGTTCATCGAGTCTTCATTGACGAGGGGGAAGGGCAAATTGACCTTGACCGGCAACCTTGGAGAGGTCATGAAGGAATCTGCCATCATTGCGCTGCAACACCTCAAGTCCCACGCCGATTGGCTTGGCCTTACCTCTGAAGTCTTCGACCAATGGGATGTGCACATTCACGTGCCACAGGGTGCCATCCCCAAAGATGGGCCCAGCGCTGGCATCACCATGCTCACCGCTTTGGCAAGTGCCTTCACGCAAAGGAAGGTCCGAAAGTATGTCGCGATGAGTGGAGAAATCACCCTGCGGGGCCAGGTGCTTCCTGTGGGTGGGATCAAAGAAAAAATCCTCGCGGCGAAGCGGGCAGGCATCAAAGAAATCATTCTGTGTGCCAAAAATGAGCAGGATGTCAAGGACATCAATCCCCGCTACATCAAGGGTTTGACCTTCACGTACATCCACCACATGCGAGAAGTTGTCGACCGTGCGCTGCTCAGTCAGCATGTGGAGCAACCGCTTCGCATCGTCTCCTCTTAACTTGCCCCCATGTTTCGAGCTTGCTGCCTTTTGTCTCTCGTATTGATGTCCTTGGGGCAAAGAGAATGCTTGGCACAAACTCCGGGGAACGTCCCTACGTCTCTGGCATGGGATGTTGCTTCTGATCCAAGAAATGCCGCCCTTGGCGGATTGGACGCCGCACCCTTGTCTGGCGACGGATGGTCCATGACGGTGCATCCTTGCGCCTTGGATTCCAGCGTGGAGCGACAGGTGTACACCTCCTACCTTGACTATTTCGCTGGCATCAAAGCCGCCAGTGTGGCGGTGCCGATCTCCACGTCAAACCGCCGCTCCTCCCATGTCGGGATGCGGTTTGTTTCTTGGGGTGAATTTGAGGGGGCGAACGCCGCAGGCATCCCCACAGGTACTTTTTCTGGCGGCGACTACATCCTCCAATACGGGAGTTCTTGGCGTCTCGACAGTTCTTGGACCGTTGGGGTCACTGCCTGGGGGGGCATGCGAAACTTGGCGCAAGTGAATGCCGGTGTGGCGGCATTGGACTTCGCAGTTTTGAGGCGGAGCCGAAGCGGCCGAGGTGCTTTGGGGCTGGTGGTGTCCAATGTGGGGATCCAAGAAGATTTTTCAGGGATCATGCCAGAAGGCAGGTTGCCACACAATGTGCAGCTTGGATGGTCCCAAACCTTCCCCAATGCGCCCTTCACCTTCCACTTGAGGGCACAGCGTTTGGAAACATGGGAACTTGCGCCAGAAGGAACCTACGACGACACCTTCGACCCGCTCACAGGAGAACTGATTCCCAACGACACATGGGTGTGGGGAGACCAATTGTTTCGGCACCTCTCGGGTGGCGTGTCCTTGAAGCTTGGGGCTCAGCTGAGGGGGCACATCGGCTACAACCACCAGCGCCAAAAAAACATGGCCGCCGCGGGCAGAACTGGCGTCAACGGCATGTCCCTTGGGTTACGCGGGCAATTCCGAAGCATCCAATATGCTTTGGGAAGAAGTGTCTACCACTTTGCTGGTGCTTCCACGCATTTGGCGCTTGTGTTGCAATGGCCTCAAGCCAGGACCAAAACTCCTGTTCGCGTGCCCTAAATTCCACCGCGCCACCTATCTTCGACACATGGGGAAAAGCCGAATCAACATCGCCATCGACGGCCATTCGAGCGCTGGAAAAAGCACCATGGCCAAATCCCTGGCCAAAGAATTGAACTACGTCTACATTGACACTGGCGCGATGTACAGGGCAGCCACTCTTCACGCCATGAAAGAGCGAAGCATTGTGGACATTTCAGTGAATGAGGTTGGACTCCGGGCAGGACTGGAACGCATGTTCTTGTCCTTTCGCTACAACCCCAAGACCGAGCAATCCGAGATCCACCTCAATGGCATCAATGTCGAAAAGGAAATCCGCACCATGGAAGTGGCCCAAAAGGTCAGCCTCGTCGCGAGGGTGCCTGAGGTGAGAACGAAGTTGGTGGCCATCCAACAAAGAATGGCTGAAGGAGGTGGTGTGGTGATGGACGGTCGTGACATCGGCACCGTGGTGTTGCCCAATGCTTCTCTCAAGATTTTCATGACGGCTGACCCAGAAACCAGAGCGTACAGAAGGTTGCGTGAGATGCAAAATGCGGGGAAGAAAGTTTCCTACGACGATGTCCTCGAGAATGTCCTAGAAAGGGACCGCATTGACTCCGAACGCGCCGTGGCCCCCTTGCGTCAATCCGACGATGCTGTGGTGGTGGACAACAGCGAGCTCACTGTGGAGGAACAGTTCAATTTCCTCGTGTCGTTGGCCCGCAACCGAATGGCGGATCCCTCTTGAAGACGCGTTTGACATCGTTGGTGGCCACACTTTTGCTCGGAGTGGGATGCCACAATGCCCAAAACACCCAACAAGAAAAAGGCCCGCAAAAGCCCGCCTTTCTCTCGGAAAATGCCTGGAACGTGGACAGCGTTTTGGCCGAGCTCAGCATGGAGGAACGTGTCGCCCAACTTTTGATGGTCCCCATCTATTCGCGCTCGGACACTGCCGGGTGGGCAGAAGCAGAGCAGTGGACGAGGGACCTGCAATTGGGTGGGGTCATCTGCATGCAAGGCGGGCCGGAACAGCAGCGCAACCGGTTGCGCCGTCTCCAAAAGGCTGCCCGTATCCCTCTCATGGTCGCCTCCGATGCAGAATGGGGCTTGGGCATGCGCCTGGACAGCACAAGGTCTTTCCCAAGGGCCATGACCTTGGGTGCCACGAGGAATCCCGAGCTGGTGCGTTGGTTTGGACAAGTCGTGGGCAGCAGTCTGCGTTCCACGGGCGTCCATGTCAACTTTGCACCTGTTGTCGACGTCAACTCCAACCCCATCAATCCCGTCATCGGAAGCCGAAGCTTCGGGGAATCGGTCGGGTGGGTCGGTCGACTCGGACAGGCCTATGCCGACGGTCTGCAGGATCAGAGGGTTTTGGCCACGGCCAAGCACTTTCCCGGTCACGGAGACAGCGACAGCGACTCGCATGCCACCCTCCCTTCCATCCTTCATGACAGGGCGCGGTTGGATTCGGTGGAACTGGCACCCTTCCAGCACGTGTTTGACCACGGAATGGGGGCGACCATGGTGGCGCATTTGGACATTCCTGGACTTGACAGCACTGAGGCCCAGCCTTCCACCCTGTCCCCCCTCATCGTGGACTCCCTGCTGCGAGGCACCATGGGGTTCGAAGGGCTGGTGTTCACCGATGCAATGAGCATGAAGGGCTTTGCCGACTTTGCGGGGGACCGTCCGAGGATTCGAGACGCCTTGCTTGCGGGCAACGACGTGCTTCTGTTCCCTGGCGACCCTAGAGCGGCCATCGACGAGGCCATGGCTGCCCTGGCAGACGGCACCCTCGATTCGGCCATGGTGGATCGCAAATGCCGCAGGGTCTTGCTGGCCAAATCATGGACACAAGCCCAAGAAGCCTTGCCCGACAGCGGAGTGGTTTGGGAACCCAAACATGCCGACGTGGTGCACCGGGAACTGCTGGCGCAGAGCTTGACGCTGCTTGCGGGGGTGGACAGCCTCCCAGCGCCTCTGGCGGCCCGCGAAGGCCAATTGGTCATGCTGGACGTGGCGAACCACGAACCTTCCTGTGCGCCTTTGCAAGACCAACTGCAGGCCCATTTGGGGGAGGACTGGACCCTCGACCGACATGTGTTGGGCAAAGACGGCAGCGGCATTGGAAAGCAGCGCGTGCAACGCGCCCTCAAATCGGCCTCTCACGTGTTGGTCAACCTCACCGAGATGAGCCACAGGCCCTCTCGCAATTTTGGCGTACAAGCCGAGGGGCTGGCCGCCGTGGTGCGCGCCTTGGACAAGCACGACATCCCCGCTGCAAAGGTGCATGTGGTGTGGATGGGCAACCCCTATGCCCTGCGTGATTTTGTGGCCTTGGCCTCGCGTTCATCGTCCATCCTCGTGGCCTACCAAGACGATGCACGCACCTGCCACGCGGTGGCAGATGCCCTTGCTGGGGTGGCTCCCGTTGCCGGACGTCTTCCAGTCTCTCCGACCGATGGCCCATGGAAGGCGGGCGATGGATTGTCTTGGGCAGGGAACATGAGGCTCGGTCGACCATTGCCTGAACGACTCGGTTTTTGGGGACGCCCTCGTGAAGATGTCGACAGCATCCTGAACCTCGCCATCGAAGAAGAGGCCATGCCAGGTGGAAGGGTGGTTGTGGCCCATCGTGGACAGATCGTGCTGGACAGGTCGGTGGGCACGCTGGACGGCAACGCGCCGGTCACTTCAGGATCTCTGTATGATTTGGCTTCCATCACCAAGGTCGCTGCCACCGCCAATGCTCTGATGCATCTCCATGGCACGGGTGTCCTTGATTTGGAAGCGCCCATGGCCCAACTGCTCCCAGAACTGAAAGACCACGCGTTGGGACAACGGACGCCGCGCCAACTGCTCACCCATCAGGCAGGCTTGGAGTCCTGGATCCCCTTTTACAGACGTGCTTTGGCCGACAGCTCAGGGATTTTTTGCGAGGAAGCCAACGACTCCTGCAGCATCGAAGTGACCCCCGGCATGTTCATGAAGGCGACCTACAGTGACAGCATTTGGAAGCACATTTTGGAGGCCGACTTGGATCCCCCGGGAACCTACAGGTACAGCGATCTTGGGTTCTACGTTTGGCGAAAGGTGCTTCGCCAATGGGGCCTTCCCATCGGCACCTGGATGCAAGACAACATTGCCGCCCCCATGCAATGGAAGAGCATGGGTTACCACCCCCTTCGACAAGGTTGGAGTGTGAACGACATCGCCCCCACCGAACAAGATGAGGAATTCCGGAAAGACGTGGTGCGCGGCACGGTCCACGATCCAGGGGCAGCCATGGGAGGTGGCATTGGCTGCCATGCAGGGGTCTTTTCCAATGCCTACGACCTGGCCGAACTGGGACAAACTTGGCTGGCCGGAGGGACCTTCAAAGGCGTACAGCTGGTGCGAGAGGACATCTTGGACATTTGGACACAACGTGGATTCCCGGAGGGGGACAACCGCCGTGGCGTGGCCTTCGATAAGCCCGCATTGGAACCGGACACGGGCCCCACCTCTGACTTGGCCTCCTGGGAGAGCTTTGGGCATTCCGGCTTCACGGGCACCCTGATTTGGGTCGACCCTGCCTTTGATTTGGTCTACGTGTTCTTGAGCAACCGCACGTTCCCCGATGCAGACAACACGCGTTTGCTTCGGCTCGACACGAGGACGGAAATTCAGCGAGTGGTGCTTGAACATTTGGGGGCCACCAGTCGTTTTTCTTCCAACTGATGGCTCCTATCCCCATGCGCATTGGCATTGTTTGCTACCCCACCTTCGGGGGCAGTGGCGTGGTGGCCACAGAGTTGGGAAAGAGTTTGGCCAAACAAGGCCACGAAGTGCACTTCATCACCTACAACCTGCCCGTTCGCTTGGGCTCCTTTCATCCAAGGGTCTTTTACCATGAGGTGGAAGTGTCCAAATACCCTTTGTTCGATTATCCGCCTTACGAACTTGTACTGACCAGCAAAATGGTGGATGTGGTCAAGGCCCACAACCTGGACCTTCTTCATGTGCATTACGCCATTCCACACGCCAGTGCAGCGGTCAATGCCAAGCGGATTTTGGCCAAAGCAGGCAAAGACCTCCCTGTGGTCACCACACTTCATGGCACCGACATCACGCTGTTGGGCAACGACGCATCGTTCCACCCTGTGATCTCTGACGCCATCGAGGAGAGCGATGTGGTCACGGCCGTGTCCCATCATTTGAAGGACGTAACGCGCTCTGTGTTTGGGGAATCGTTGGACATCTCGGTGGTGCACAACTTCGTCTGCCCACATCATTTTGACCTCCCGCCCAACGAAGAATTCCGACAAGAACTCTCTTCAGATGGCGCCCCCATTTTGTGCCACATCAGCAATTTTAGGCCAGTCAAAAGGGTGTGCGATGTGGTCGACATGTTCCACATGGTGCGGTCTTCCCGCAAGGCCAAGCTCTTGATGGTGGGCGACGGACCCGACCGACAAGCCGCCGAGGAACGGGCAAGAATCCATGGGATCGGTGAGGACGTGATTTTCTTGGGGAAGGTCAAAAACCCCATTGAAGCTTTGCTCATCAGCGACCTTTTGGTCCTGCCATCTGAAACGGAGAGCTTTGGGCTCGTGGCCCTTGAGGCTTTTGCCGCTGGCGTGCCCGTGGTGTCTTCCAACACTGGCGGGCTTCCAGAAGTCAACCTTCAAGACCAAACTGGCCGACTCCGTCCTGTAGGAGATGTGGCGGGCATGGCCCAAGACGCATTGCACATCCTCGAAGAATCGGTCCATCCGACCTTCAAGGAAGCGGCCCTGAAGCGCGCGGCCGAATTCCAAATGGAGAACATTGTCCCCCAATATTTGGCCCTTTACAAAAAGGCCCTGCATCCTTCGACATGAAGACGTCACGCATCGGAGACCGCATCTTGGTGAGCACTTCGGGGGACCGATGGGTCGCCACCGTTTCGGGATCCATCCCAGACTGGCAACGTCAGAGCCTCGAGCTATGGATGGGGGCCTGGATGGCTTTGGGGGCCATGCTCTTGTATGGGGCTTGGACGTTTCCAGGTTCGGAACGGAACTTTTATCTGATCTGTTTGGGGTTTTGGAGCTTTTTTGCGGTGCGCGCCTGGCGTGCGGTGCGCTGGCGGCGGTCGGGACATGAAGTCATCCAACTGAGCCAAGACGGTGTGGAATTGCGGTTGGACCACGGGGACACGCCGGGACGGGCCACCACTGCCCCTTTGGACGTGGTGCAAGAGGCCCAACCCCAGGAGCCCAACCCCAAGTCGTTTTTCGAATCCATGGAACAACAATTTTGGGTGGTTGGGGGCGACCGCATCCACCTTTCTGCTGGCTCGAAAACCTTGGTGTTTGGCAAGCAGCTGCCTCCTGAGGATGCCACGAAGTTGGCCCAACTCTTCAACCAGCGGTTGAAGCGCTTGAAAACGAACGAGCGACAAGCGTTAAGTTCCGTAGTGGAAGATCAATCTCCCTGATCGAAGAACTGCAGAGCTGCGAGGTAGCCTTCAGAGCCTAGTCCAGAAATGCACGCCTTGGCCGCGGACGCTGTCAGACTTTTGCGGCGGAAGTCCTCCCTTGCATGGATGTTGGAGAGGTGCACCTCCACGGTCGGGATCCCAATGGCTTCCACAGCATCTCGAAGCGCCACAGACGTGTGGCTGTAGCCGCCTGGATTGAAAATCACCCCGGCGCAATCCTGCTCGGCGGCATGAAGCAAGTCGATCAACTCCCCTTCTCCATTGCTTTGGTGGCAAACCACTTCCAAACCCAACCTCTTGCCATGGGCTTGCACCTCGGTCTCCAATTCCTTCAAGGTCTGCTGACCATATTGATCGGCAGGCCGTTGTCCCAGCAGGTTCAGATTGGGACCATGAATCAGGGCAATGCGGGCGCTCATTGGATGGTGAGGGGTTTCAAACCATGGACAAACAACACTTCCCCCAGCCCATTGAACCGTTCGAAAGCATCTTCTTTCATCGTTTCCACATCTGCCTTTTGGAAGCCAAGGATGACGAGGTCAGCTCCTCCAGATTTGTTCTTGATGGTTTGAACGGAACTCGATTCATGGGACACATGTTCGATGTTTTGCTCGGCAATTGGCAGACGGCCTTCGACAATGCTGGACCTCAAGAGCTCCTCCTCTTCGGCATTTTCCCCGTCGTGGAGGAAAAACACGCTGATGTTCGCTTCTGCCCAATCGGGATGCCCTTGCAAGATGTAGGCAAGCAAGATCATCAGGCTGGAATTCTTGGTGTCTTCTGGGGTGATCCACAAGTGGATGTCATGCTTGTTGCCAAACTTCCTTCCGCTGCTGCGAAGAAGTGCAAGGTCCAAGCCAGCCGCAGACAACAATGAAAAATTGTCGATCAATTGATCTCGGTTCGCAGGATGGTCCGGGGCGTACTCCATCAAGAACAAGTTGTTGCCCTTGCCCGAGATGCCGGGGAGTTGAATGCACTGCGCAATGGCAGAGGTGTAGGAAGGACTGATGATGGTGTCCAAGTGAACCCTGCTGCGGTTGCCTCGGGCACGCTTGACGAGTTCCTGCTGGGCCTTTTTGGCGACGTCTTGGGTTTCTTCCGTTAGGAACCCTTTGATGAAGTGCATGTAGGTGCCAAATCCGTGACGGAAGGCCACCCAACGCACCATGTCAAAGCCCTCCTTTCGCATGAAAGTGTCTGGGGAAATGGCCAACACAAAGGGCCTCCAGCCCGTGGACTCCTCCAGGTCGTCGCCGTCGCTCATCTGAAGGGCCAATTGAAAGGCGCGCTGCATCTGGAAGATGATGCCTCGGAACAGCCTCACCATCCCCTTTTGGCCTCCGCCACGTCGAGAAACCCATGCATGGATGGCCACCATGATGGCCAGACTCGCCGCCGCATACGTCGGGTTCATGCCAAACATCAGTACCACACACAACACGGCCCCCATGAGGCTGATGGACCAATGGGACCTGAACGTCGGGCGATAGCTAGGGTCCGCGGCCATGTGCTCCAGGAAGGACACCAGGCAAATGGCCCCGTAAGTCACCATGAAAAACATGGAGATGATCTCTGCCACAGCATTGATGTCCCCCATGAGCACAAAACCAAAGGCGATGGCGCACGTCGCCAAAGAGGCCCGAACGGGCTCACTCTCCGGCCCTCTTCCGTGCTTGAGCCAATTAGACAGCCGCTCGGGGAAAATCCCATCCGCGGCAATGGCCTGCAGGGTACGGGGCGCCACCATGACTGACCCCAAGGCAGAGCTCATCGCAGCGGCGGCAAGTCCAACAGGAATGATGGGCCCCCAAATGGCGATGTTCTGCATGTACAACTCGTCTGTGGCCAAAGCTTCCAGCGGCGCACTCCACCAAAGCTTGGTGGCCACTGCGATGTAAATGACGATGCCCACAGCCGTGGCCCAAATCGTCCCCTGTGGGATGCTCCGCCGTGGATCCTTCAAATCCCCACTCAACCCAAGCCCAGCGGCGATCCCAGTGAATGCCGGAAAGATGAAGGTGAACACCTCGAAAAAGGTGAAGCGCGTCAGCGTCTCTCCATTGGCCAACTGGAGGGTTTGTGGAATGGTGGCCACAGGACTGAGGTTGGGGTTTCCTGGGCCACTGCCCATGAAGAACATGGCCAAGGCAAGGAACAAAAGGACGACAACAACATACAGGGCTTTGACCCCCAAATTGGCCCCTTTGCCCACCATCAACAACGTCAAGAAAGCCATCATGCCAAGGTTGACCCACATGGGGTCGATGGCCACGCCATGCGCCAAGTCGGCCCAAAGCAAAAGGTCACGGCACGCGACCGTGAATGCGATGACGTAGAAGGCGACACTGATGGCTTGGGACAAGTACAAGGCGAGCCCAATTGCCCCACCAATATTCAGTCCAAAAGACCTGGAAATCATGAAGTAAGCACCGCCTCCCTCTACCTTTTGATTCGTTGCAATTTCAGCCACAGCCAACGCCGTTGGCACCGTCACAAGATGACCCACAAAGACAATCATCAAGGTAGAAACGAGGCCAACATGGGCGATGGCATACCCGAATCGCAAGAACAGAATGGCGCCAAGAATGGTCGAAATGGCCGTGAGAAACACGGGCCATGTGCCCATTGTTTTCAGATTTTCCTGCGGCATCATGAAGCCAAGATAAGGCCTCCCACAAGCTCCTTTTGGATGGCAGGTCGGAGGTTATTCACGCTCCGGTGACCAAGAAACCACGGCATGCAGTGGCAGGTGATCACTGATGAACACCTCGTCTTTGATGATTTCATCCACGCAAGTCCATTGGGTCTTGAGCCCCTTGACGTAGATCGCATCGATTCTGGGCCCTCCAGAAGACCCCTCGGGCTGGAAGGTGGTGTAGGTCGGGAAGGATGGGCGGCATCGGGCTCCCGCACGGTCGTAGGTGTTGGCAAATCCCGATTGTGCAAGCACTTCGCGCCCTGGCTCTCCTGCTTCTTCATTGAAATCCCCCAGGACCACCGTCGCGTCCGTCCCATGCACTGCATCCACCGAGGCGATCAATTGGGCGGAAAAGGCCCTTGCCTCCGAAGAAACATGGCTCCAGTGGGTGTTGTAGACCCTGACCCGTTTGCCAGAAGCGCGATGGTGGAACCAGGCCACAGTCACCGTTCGCGGCAAGTCAGCAGCAGGGTGAACAGCTCCCGGAGTGCGCCAATCTTTGGCAAGCCACAAAGTCTCTGAGTGGAGCAACTCCCAATGGGCAGCATTGAAAAAGATGGGGCAAGCCTCTCCCCCTCCATCTGCGTCCCTGCCTCTCCCCACATGCGACATCCAGGGCAGCCGTTGGGCCAAATCCAGCACTTGATGAGGCAATGCCTCCTGGATGCCCACGATGTCGTAAAACCCAACAATTTTGGCAATTTCATCGCGGCGTTTCACCCAAGTCAGGGGATCGCTGGGGTTGTCGTAACGGATGTTGAACGTCGAAAGCACCCATTCGCCCTCCCGCAATTGGGCATGTGCGGAGTGGGTTGCACCGAATGCAATGCATGCACTGAAAACCCCCAACATCAAGGCCCTGTCAAAGACTTTTGAAATCGTGCTGCGCATCATGCCCCTAAGGTATCTCATCCGCGGGCACCCCCTACCTTTGGTCCAAAGCAAAACCATGGGAGGACATCGACGGGTCAAACGAACATTTCACAAGGGGCAAATCTTGACGCTCAGCATCGAAGACATGGCCTTCGGCGGCAAAGGCGTGGCGCGCATTGAAACAGAAAAGGGTCCATTTGTCGTGTTTGTCCAAAATGCTTTCCCGGGCCAAACTGTCGAAGCCCAGGTGGTGAAGTGCAAGTCGCGGCATGCAGAGTGCCGTCTCTTGCGAGTCACCACCCCAGCGGCCTTTGAAATCGACCTCCCTTACCAGCCCATTCCAGGGGCGCCTTATGCCACGGTGCCTCTCGAGAAACAGCACGAGTGGAAGGAATCTTCTGCCTTGGATCTGTACCGGAAAATTGGCCAAATCGAAGACATTGAGAGCCTTTATCAAGGACTGGTTCCCTCACCTTTGGCCTGGCACTACAGGAACAAGATGGAATACAGCTTCTCTGAAATTCGCCACGATTTGGAAACCGATGAAAAGGTGGATGACTTCGGGTTGGGCTTCAAACACAGAGGCACCTGGTGGGCCGTCGAGAATTTGGACGCCGACAGTGGACTGTTCGATGCACTTGTGGAATCCACCTTGCACAAGGTTCGGACATGGTGCGAAGCCACCGGCCTGCCCGCTTGGCATCCACCCCAACGTAAAGGGTTTTTCAGGTTTCTTGTGGTGCGGAAAAGCTATGCAGACGGTGGCCTTCTCGTGAATCTGGTGACCACGTCCGATGCCCCGCTCGACACAGAGGGATTCGTTTCGCTTGTGAGAGGACTTTGGGGAGACAGGGTGCAAGGCATCCTTCACACCCTCAACGACGATGTCGGGGAACGCGTGGAGGCCCGAGAAGGTCAATCCAAGCTCATTTGGGGGGAAAGCGTGGTGACTGAAGTCTTGCATGGGCTGTCTTTTGGCATCAGCATGGCCTCCTTCTTCCAGACCAATCCTGCCTCTGCTTCGAAGCTTTACGCTGAAGTCATGGCCCTGGCACTTGAGGGGGTTGAAGACCGGCCTCAGCAAGTCATCATGGATTTGTTCTGCGGCACAGGCACCATCGGACAGCTCATCGCCAAGCATGCTCAAGCGCCCGTCATTGGTGTCGACATCGTCCCCCAGGCCATCGCCGACGCCAAGGTGGCCGCCGCCAACAATGGCATTGACAACGTGAACTTCTATGCGGCAGATGCAGGCAAATTTTTGCTTGAGCACCCCGAATACAAGGGCAAAATCCACACGGTCATCCTCGACCCTCCCCGCGCCGGCATTTCGCCCAAAACATTGCGCAAAGTGATGCGGTTGGAGGCAGAGCGCATCGTCTATGTGAGCTGCAATCCTGCCACCCAAGCACGTGACCTCGTAGAACTGGCGGCGCAAGGCTACACGCTTCGGTCCCTGAAACTCGTCGACCAGTTCCCACACACCGCACATGTCGAAGCTGTGGCATTGGTGGAGAGAATTCCAGGATTTCAACCGAACTTGCCCTCATGAGCGCTCATCGAGACTTGGTGATGGAACACCGTACAATCGTCCACAAGCTGGACCGAATGGCCCGAGAAATTTTGGAGGTGCACTACCAAGAGTCCAACCTCTTTCTCATTGGGGTCGACGGCCAAGGCGTCGCGGTTTGCAACGCCCTTGCTTCGCGACTGCGTGCCTTGAGCAATGTCAAGGTGTCCGTCGGCACCCTCAGCATGCACAAGGACCTGCCATTGAAGCACGAGATTTCATGCGACCCAAGTGTCGAGGCATGGCGCGACGAAATTGTGATCTTGGTGGACGACGTATTGAACTCTGGCCGCACCTTGATCCATGCGGTGCGGCACATTTTGGAGGGACAACCAAGGGAGGTTCATACCGCGGTGCTCGTCGACCGAAAGCACAGGGCCTTTCCCATCCGCGCGGACCATTGTGGATTGACACTGAGCACCCACCTCAACGAACACATCGTCGTGGACTTGAGCGACGATGACAACACCACGGTGCATCTCGAACGACCCTCGCTGGGTTGACCACACTGGGGTTGCCCCCAAGGATTCATTCCAAACGCCAGCGGATGCTGGCCAAGGCATCGTCCAAGGCTTCTTCCGAGGACAAGTCTTGACGCCAAGTCACATGGGCCCCGGCGTAACATGCAGCCCGTGTCAGCAGCAACCTCTGCACGTGAGACGCCAATGCATCGTCCGTCTTTTGCTGCAGCAAGGGACGATCTTGTGGCTTGGCGGACAATCTGGCCAACAGCACCTCCACCGGAGGCTGAAGCGCCACCACCAGAGAACGTCGCCGCAACCACTCCATGGCCCCTTCGGCGCAAGGCGTGCCTCCACCAGTGGACAAGACTATGGGTGCATCTGGACGCAGCGCATCGGACAAAGCTTCCTGTTCTGCCTCCCTGAAAACCTCTTCCCCAAGTTCACTGAAAATTTGAGCGATGGGCCTTCCCAACTTCTCCACCACCATGGCATCTGTGTCGACAAATGGACGGCCCAATCGTTGGGCCATCAATTGACCAACCGTGGTCTTTCCAGAGCCCATAAAACCAATGAAGGAAAGGTGCAGTTCTGCCATCATCGAATGTTGACTGCAAACATTTCTTGGCCCTCCAATGTCCCCCTCAGACGGTCGCCCGCATGGACTGAACCCACGCCGGCAGGCGTTCCAGTGAACAACAAATCCCCCATTTTGAGCGTCATGAATTGAGAGACCTCTGCAATCAATCGGTTCACTGAAAAAAGCATGTCTCCAGAATGTCCGT
>JBELJW010000175.1:0-4162 GCA_042089975.1 Flavobacteriales bacterium | reverse complement strand
ATTGCTTAACAGCCTGTGCCAACCCCAAATACAGCGCATCTGAAATCAGTGCGTGGCCAATGCTGACTTCTGCAAGGGGATTCACGGCTGAGGCGAAATCGGTCAAATTGGTCAGGTTCAGATCGTGTCCAGCATTGACCCCCAAGCCGGCTTGTTCAGCCCAACGCGCAGCGTCTGCAAAGGGTGCAGCGGCTGACGCCCCCATCGCTGGGTGGGCGCGAGAATACGTTTCGGTGTACAATTCAATGCGTTGGGCCCCCACCTTGGCCGCAGCCTCGATTTCCCGGGGGTCTGTTTCCATGAACAGGGAAGTCCGAATGCCACACCCGTGAAATTGCGCGAGCACATCTTGCAGCATCTCCGCATGTTGGGTGACGCGCCATCCAGCATTGCTTGTGAGCACTTCAGGGGGGTCGGGGACCAAAGTGACCTGGGCAGGACGCACGTTGCATACAAGTTGGACAAAATCGGCGGATGGGTAGCCTTCGATGTTGAATTCCGTCTGCACCACTTCCTTCAATGCCTTGACATCCGCGTAGGTGATGTGCCTTGCATCGGGCCTTGGATGGACGGTGATGCCATCGGCACCAAACCCTTCGATGCGCATGGCGGCTTGCACCACATCGGGTTCTTGCCCTCCTCTGGCATTGCGCAGGGTGGCGATTTTGTTCACGTTGACGCTGAGCCTTGTCATCCTTACCTTTGGGTAACCACGCGAAAGTACGCCATGCGCGCCCAGAGAATCTTAAACATGGACCTTCCGGTCCTTGCGTTGACCGACCAGGTCTCCCGCGCCCTTGAAGTCATGGACGAATTCAAAGTCATGCACCTCCCTGTCGTGGAAGAAGACGTCTACAAAGGGACGGTTTCTGAAGCGCAGCTTTTGGAATTGGATGCCCCCGCACTCATTGCGGAAGCGCCTCTCTCGGAGGAATCCATTGGCATGGAGCTTCACTTGTACGATGTGGTGGCACGCATGGGGTGGTCTGATGTGGACGTGCTTCCGGTGGTGCACGAAGGTTTGTACCGTGGTGCGGTGGACCGTGCTGCCGTGCTCCGGTTTTTGGCCAAAAGGGTCGGATGGGGCTTCCCTGGAAGCACCATTGTGCTGGAACTGCTGCCCAAAGACCTCAGCCCTGGGGAATTGTTCCGCATTGTGGAAGTCGACGGTGCGCAAGTGACGAGCTACAATGTTGCCGCTGTGGAAAACAGCGAATTGCTTGAAGTCACCTTCAAGGTGAACACAGAAGAAATTGAATCCTTGTTGTCCTCCCTGCAGCGACACGAGTACACGGTCCAAACCTTTTACAACGCACCGGAACTGGAGGATGAAATGAGGGCGCGTTTTGACGTTTTCATGAAATACCTCGAACCCTGACGTCATCATGCGCATAGCCATTTTTGGAAAGGCGGTTTCGCCCAGCGACGCCGAAGCACTTCGACTTGCCATGGCCCGGGTCCTTCAACTCGATCCTGAGCCTTGGATTAGTCAGCCGTATTTGGCCGCTTTGAGCGACCATTTGAATGTGCCGAGCGCTTTCGCGCCTTTTGAGGGTGAAGTGCCCGAGGGAACGGAGGTCTTGTTGGCCTTTGGAGGCGATGGAACCGTGCTAGAGGCGGCCACGATGGTGCGAAGGGGGAGGGTCCCCATTCTCGGGGTCAACACCGGAAGGTTGGGCTTTCTCAGCAATGTCTCCATGGAGGAGTTTGACTTGGCCATGGATGCCTTGGTGGCGGGAACGACATGGGAAGAAGAACGCGCTCTTCTGCAGGTTCATGCAGAGGGCATGGGGCCAGGATTTGGGGAGTTTCCCTTTGCGTTGAACGAAGTCGTGATCCACAAGCGGGACACCGCGAGCATGGTGGTGGTGGACGTGCACCGCGGTGACACGTTTGTCAACACGTATTGGGCAGATGGCTTGCTTGTCAGCACCCCCACGGGATCCACAGCCTACTCCCTGAGTGCGGGAGGTCCCATCATGCACCCTGCATCCGATGCTGTGATTGTCACGCCTGTGGCCCCACACAACCTGAACGACCGACCCTTGGTCGTGCCGCTGGATGGCGAAATCACCCTGGTGGCCGACGGCCGTGATGCCCAATTTTTGCTGAGCATGGACAGCCGGTCTTTTCCCTTGGAGCCCAAACAAGAGGTGCGCATACGCCCCGCAGATTTCAAGATTCGTTTGATCAACCTTGAGCACCAAGATTTTTTTTCCACGGTTCGTCAGAAAATGCATTGGGGACTTGACCCCCGGGAACGCTGATTTCCGCGCAATCCCACGTATTTTCGTGCGTTGAACATACCATGGTCCGCACCCGATTCCCTTTTGCCAATGCCCCCTTGTGGGTTTTCACCGCACTCCTCTCCCTGTGGAGTCTGGATGCGGTCGCGCAGAGGAACCGTCGAGGCGCGAGCAAAGAGCTCGGCGTCCAGTTGGGCACCATGTGGTACACTGGAGACCTGAACCCAGGGAATCTGTTCCGTTCCGTCTCGCATGTGGCACGCGGTGGCTTCTACCGGCACAATTTGAACACCAGGATTTCTTTCCGGGGACAATTCATGCAGGGGAGGATCGAGTCTTGGGATGCCGATCACCCCAACGGCTGGCAGCAGCAACGGAATTTGCATTTCCGCAATGAAATCCGTGAATATTCTTTCTGCACGGAACTCAACTACCGCGACCACGCCGTGGGCAACCCCAAACGGCGATTGGTCCCCTTTCTTTTTGGAGGACTGGCGGTGTACACGCACGACCCAGAAGGGCAGGATGCCTATGGCAATTGGCAACCTCTTCAGCCCATGGGTACGGAAGGCCAAGGCTGGTTTGAGGACGTGGAGACTTATTTGACTTGGGGTGTGGCCATTCCTTACGGTCTTGGTTTCAAAGGGAACTTGGGTTCAGGCATGTCCATCCAAATGGAATGGGGCGCGCGCAAAGTTTGGACCGACCACCTTGACGACGTCAGCACGGTGTACATGGACCCCGCCCTTTTGCGGGAGGCAAGAGGCCAAATCGCGGTGCAATTTGCGGACCGCACGTTGGACCGGGAATTGCCCCCTGGGCAGTCCCTCGAAGGCCTGCAGCGAGGGGACCCCGGGCGCAATGACCGCTACGGTTATTTTTTGCTCTCTTTGGGTTTTCGCGTCAGCAAAAAAGCCACAACTTGCTGGGAGCAATGACCACGCCAAATTCACACCCCAACGAGGCCCGTCAGCGCACCCTTCGAGCGGCTGGGATCGATCCCCATCGTGTGCCTGAGCACGTGGCGGTCATCATGGATGGCAATGGCCGTTGGGCCAAAAGACGGGGTGAGGAACGGGTGTTTGGCCATGCGCATGGCGTGGAGTCGGTGCGGGCCACAGTGGAGGCGGCCCTCGAAAGTGGCGTTCGGTTTTTGACGCTTTACGCCTTCAGCACAGAGAATTGGAACCGTCCCAAAGACGAGGTGGACGCCTTGATGGACCTTTTGGTGCAAACCTTGGTACAAGAGGCGATGGAGTTGGGGAGCAAGGGGGTGCGCCTTCGGGCCATTGGCGACGTCGACTCCTTGCCCAAGGCTTGTCAGGAACAACTGGAACGGGTGAAGGAAGGGCCACAAGGCGAGGTGTACTTGGACCTCGTTTTGGCCTTGAGCTACAGTGCGAAGTGGGAGATGGTGGAAGCCATTCGTTCCATGATGAAAGACGACTTGACACCGGAGCAAATCTTGCCCAGCACCATCGATGGGTACTTGCAGACAGCGGATTTGCCTGATCCAGAACTGATGATTCGGACCTCGGGTGAGCACCGGATCAGCAATTTCATGCTTTGGCAATTGGCTTACGCAGAGCTTCACTTCACCTCGGTGCTTTGGCCTGATTTCCGGATGTCGCATTTCTTTGACGCCATTCGAGATTTTCAAAACAGAGAGCGTCGATTTGGCGCCCTTCCTCAATCGACGAAGACCTCATGAAGGCGTTGAAACTTTGGATGTTGTGCGCCATGTGTTGGGTCGGGGCCACGTCCCACTCCATTGCACAGGAGGACCTGATTGATTTGGGATTGACCACCAACTACCGAATTGCTGGGCTGACGGTTTTGGGGGCGGAGCACACAGATGTGCAGGCCATCAAGTTGTTCAGCTCCGTTTAAACTTTTTCCAACATCAAGGATATCTT
>JBELJW010000174.1:0-4169 GCA_042089975.1 Flavobacteriales bacterium | reverse complement strand
GTGATTAGCGAATTGAAAGCTGATAAGGCTCCACAGGATTCCAACAATCAGAATGGCTGCGGTGTACTTCTTGACCAGCTTGTGCGAGACCTCGCTCGATTGCAACAAAATATCATAGTTGTATCCCGTGAGAAAACAACCAAAACGAATCCACCAATTCTTGCCCATTACAGGATGTGGTTTTTGATGATGTCCGAGGACAATGTGGCAACCCCGCGGTTGAAGCCTCGGATGTAACCTTTCACGTAGGGCAAGCCTTCGCCTTGCTTTTGGTCGGCTCTACTTGACATGCCTTCGAGCTTTTCGAGTTTATCCTCGAGCACCTCCATATGAGACTCAATTTTGGCCAACGTGTCAAGCATCCCTGTGCTCTTGCAATTTTGATGGCTGCTCTTGCTCTCACTCAATAGACCCTCATAATACTCTCGTGACCGCAAAATCTTGAGACTGATCTTTCCCCACAAACCCTCCACTGTTTCGTCGCGATAAGGAATGTCTGAATTGGCGTGAGCATCTAAAAAACCCTTCTGCTCCATCTCTGAATCCAAAAACTCCAACACCCAATCTAGGGTAGGTTTATCAAGAGCCATGTATTCAGCGTCCGATGTGTCAGGAGGGTTTTTGTCAACGAACACGTTCTCATCGATTTGCACGTCCTGCTTATTCGCCGTGCCAAACAAATTGTTCCAGAAACTCATGATTATATGGGGAAAGTGGGTATGTCGTGTTGCTTGTGACCTAAATCGTGACACTTCTTGCAAAAGGTGACCATGTACTTTGCGTGATACTCCCAAGGCAGCACATGCTGGTTCAGTGACTTCTTAAAATGGTATTGCTTATGGTGCACTTGCAGTTTTTCTGTCGATTGGCAGTTTCTGCATGCATTCCCGTCGCGATCCATAATCTCTTTCCTCTTAGCCCACCACTTAGGGTGTCGAAGCAGCTTGGCGTAGGCATCGTTCATTTTGAATTAAGTAAAAGCCCAATTTACGAAAACAAACTCTCTTTCGAAGTACAACGACAACTTCGCTACACCTGCCGCACATTCTTTCAATAGCTCTGCTTCGCGGGGATGACGCCTCGGACACCTCCGCGAGGGCGCGGCGTGTCGCCATGGGTGCGCGGGATGAGGTGGCAGTGGAAGTGCATGACGGTTTGGCCTGCCGCCTCGCCGCAATTCATCCCCACGTTGTAGCCGGCCGGCTGATGGCGCGCCTCGATCCAGGCTTTCGCCAAGTCCAAAACCGCCGGCAACGCCTCCTGCTCCTCCGGCGTCAGGCTGAACCAGTCCGGGCACGGGCGGTTGGAGATGACGAGCAGGTGGCCGGGCGAGACGGGGAAGCCGTCCTCGATCACGAAGAAATGCTCGGTGCGCAGCAACACCCGCTCCTCCGGAACCTGCTCAAAGATGGTGGGACCCTCTGAGGAAGAGGAGGCCACGGCGGGCTCCGCAGCTTCGGGGAATCTTGACCCTTGCAGATCGTACATGCGCTCCTTGACCTCTGGGGACCTAAAATCCCGGTCGTCCCTGTTTCCCTTGGAGCGGTTGCACTTGGAGCACAACACTTGAAGGTTGTCCACAGAAGACTTGCCCCCCTTGGAGCGTGGGACAATGTGGTCGACATCCAGGGGGCGATCTTTGGCCGAGATGCCGCAGAGCGCGCACTTCGAGCCACTTGCCGCAAGCATTTCAAACCGCATGCTCCCTCCCACCGGATCGTCAAGCCAACGGTAATCCCAAATCTTCTCCCCCCTCGCCTCGATGAAGTCGTGCAACCTGCGCTCACAGGCCCCAATGAGCATGGAACGCTCCTTCAAATCGCCAGGCTTCACAGTGAGCCTGACCGTGTCTCCATCGCGCTCCACCCAGCCGCGGTTCTTCAACACCTGCACAGGCATCTTTTTCAGCGTCTTCTCCATGGCCTGGAGCTCCGCCTCATTGAAGGTGACAAAGCGCAAGGCCAAATCACGCAGCGTGGAAGCCCCTCCACTCTCGAGCAACATCCGGATCAGCAAAGGCTGATAGATGTGGCTCATGCGCATGTCCTTCTCGATGAACTCGAGAAAGTCAGACAAACCTAATCGACCTGAAGATGTGATGCTTTGCGACATGCTTCCCACAAGGTAGTCGCTTTCTGATGGAGGTCTACTTCATCCTCTATCTTTCCAAGATGTACTTCAAGCTCAATGTCAACCAACGAAATGGTGTCAAATCCCCACCCTCACACCTCCACGGCGCGGTACAAACGATGCAGCCAAAACGATACGAGCCCAATCATGGAAAGCACCAGGGCAAAGCCTCCTGCGAGCCAGAGGGCGTTGTCGTGGATTTGGGCTTGAACCGCAAACCCGCCAAAAATGACCAGCACCCCCAAGGCAAGCAGCACCTGAAGGAAGGAGCTCTTCTCCACGAGTTGGGAGGCACGCTCGGTCTGGACCGTCCAATGCAGGCGGCTCAAAGCATCCTTCATCGACTTGCCGTAGCACGGCACTTGAACCTCCCGGCCATCGGAATCCAAAACAGTCACGATGTACTTGTAGTAGCCCGGGTTGCTGTTGGACGGACGCATGCGTCGGCAATCGACGATGTGGCGACGCTTGTTGCCTTTGGCACGGATGATGGGGACTGTTAGATGAGGAGCGTTCATGTAAAATGCAAATGGGTCGAAGACAGATTGTTATGCACCAAATATCTCCACAAAAAGGCGATTTCACTTTACCTCAACAACACCAAATCCTGACCCGTCGGTGATGTCTGCATGGCCTGTGCCTTTCTTCGAACCACCCCAACACAAAAAACCCCGACCGCATCCGGCCGGGGTTTTCTCTTTTTGCCTGCTCTGTCGTGCCGAAGGTCACTCCCCTCCTGCCACGACAAAGCGGCGGGTGGTGGTCGCCATCGCAGGGCTGCGCAGCGACAAGAAGTAGATGCCTGAGGCGAGGTCGCTGACGTCGAGTTGGGTGCGGCCCGCGAGGCGCTCGGTGCGCAAGGTTTGGCCGGTGGAGGACAAGATTTGAACTTCCGCATCAGAAGGCAGCACACCGTCCGTGGCTTGAAGGTTCAACATGTCGCGGACAGGAGAAGGGAACACCCCCCAAGCCAAGCCTTGGACGTCGCCCAATCCGTCCACTTCCCCGATGCAATCGCAATCCGCCGTCAGCACATCGTTGATTGTGGTGTCGTCTTCATCGTCACAGGGGTCGCCTGGGAATTCGCAGCTGTCGTCCCCATCGGTGGCAAGTTCGTTCCAGTTGCACGCTTCAAGCTGCATGCAGCCCTCGACCTCGTCCTCATCGCACACCCCGTCACCATCCTCATCGTTGAGGCATTCTCCGTCGCAATCCAGGTTGGCCTCAGCGTATTCACATGAGCCATCTTCCAAGGTCGCCTCTGCATTGTAATTGCAGGCCATGTTGTCCAAGCAACCGGACGTTTCCGTCTCGTCGCACAGGTCGTTGTCGTTGACATCGTTCAGGCAGTTGCCATCGCAGTCGAGGAACTCCTCTGGGAACGTGCATGACCCATCGTCATCGGTGGCAGCCTGGTCGTAGTTGCAAGACATCGGATCCATGCAACCGGTCACTTCCAACTCATCGCACACCCCATCGCCGTCGGCGTCGCTGAGACACACGCCCGCACAATCGTAGAAATCGGCTGCAAACGTGCAGGATCCATCGTTTTCTGTCGACAGTGGATCGTAGTTGCAAGCCGCTTCATCGTCGCAGCCCAAGATTTCTGCATCGTCGCACACGCCATCCATGTCCATGTCCGCCTCGCAGGCCCCTCCACAAAGGCCCAAGGCATCGAGTTGGTTTCCATCGCAATCGCAGTCACCCTCGGGAATTTCTGTGCATCCACATTCGTAGATCGCTCCAGGCCCGGCACACACCCCACACTCGTCGGTCTCTCCCACACAAGGATCGAGGTTGTAGCACAAGGAGTTCGAGTCAAAGTCAAGCGTCAAGCTGAACTGGTTGCCCGTGTTGCCACCTGGCCAAATCAGGCAGCTCATCGTTCCGTAGATGTCGCCCTCTGTTGTCAATTGAAGCACCAACACCTGATTGTCATCCCCAGCGTAGGCGGGGTGGTTGTCGTCGTTGCTGAGGTTCAGGGTGTAGAAGGTGCCTGTACCTGAAGCCTCGATGTTCATGCCAACACCAGGCTCGAA
>JBELJW010000173.1:0-4169 GCA_042089975.1 Flavobacteriales bacterium | reverse complement strand
GAGTACATGGAGATGATCCGCTTGAAAACGTCCGTCCTCTTGGCGGCTTCCGCCGCCATGGGCGCCATGTGCGCAGGGGCTTCCAACGAGCGTGTGAAGTCATGGTACAGCTTTGGCCTCAACATTGGTTTGGCCTTTCAGATCCAGGACGATTTGTTGGACACCTTCGGAGAAAGCGGGGCCACAGGGAAGCAAGTTGGAGGGGACATTCTTGCCGACAAAAAAACGTTGTTGTGGCTGACCACCATGGAACAAGAGGCAGGAAGGGACATTCTGAACCATTGGTCGCAAGTTCCCTCGCCCACCACACAGGAGGAAATGACTTCGAAAATAGAAGCCGTCAGGCACGCGATGGTTGCTGCTGGGGCGGACAAGAAAGCCCAAGAACGCATGGCCACCCATGCCGAGATGGCCTTGAATTCACTCTCAGAATTGGGCCTGTCTGGTGCCGACGCGGCGTGGTTTGAAGCCCTCGCGAAACACGTTGTGTCAAGGACCCACTGATTCCCATCCTTTCGATAAGGTCAGTCCGGTCGGAGAGGCTTACCTTTACTGGCGCAAAACGCCTACGTCCTCATGGACCCACTTTCTTTTTTGAGCAATGCCGAACCCGGTGCGCTCGATGCCATGTACGCCCGCTACCTGCAGGACCCCGAGTCGGTGGACCGCTCGTGGCGACTTTTTTTTGCAGGGTTTGATTTGAGCCGTGCCCAATATGGCGAGGATGCAGCTTCCCCTGCGACCCTCAAGGAATTCAAAGTCATCGACTTGATCCATGGCTACCGCACCAGTGGTCACCTGTTCACGCAAACCAATCCCGTCCGTGCAAGACGGACGTACCTGCCTACCTTGGCGTTGGAACATTTTGGTTTGGACGATGGGGACTTGGATACAGTGTTTCAGGCAGGCAGTGAGGTGGGGCTGGGCGCGGCGAAATTGCGCGACATCGTGGCGCACCTGGAGGCCACGTATTGCCACTCCATTGGCATGGAGTACATGTACATCCGCGAACCTGAACGGCTCGATTGGATCCGCGACCGCATCGAGCTGGCGAACCGTCCGAGGCTGGATGCCGAGGCGAGGAAGCACGTGCTCAAGAAAATCAGTCAAGCCACCCTCTTCGAGGAGTTCCTGCAGAAGAAATTTGTGGGACAAAAGCGCTTTTCGTTGGAAGGCGGAGAGTCCCTGATTCCAGGGTTGGACGCCCTCATTGAGCTTGGCACAACCCAGGGAGTGAAGGAGGTGGTCATAGGGATGGCCCACCGCGGGCGGTTGAGCACACTGGCCCACATCATGGGCAAACCTTATGCCCACATCTTGAGCGAATTTGAAGGGAAGGCCTACGATGGCGATGGTTTGTTCGATGGCGATGTGAAATATCATTTGGGCTACTCCCAAAAGCAAAAGGCCGATTCGGGGCAAGAAGTGACCATCACGCTGGCGCCCAACCCCTCTCATTTGGAGGCAGTTGATCCTGTGGTCGAAGGCATCGCAAGGGCCCGCATCGATGCCATGGGAGGAGAGGAAGCAAGTGTGCTGCCCATTTTGATCCATGGGGACGCTGCCATTGCCGGCCAAGGTGTGGTCTACGAATTGGCGCAGATGGCTGGGCTTGACGGCTACCGAACAGGAGGGACGGTCCACATCGTGGTGAACAACCAAATTGGCTTCACCACGAACTATCTCGATGCCCGCACCTCGACCTATTGCACCGATGTGGCGAAAGTCACTCAGGCCTTGGTATTTCATGTCAATGCCGACGATGTAGAAGCGGTGGTGCAGGTCATGAAAATCGCCCTCGAGTACAGACAAACCTTCCACAGGGACGTCTTCATTGACTTGTTGGGATACAGAAAATATGGGCACAACGAAGGGGACGAACCCAAGTTCACCCAGCCACAACTTTACAAGGCCATCGCCGCGCATCCGTCACCACGTGAAACCTACCTGGCCAAGCTGTTGCAAGACGGGACGGTCACCACTGAAGAGGCTGAAGCTTTGAAGGCTTCTTTGGTGCAAGCGATGGAAGACGGTTTTGAGGAGGCCAAGTCCATGGAGCTTTCTGTGGTGGACGATTTCTTGAGCGACCTCTGGGAAGCCTACCGCCCCGCAAAAGACCACGAGCTGACCAGTTCTCCCGAGACAGGGGTGTCCAGCAAGAAGCTGGTGGCCCTAGCGGAGCGCATGAACACCCTGCCTGAGGGCCCCAATTTCTTTCGCAAAGTCAAGAAGCTCAAGCGCGACCGTTTGGCGATGTTGGAGCGGGATGAATTGGATTGGGCCATGGGAGAGAAGCTCGCCTACGCGACATTGTTGGAAGAAGGGCACCCTGTGCGGATTTCTGGACAAGATGTTGAGCGTGGGACTTTCTCCCACCGCCATGCCGTGGTGAAAACGGAGGACAGCGAAGAAGAATGGATCATGCTCAACGAGCTGAGCAAGGGCCAAGCAAAGTTGCAGGTCTACAACAGCCTTCTGTCCGAATACGCTGTCAGTGGATTTGAATACGGCTACTCGTTTGCCCAGCCCAATGGTTTGACCATTTGGGAGGCCCAGTTTGGGGACTTCAACAATGGGGCACAAATCATGTGGGATCAATTTCTCACTGCGGGCGAGGACAAGTGGCGCACCATGAATGGACTGACTTTGCTCCTGCCACATGGATACGAGGGGATGGGTTCAGAGCACAGCAGTGGACGCCTTGAACGCTTCTTGCAGTTGTGTTCCGGAGACAACATTGTCGTGGCGAATTGCACCACTCCGGCGAACATGTTCCACTTGTTGCGGCGTCAGGTGCACAGGCCTTTCCGGAAGCCATTGGTGGTGTTCACGCCCAAGAAACTCCTTCGTTACCCCAAAGCCGTTTCCTCGATCCAAGCCTTCAGCAAAGGAGGTTTTCTCGAGGTGGTGGACGATGCCCAAGCTGCGGATGGCGCGGAGGTTGTCGTCTTGTGCTCTGGCAAGGTGTACTATGACCTGCTCGAGAAGTTTGGCGACAAGGCCCCCAAGAATTTGGCCTTGGTGCGACTTGAACAGCTCCATCCCTTTCCTGCCCAAGCCGTGTCAGAGGTGCTTTCCCGCCACGGCAAGCCCAAGGTGGTTTGGCTCCAGGAAGAGCCACGCAACATGGGGGGGTGGACGTTTGTCCGCGAGCAAATGGATTTGAACGGTTGGGGCGACCTGTCGTTCGTAGGACGGGAAGCAAGCGCGAGTCCTGCTTCGGGTTCCCCTGCGGTGCACCACCAACGACACGACGCCCTCCTTGATGAAGTGGTGGCCATGGCCCAATTTTGACCTAACCTGACCCTAAGAACCTTTACCTCATGCCGATTCTGGAAATGAAAGTCCCCAGCCCTGGGGAGAGCATCTCGGAAGTGGAGATTGCTGCTTGGCTTGTGTCCGATGGCGACTATGTTGAAAAAGACCAGGCCATTGCGGAAGTGGATTCTGACAAAGCCACGTTGGAATTGCCGGCGGAAGCTGCAGGCATCATCACATTGAAGTCTGAAGAAGGAGATGTTGTGGAAGTCGGAGGGATTTGTTGTTTGATCGACACCGATGCCCAACGGCCCGAAGGAACTGAAGCTCCAGCTGTGCCGGCGGCTCCAGCTCCGGCCGAGGCTCCCGCCCCGAGTCCCGCCCCGAGTCCCGCCCCGAGTCGCATCCCCGCCCCACCTCCCATTGCCACACCTGCACCTTTGGCCTTCAACAAGGGAAGCCATGTGGAAGGCCATGCATCGCCTGCTGCAAGAAAAACCATGGCAGATGCCGGACTTCCCGCGGGCTCCATCCAAGGCACAGGGCGTGAAGGCCGAGTGCTCAAGCAAGATGTCTTGGCGGCATTGGCCCAGGGGTTTGATGCATCGAATGTTCGGTCTGGATGGACTGGAAGCCGAGAGACGCGACGTGAGAAGATGAGCATGCTGCGCCGCAAGGTGGCGGAACGCTTGGTGTCCGTCAAGAATGAAACGGCAATGTTGACCACCTTCAACGAAGTGGACATGAAGCCGGTAATGGACTTGCGCAAGAAGCACAAAGAAGCCTTCAAGAAGGAATTCGGCGTGGGCTTGGGTTTCATGGGTTTTTTCACCAAGGCCGTGACCACGGCGTTGGCTGAATTCCCAGCCATCAATGCCCAGATCGATGGCAAAGAGCTCATCTTGCACGAC
>JBELJW010000172.1:0-4170 GCA_042089975.1 Flavobacteriales bacterium | reverse complement strand
GTCTGCAAGGGTCAATGCCGCTGCAGTTGCATAGTGGGTACGTGTGATGGTGTATTCCACACCGCATTCGTCGTCGTCACCTGAGATCGAGTCCTCGTACCAAGTGTCGAGACCCAAGCTTTCGTCACAGTAGATCTGGTCCGCAGCCACTGCAGGAGTGGTTGGGATTTCAGCAGTGCACTGCAGTGTCACATCAGCAGGTGCTGAAATGGTGGGCAAAGTCTCGTCGATCAAACGGATGGTTTGAGTCGCTGAGGACATGTTGCCTGCGTTGTCCACCGCCTGGAATTCACGCACGTACGTCTTGATGTGTGTGCTTCCACAGTGCTCGACTTCTGACAGAATGCCAGTCGCCGTCACAACAGGGTTGCCGTCACAGTTGTCCGTTGCCGTAGCGTTGTCGACCAAGTCGATCTTGCTCGATGCATTTGTGGTGATGTTCTGGAGGCTGGAGTTCCAGCGCAAGCGCTTGAGCGAATAACCAGCACCATTCGCGTTTTGAACGCTCGTGATGGTGCGCTGGGCATTGCCAATGCGGATCACATCGCCCACCTGCATCAAGTCACTCAATGCATTGTAGACCTCTGACTCGACCAAAACGTAGTCTCCTACCTCGTTGGGGCTTCCACCAGGAATGACTGCTGCACAGACGCGGATGTCGTCGTTGGTGACAGTGAGGTCGGTCGCCAAGAGACGGCTTTCCACCACGATGTCAGCAGGAGCAACAATCTCCGGAGCTGTCGTGTCCACCACGGTGATGGTCTGTGATGCCATCGCGAGGTTGTCGCAGTTGTCACGGGCCACCCATGAACGCACGATCTGGTAGGACTCAGGGTAAGCTCCTTGGATGATGGTCTGTGTTTCCACAACCAACACATCTTCGTCGACCCAATCCTCAGCCACTGGATCCAAGAACACGATGTCTTCATCGCACTCGAGGGTATAGCTTTCTGGAACGAATGAGAAGTAAGGGCTCACCGTGTCCACCAAGTTGATGTAGACAGAAGCGAGAGACTGGTTGCCACACAGATCAGTGATGGTCAACACGCGCTCGAACGTTCCGGCACAGCCTCCTGACACTTCGAAGTCTTGAGCGGTGCAATCGAACAAGTCACTGCAGTCGTCAATGTATCCGATGGGTAAGCTCCTCAACTCGTCGGTTGAACCGTCTTCATAGATGAAGCCAGATTCGGTGCTTTCACCCACAGGGAACGACCAAACGTCGTCGGGAGCCAAGAGGCCCTCAGCGTAGAGGTGTGCAGGGATGAAGAGCTGACCAGGACCCTGGTACACAGGGGCTGTGTTGTCCACAATGTGGAGGGTTTGCTCGAAGCTGGACATGTTGCCACAGTCGTCGACCAAGTGGTAAGTACGAGTGACTGAGTAACATCCTGCATTCAGCTCGTCCACCATGTCGTTGTCGATTTCAGCGTTGATGCTGTCAACCACGTCTTCTGCAACGTCCCATGTGATGGCGACATCAGAATCACAATTGTCGGCATAATCCACGACTCCAAACAATTGGTCAGGGGTGTCGCGGTATTCAGCGCAGTCCAAAATCGCATCTTGCGCCATGCCGATTGGGGCAATGGTGTCCACAAGCGTAATGGTTTGGATGCTGTCTCGGCTGTTGCCACACTGGTCGGTGACGGTCCAAGTGCGCTCGATGTAACGGGTGCCTTCGAGGTTGTCGTCGTCACCAGCACAAGTAAAGACCGCTTCAGCTTCAGTGTATTCGATGACCAAGTTTTGTTCAAAGCACACGTCGCAGTTGTCGGATGCAGTTGCCTCCCCACCAGTGACTTCCACCACGTAGTTGGCGTCGCAGAATTCGTTCAAGCCGATGGTGATGTCGGCAGGCACACTGTCAAAGTCAGGTGCAGTGGTGTCCATCAAGGACACAAACTGTTCCGCAGTCGACACGTTGCCACAATCGTCTGTGGCAGTCCATGTGCGGTACCATGTGCCGATGCAACCGCCACTCATCAGAACAGCAGATACTTCGTAGTCCAAGTGCTCGTCACAAATGTCAGATGCCATTCCAGGGATCTGCATGTAATCTGCATCATTCATCTGTTCGAGCAACGCCATGTCACAAGTTGTAGGAGCGGGCTCATGGTAAGAGTCGTTCGCCCAAACAGGTGCTGTTGTGTCGACCAAAATCACTGTCTGAGTGGCTTGTGCGGAATTTCCGCATGCATCCACAGCCGTGTAGGTACGGTCAAGGATGACGCTGTCCAACGCAAGGCATGTAGATGCTCCTGAGTCAATGTCTTCCCATGACACCGTCACCACTCCATTCACCCCAGCATACAAGCTGCTGAATGTGCAGTCGTCACCAACTTGGAAGTTGGTTTGACCAAAGAATGGGTTGCTGGCATCATTGATTTCGAAAGAAGAAGCACTTGCTTGCGTCACTTCGAATGAACCGTTTCCGGCGTACTCATTGTGCTCCACGTTGATCACGGCCACAGCAGAAATGCTAGGGGCGGTGGTGTCAGTGATGTTGATGGGGTACTGAATGGTGCTGGAGTTGCCACAGTTGTCGTAGGCCGTCACTGTGCGTGTCACCACGTAGCAAGTTCCTTCTCCTGCGACAGGCGCTGCATCACTCCACTCTACCTCAACAGGTGTGTTGTCCATGTCGTAAACGGTGGACCAGTTCTCGTTGAATACAGAGCTCCACAAGCCATCCTCACCTTCTGACCAAACACGCAAGTCGCAATCTTCGATCACGAGAGGGTACAAGGCAGTAGCATCGTAGGCATCACAGTCCACAAAGACTTCTTCGCCCATGATCACTGGACCATCGTTGTCGATGATGTTCACGATTTGGTCAAATGAGCTGATGTTGCCACAGCCGTCTTCGGCGTAGTACGTGCGGGAAAGGCTTCCTGGGTTCATGCAGTTTCCACTCTGGAGGGACTGTACGAACCAAACATCCACAACGTCAGAACAATCGCTCGTGCTCACCACCATCTCATTGATGTCGTCGCAAGAAATGCTTGCAACTTCAGGAGTTCCAGCAAAGTCTGGACCCATGGTGTCTTGGACGGTGATGGTTTGAACGTGCGTGTTCTCGTTTCCGCTTCCGTCCGTGGCCACCCATGTTTGGCGAATCACGAAGTTGCCTGCACAGTCCAAAGAGACGGTGTCGCGGCTGAAGGTCACGGAACCACAGGTCGCATCGCTGTCGTTGCATCCGTCGTACGCGGGGTTGAAGTCAGGACAGTTGTCCGTCACCTCCAAGCATGGAACGTCGATGTTCCATCCGCATGCCTCGTCGTGGAGATCGCTCCACTCGATGGTGTAGTCGGCAGGAGCAGCTGCAAATGCAGGTGCTTCAGTGTCGTTGCGCTCCCAAACCTGGCTGACGTACTGAGACTGTCCCGCAGCGGGGTTAATCAAAGCGTAGGTCAACGTCACAGACTCGCTTCCGCAATCTGTGTCCGTGAAGGTTGGGTTGCTCACGTCGGCGATGACGTCGCCAGAGAAGCCCATGACAGGCTCTCCGTCCAACACACCACTCCATCCGAACCAACCTCCGAATCCATTCTCGCAGTTGTGGTTGTTTCCGCCCACTCCGAGTTGGAATCGCTTGTTCATAGAAACAGGCATGTGGCTGAGGTAAATCTCACCAGAGACAGATCCTGTACCAGTCAAGCGAGAAATGGTATTGCGCATGTCGTAGACTTCAATGCCGGAGGCATCTGCGTCGCAATCCCATGCTGTCAACAAGCCATGGCTTGCATTTTCTGCCATCCAATCGCTTGCATGTTGTGCGTTGTCGAAGTACATGTCCACATCAAAGGTGATGCTTGGATCCAAATCGTTGTAGACAGAACCTGTCAAACGAGCTGATCCTGAATTGCTGTAAACTGTAAGCTTCAGTGGGTTCACGGGGTCTTCAAGGAAGTAGTCACTGTTGCAGATGTCCACCTGAGGAGACATGCCGTAGATGCGAATCGCCGCATCTGCACCAGGTCCTTCAGCAGTGGTCACATCCCATGTGGTGAAGCCTTCGTCGCCGGCGAGGTCGTAGGCGCAGAAAAGCACATCACCCTCACAGGCATTGATCAAGTCAATGGTCTCGTCTTCACAAGAAGCAGGCAATTCTTCTTCGCACTGCACTTCTTCTGAAGCCGACAGACCATCGATGAATGCTTGCGC
>JBELJW010000171.1:0-4188 GCA_042089975.1 Flavobacteriales bacterium | reverse complement strand
CCCTCAGGATGATGAGAGTGCAGATGACTCAGACTCAGCTGAGGCCGGCCCTTCGAAGGCTCAGAGAATTCTGCTGGACTGGAAGAGGACGGCACCTTGCGCGACCCCAAGGGTCGTTGGGCGGGCATTCAACGGGCCTTGACCACCACGGATTTTGAGGCCGCCAACATTGAGTACATCCAGTTTTGGCTGATGGATCCCTTCAACGAGGACTCTGAAAACGAGTCTGGAGGCAAGCTCTTGATCAACTTGGGCAACGTCAGCGAAGACGTGCTCAACGACAGCCAACTCGAATTTGAAAACGGGTTGCCGTCGGCCAACAACGCGGAGTTGGAGACGGACACGAGCACCTGGGGCGTTTACCCCGACCCCACCACGTTCAACGTGGTCAATGCCTTTGACAACAGCACCAACGACTACAGCAGCCAAGATGTGGGCCTCGATGGTTTGAATTCCGCCGGAGAACGCACCTTCTTTGCCCCTTGGTTGGATGGGTTGGAAACGGAATTGTCCCAAGATGCTTTTGCACAATACCAAACGGACCCGTCTGCCGATGACTTCAGGTACTTCCGGGACCCAGGGGCCCAAGCAGAAGGCGAGGACATTTTGGAACGCTATCAATTCTTCAGCCGCTACGAAGGGAACTCCAACACCCAGCAGCCTTTTGGTTACCCGATCACGTCGACGACCATCCCCAACACGGAGGACATCAATGAGGACTTGACCCTTGGAACCATCGAATCTTATTACCAGTATGAGATTCCTTTGACGGCGGCCGACTTGTCTCCGGACAACATTGGCAAGGGCTACTTGTCCGACATTTTGGAAACGGTGTCGAAGACGAATGGTGCTGGGGAACAGCGCCCGATCAAGTGGTACCAATTCAAGATTCCCGTCAAGGAGTACGACCAGGCGCTCAATGGCATCAGCGACTTCCGTTCCATCCGTTTCATGCGGATGATCATGAAGGATTTTGGCGAGCCTGTGACCTTGCGTTTTGCCCGGTTGGAATTGGTCCGTGGGGAGTGGAGGCGGTACGAGCAGAATTTGGCCGGACTCCAAGAAGTGGAAGTGGACGACCCCACCGGGACGCAATTCGCTCTGACGGCAGTCAACTTGGAGGAGAACGGGGTGCGCACCCCAGTTCCTTATGTGATCCCTCCTGGCATCAACCAGGAAATTGACCCTTCCAATTTGAACCAGCGCAGGCTCAACGAGCAATCGCTTTCCTTGGAAGTATGTGGCCTCGAAGACGGCGATGCACGCGCTGCTTATCGCAACATCAACTTTGACATGCGGATGTACGAGCGGCTCAAAATGTTCGTGCACGTCGAAGCCGGTCGACAAGATGAAATTTTGAACCAAGGGGATGTCACTGCCTTCGTGCGATTGGGAAGCGACTACGACCAGAACTACTACGAATACGAGATCCCGCTCAAGCCGACGCCCATCGACGACAATTCGGTGTCGACCCTTTCAGGCTACGACATTTGGCCCCTCGAGAACAACATCGACATCAACCTCGATTCCCTGCGTCTGTTGAGTTTGGACAAATTGCGGAACCGGTACGTCAACGGGGACTTGAGTCCCACCGGGGTGTATTCTGTGGTGAACGACGGCAAAAGGCTTTCTGTGAAGGGCAATCCTACGTTGTCCAATGTGGTCACCATCATGGTGGGTATCCGCAACCCTGACAAAGACCTCGAGCAACCCCTATGGACTTCGGACGATGGACAGCCCAAGTGCGCGGAGATGTGGGTGAACGAGTTGAGACTCTCGGGATTCAATGAAGAAGGGGGTTGGGCTGCGGTCGCGCAGGCGAACGCCACCTTGGCAGACCTGGCGAATGTCAGCGTGGCCGCCAACATGTCGGTGCCGGGTTGGGGAGGTCTCGAGCAACGCGTTCAAGAGCGGCAACGCGAAACCATGCAGGGATTGGATGCCAACGGAACGATCCAACTGGGCAAGCTGTTTCCAGAGAAGCTTGGGGTGACCCTGCCCATGTACTTGGGCTACAGCAACCAAACGAGCACCCCTCAATTCGACCCCTTGTCCCCCGATGTGGAGATGGAGGATTTGGCCGCCATTGCAGACCAAATCAACAATCCTGACGATGTGGACGCCATCGATTCTCGACAACGCGATGCCCGCACAATCAACCAAGTGCGCAGCATCAACTTCTCCAATGTCAAGATTGCCCCTCAATTTGGAAAAGGCGGGGGAAGCAAGGACCGCAATGCGAGGAACAAGGACTCCAACGATGCCAATGGCGACAAACTCACCCAAGACCGCGAACGCTTTGGCAGCAACAACCCGGGTTCACGTGGTGGCGGCGGCCGAGGTGGAAGCAACAGCAGCAAGGGCCTCTTTTCGCTCCTGAACCCGGCGAACTTCTCCGCCAACTACAGTTTCAATGAGCAGTACCGGCAGGACATTTACACGGACAATTTCCGCAATGTGGAACATCGCGGTGGGTTGAATTACAGCTGGCAGCCCAAGCCCAAAAAGAGGTCCCCCTTCTCCAAGGTGGGTTTCCTGCGCAACTCGGAGTACTTGAAGTGGATCCGAGATTTCAATTTCTATTTGCTGCCCAAACAGATTTCTGCGTCGAACCAGATGCAGCGGATGTACGAGGTCAGTCAGGTGCGCGACAACATGGAGGCGCTGAACCCTGGCCTTGGATTGGAGCCCATCATCACTCCACAAGTCGTGAAGACTTGGACATGGAACCGGAACTACACGGTCAAATACGACCTGACCCAGTCCTTGAAGTTGGACTACCAGGGCACAGCGCAGGCCTTGATCATGGAGCAGGCTGGAGAAATCCCAGACGAGGTGGATGACCCCGATGGATACAATGCGTACCGGGACGAAGTGCAATCGAGTTTGATGGAAGGCGGGGAGGTGACAACCTACAACCACCAAGTGAATGGCACATACAAATTGCCGCTGGACAAGCTGCCATTGACCGATTGGATCAGTGCCGACACGCGCTACCAAAGTTCGTTCCGCTGGGATCGTGCACCGTTTGCCCAGGACACGCTGGGGAGCACCATCCAAAACAGCCGCAACGTCAGCATCAATGCGCAGGCCAACTTGAAGAACTTCTACAACAAGGTGCCTTTTTTGAAGGAGATCAACAACAAGCGCCGGCCAAGGCCCAAAGACAGGGAGGTCAGCAACGAGAGGCGCGACGGGTTTGGCAATTTGGAAGAGGAAGAAGAAAAGGAAAAGCGCAACATCAACCCCATCGAGCACATCCTGCGCTTTGCCATGGGGCTGCGCAACGTATCCGCCACGTATGCCCGGAACGAGGGCACCTTGCTTCCCGGGTATGCCGAGCAGGCCAATTATGGCGGCTTCAACCGAGATTTTGGTGCGCCGGGATTGCCGTTTTTGCTGGGCCACCAGAGCACCGACCTCTATGGAAATGGCTTCGGAGATGGCACCTTTGCCCAAGAGGCTGCGTCGAATGGTTGGTTGGTCCAACAGTCCAATTTGAACAACCAGTACACGGAATCGTACAGCGAGAACTTCAACGCCCGTGCGAGTTTGGAGCCCATCCGGGACTTCAAGCTGGAGCTGACCGCCAACCGCAACATCAGCAAGAACTACCAAAGCTTCTTCCGCTACGACGACGATTTGCAAGACTACGTCAACGAATCGGCCAACGAAACTGGGAACTTCACAGCGACGGTGATGACCTGGCCCACGGCGTTCGTGGACGATGACAGCACCTACACCAACTCGGTTTGGGAGTCCTTTCTCAGCGGCAGGCGCTTTGTGAGTGAGCGGCAGAATGAGCTCAATTACAACGATGACTTGAACGAGATTGGCTACGCGCCAGGGTTTGGCCCCAACAGCCAAAACGTGGTCATTCCAGCCTTCATGGCCGCCTACCTCGGACTGGATGCGGAGGAAGTTCCATTGGATGTCTTCGACGCTCCGGTTCGCCCCAACTGGAGGGTCAGCTACGACGGGCTGTCCAAAAACCCCACCTTGAAAAAGAAGTTCAAGCGTTTCAACTTGAACCACACCTACCGTAGCACCATGTCTTCCTCGTACACCACCAACCTCAGTTTTGAGGGGGATGAGTCAGGCCGACCCGTGGCCACCGACCAAGGGGAATATCAGGATTACATCGCCCAGAGGCAATTCAAATCCCCCTGTCAATCGCCCAGGGGCGAT